>DAIDMG010000005.1 GCA_027449105.1 Acidiphilium sp. | reverse complement strand
CGCGTCGCTGGAACTGTATCGCATGTCACCATCAGTTCTCGGTGACGGCGGAGACGCCGATGCACCGGACGCATCTGCCGCTGCTGACATGGGCGCACGCGATTTACCTTATCGTGTCCTCGTCAAAGGGCGTCTCCGCCATGAAGCTGAGCGAGATGCCTGGTGTTTCCAACGCAACTGCGTGGCATCTTGGTCATCGGATTCGCCTCATGATGGCGGAACCGAATCCCATCCTTTCAGGCGTGGTCGAGATCGGCGAGATGTATGCATGTGCGCCGCCTCGGAAGCGGGCCAAGCTGGCCGACTTCGAAGATCGCTTCGGGATCACCTCGGAAGAAGTGAGTCCTGCCTACACGTCGCAGACATGTTCATGCTGCGGCTACGTGGATAAACGAAATCGCCCTTCACAAAGCACCTTCCGGTGCCTGTGCTGCGGCACTCAAATGCACGCCGATGTCAATGCCGCACGGAACATCGGACAGCGCCGTGCGTTGTCTATCGGTTCCGTGTTCCAGTCAAAAGCGTCAATCCTCGCCGAATTGGTCCGCCAGTTCCGCGAGCGCAGGGGGCTCAGCACCCGATCCGGTGGGAGGGGTTCCACCGCCGACCCGCGATTGCACAACCCATACTTCGGTGCGGAAAAAGGTAACGCGGCTCCGATGTCAGGTCAGACCAAAGTACCACATCTGGTGCTTGCTACGGCAACTTGATAGTTCCCAAGACTTCGCATGATCCTTCCGGTTAGGCTCCGGAGAAACCGTGCCCGGTCATCGCAGCCGGATCGACAGCTTTATCAAATGTGTCCCTGTCGACGAGACCCGAGGCAAGAGCTGCGTCGCGAAGACCGATTCCCTGGCGATAAGCTTCATGAGCAATCTTCGCCGCTTGATCATATCCGATGATCGGAGAGAGAGCCGTCACGAGCATTAACGATCGGTCGAGAAATTCGGCAATTCGCTCCCTGTTGAGTTCCACTCCCTCGACAGTGTACGTGCGAAAAACGCTCGTGCCATCAGCAATGAGTTGGGCCGACGTCAGCAGATTATAGGCCGCAAGCGGTCGCATGACATTGAGTTGGAAATTACCCTGACCGGCCGCGCTCGCCACGGCGGCATCGAGGCCGAGTATCTGGGTACCGATCATTATGATTGCCTCGCACTGCGTCGGATTGATCTTGCCCGGCATGATCGAAGAGCCAGGCTCATTCTCGGGAAGTCGCACTTCGCCAATGCCGCAGCGTGGGCCCGAACCTAACCAACGCAGGTCATTGGCAATTTTGATCAGCGCAATGGCAATGCCCCGTAACCCTGCCATCGTCGCCGCCAATGCATCCAAGCCCGCGAGGCCGGCGAATTTGTTCGGCGCACTGCGAAACGGGAGCCCGGTGAGTTCGCTTATGCGAGCGGCAATGGCGCGCGAAAACCCTGGGGGTGCGTTCGTGCCCGTGCCAACGGCAGTACCACCGGCCGCAAGGTCAAAAAGTCCAGCGCAATTCCTGTCGAGCACTGCCAACGTAGAGCGGAGCTGAGCCGCCCAACCAGACCATTCCTGACCTACCGTTAGTGGAACCGCATCCATCAAATGGGTTCTGCCAATCTTTACGACATCGATCCATTCCGACGACTTACGCTCAATCGTGTCGGCAAGCGTCACGACTGCCGGGCGGACCTGCCGCTGAATGGCAAGCGCCGTCGCGACGTGCGTGGCCGTCGGAAAAGAATCATTGGAAGACTGCGCCATGTTGACGTCATCATTCGGGTGAACCGGACTTTTCGACCCAATTCTGCCGCCGAGCAGCTGTATGGCGCGATTGGCAATCACCTCGTTGACGTTCATGTTGGTCTGGGTCCCGGAGCCGGTTTGCCACATGCTCAGGGGAAACTCATCATCAAGCGCACCAGAAGCGACCTCGCCGGCCGCGTGAATGATAGCATGTGCCTTGTACTCCGGCAGGTGTCCCCCACTTGCGTTCACTTCCGCAGCCGCACGTTTGACAATGCCGTAAGCGTGATAGAGTGCGGGCGGAAGCCGCTCGGTGCCGATCGCGAAATGAACCAGTGCCCGAGCAGTTTGGGCGCCCCAGTAATGCTCGGCAGGAACCGCGATCTCACCCATTGAGTCGCTTTCAATCCGAACGCCTGCCGCAGCAATGCCGATGGGCAGATCATGGAACTTCGTATCGTTCTGCTGGGACATGATGATCTCCCACAAGATTCAACCGCGGATGATCTTCCACAAGATAGCAAACTGCAAGTGATTGCAGCCAGACGTCAATATGCGGCACAATAAGCAGATGCTTTTCGGAATTCCTCGCCCCCTCTTGTTTTTTGGTGCCATAGCCCTCGTTCTTGGGACTGTGGCGCAGGGCCATGCCGCCAGGCGCGATGTAATCGACATCGCAGGAATGCTGCCGCCGCTGCAATTTCGGATGCGCGAAGCTTCTACCAGACAACCGGTATCGGCCACGAATTTTCGCGGCAAGGTTGTAATGTTGTACTTCGGCTATACGAATTGTCCCGATGTATGCCCAGACACACTCTACAAAATTCGCCGGATCTTTGAGCACTTGGGACGCAATGCAGACCGCATCGCATTTCTCTTCGTGACCGTTGACCCGCATCGCGACCGCCTCGCGGGACTGAAGAAATATCTCGCTTTATTCGATCCGCGATTCCAAGGGCTACGCGGGGACCCAAACCAGCTGTACTCGTTGGCGCGTCGTTATAGGGTTGTTTTTTCGGTGCATCGCTCGACTGATCCGCGTAGGTATAAGGTAACGCATTCCTCGTCGATTTACGTCTTTGGCCCACACGGAAATGCGCGATATCTGATTGCTCGGTTGGGGGTCACGCAACACCCGAATTATGACTTGATCGTCAACAAGCTGAAGGCGCTGGTGAATGCTCCACCGAGACCGTCTTTCTTTACCTGGCTCGCTGCGCGCGGTTGAGCAACGTTTCCGCTTCACTCGCTCATCGGGAGATGGCATTGTGTTGATCCCGGATTCGACGCAATGCCATCTCGCGGCACACGAAAATCGTCCCAGTCCACACCGGACTGAAGACGTCCAACCCACGCATCAATGTTTTGGCGCGAGCGAGGCCAGATATGTGGCAATCGCGGTTTTTTGGCGCTCCGTTAGCGCCTTGGCAACATCTCGCATAACATAGTTTTTACCTAGGCGCCCTGCCGCGATTCTGTCCAAAGCCGCATAGGTCGTGGCAACGGGAAGACCGGCGAGACGTGGCGCACCAATTGCAGCATTACCTTCGAGCATGGCACCGTGACAGGCCATACACGGCAACGCCCCCGCTTTTGTACCATGGCTGACGATGCCTGCACCAAGTTGGAGCATCTGGTCTGCGCCCAGGCGAGGTGAAACGGCAGCCACCAGAGCAAATGCCGCCACAAAAAGAAAGCAGATTCTGGGCGACGACGGTGGCTCACCCGGACGGTAGGCATTGAAGCACTTTGTCAACGACAACTGCTTCCAAAACCAAAGCATTCGTAGCAGGGAATCGCCGGCAGCTATTTTTGATCGCATGCGTATGACATGGCAGGAGCCCGGCTAGAAACAAAGTTGCCAACGCGCAAGAAGTTGCGATTGATCGACCATCGACCTTCACAGCTATGCCGCAGACCTTCTCGCGCTACAGTCTCGGACAGGCTGTGGCAACGTCAGCTTGTGCAAAAATGCGACGCTTCGTTTCAGACTTTAGTGACAATACCTTGACCACCACCTCATCCTCGCCCATCGGCATCAATCATGAAGCATCTATCGCCCGCGCGCCAAGCCGCGCTTGTTGTCCTGTTGGCCACTTCCATTCGGCTGCTGCTCGGCCTAGGCATGGGGCTTGGTATCGATGAAAGCTATATGGTCGCGTCAGCGAACAGCTTTCATCTCTCGTATTTTGACCATCCACCGGTTTCCTGGTGGATGGAGCTAGCGATCCGACATGTTACCGGCCTGGATACGCCCATCGTCGTACGGTTGCCGTTTATCCTGATGTTCGTGGGCACGTCTGCCCTGATGTTTGGTCTGACACGACGGCTTTTTTCGTCCAAGGCTGCGCTATGGGCGGTCATTACCCTTAATCTTTCGCCGGTGTTTTCACTTGCTTTCGGAACGTGGGTTTTGCCTGACGGGCCGCTCGATTTTTTCCTTCTTGCCTCCGCGTGGGCCCTGGCCTCCGCACTTGGGATAGGCAACCCCGAAATGCGCGCTGAACCTCGCGCAGGACACTGGCTTATTGCAGGCGCCTGTCTCGGACTTGCGATGGACGCCAAATACAGCGCTGCGCTCGTGGCCATGGGCGCGCTGTTGTTTCTGGCGTTCGACGCAGGCGGGCGCCGCAGCCTTGCGACCGCTTGGCCGTGGGTGGCCGGAGCAATCGCGATTCTTTTCTTTTCCCCGGTGCTAATCTGGAATGCGCAGCACGGATGGATCTCCTTTGGCTTTCAGGGGAGTCGAGCCATCGGCACCTCATTTCACCCGCTGCGGCCATTTATCGTTTGGGCGGGCGAAGCGCTGTTTGTCCTTCCATGGATTTTTGGTCCGCAGATCTGGCTGATGCTGCGAGGGTTCAGGTTCGACGCCGACCGCCGCTTCCGTTTCCTGGCGATGTTAGCCATTATACCTGTAGTGCTGTTTTCGCTCGTAGCCGTATGGTCGTCTCGCAAGATCCTCTACCATTGGGCCGCCCCCGGATACCTGATGCTTTTTCCACTGTTAGGCGCGTGGATCTCTGAATTAACAGGACGGTTTCAGACTGCCGTACACCGTACTGCGATAGGAACCGGACTCCTGCTTGCTGCAGCCGCACTGTTTATCGCAGGGGAAATTAGCTTTGACGTCGTTCCAGGATTTAATTCCTTTTTTTCTGCTGGTCACTCTCCGGAAATTCAAGCCGCCGACTGGACCAGTTTGCGAACTCAATTCGTTCGGCGCGGCTTTGCACAGAATCATAATTTGGTCATCGCCGCCATGCGCTGGTTCTTCGCGGGAAAAATTGGCTACGCGCTTGGGCCTAACATTCCGGTAACTGTTTTCGGCGGAGACCCTCACGAATTTGGGTTCACTCATCCGCCACGATCGTTGATTGGTCACGATGTCCTGATCGCCGCAATGCCAGGTGCGGTTCCTGCGATCAGGGCCGAATACGCCGGTCGGTTCAAAAGTCTGACTGCAATCCCGCCGATGCAGGTCGTCCATCATGGCACTATCTTGCTCACCGTGCCGCTGCTTTACGGCCACGATCTTCTGGGCTGGCCTCGTCAAACCAGGCGCTGATTTTCCGGAAGACAAAACTCTGTAGTCCGTGCGGACGAATTCCTTAGAGTTAGCCTGATTACCAAGACGGTTACGACAATAGCAACAATAGCAAATAAACTTCCTTCCGGCCCTGTCGGCCCGCCACTTAGATAGACGTTGCCGCGAGGCACGCTCGTAAGCAATCGCCCACTGGAAACAACGCCGCTGTCCGCAGTGCCATACAGATACGATTCAGACCAATCCCATGCGGCATGATAGCCGATCGCCCACCACAGTGAACGCGTGTAGTATATGCTCAAGCAGATCACGAGAGCGTAAAGCCCGGCAAAAAGTTCCCCGATCGGGGTCTCCCCCGGATTTTCCCCGTGGGCGAGGCCAAAGCCGATTGCCAAGAGGATTGCTGCCGGCCAGAACCGGATCGCCCGCTCCAGAGTAAACAACAGAAATCCACGAAACAGATTTTCTTCGGCGAATGCGATGCACAAACACGCAACCAGCCAAATCGTACCATGGTGCAGGATCGATAGCGTACCATGGTCCGCGAGAGAAACTGTGACTTTTCCATCGAGCCATAAAATCGCCATTAGCATGTTGAGCAGAGCAAAACCCCAAAAAAACCCCAACATCAAGGGCCACAACCGCGGGCCATCCAAAAAATAATCGCGGATCCGACGCCGCTCAATCCGCGCGAGGCCTGATAAAGCGGCAATATATGCGATTATCGTCGGTATCTCCTGAACCAACACAAAGCCGGGCCCAATGCGCGTATGGGCATGACGATATGCCTTCATCATCGCAAGAAAATGGGAATCAAAAAATTCGAAGTAGAGGACGATTATGACGAACTCGGCAATTAATACCATGCCAAAAATTGTCAGAAATAATAACAGGCGCCACGGCGTCCGTAAGCTATCCCCCCTCCGGAACACGTGGCGAAGCAAGTCGCTCACGGCGTCACACCCTTTGAAGTTGAATATTCGAAATGCAAGGCTTCGCCCGGATGAACGATCCCGAACATAGCATGGGCTGCTACTGCTGCTTCCGAAAAACCCTGCAGGATCAGCTTCAGTTTGCCAGGATAATTGGCCACATCACCAATCGCAAAAATTCCATGGATGTTGGTCTCACAACTTGATGGCGTAACGCTGACCCGATGCATAGTAAGATCGACGCCCCAGGTCGCAATCGGCCCAAGATCCGTTGCTAGGCCAAAAAACGGCAGCAAAACGTCGGCCTCCAACATTTTCCGCGCGCCATCTAGGTCTACGACTTCAACCGCATGTAAAGTTCCCGAGCGCCCATGTAATGCATGCAATTGATACGGGGTTACGAGCGTGATCGCACCGCTCGCAGCAGCTGCGTCCAGTTGGGCTGCGGTTTCCGGCGCCGCTCGGAACTTGGAACGTCGGTGTACGATCGCTGTCGACGCGGCCACGTCTTTGAGGATAAGCGCCCAATCCAAGGCTGAGTCCCCACCGCCAGCAATGACGATCCTCTTGCCGCGTAGCGCTTCTTTCCTCCGCACATAGTATTGGACGGCACCGGACGCTTCATACGCAGCCAAATCTTCGAGCGGCGGACGTTTTGGTCCGAACGCTCCGGCGCCGGCCGCAATGATGACGGCCTTAGCGTGGATGATGTCGTCACCGTCAGTGCCAAGCACGAACTCACCCGCTTGTCCCTTAAGCTCGATGACCCTGCGCCCGAGCAATCGTGGAGGCGCGAAGGGCGCCATTTGCGTCTCCAAATGACTGATCAGGTCAGAGGCAGCAATCTCAGGATAGGCAGGAATATCGTATATTGGCTTTTCGGGGTAAAGCGCTGTGCATTGCCCACCGACCTCGCCGAGCGCGTCGATCAGCACGCTCGACATCTTCAACATCCCGCATTGGAAAACAGCGAACAGCCCAACCGGACCGGCGCCAACGATGGCCACATCGGCCGTAATTACGTCTGCCATGCCCCATCGGTAGCGGAAGCAGGGGCGCGGTCAATGCCCCCTCTCGCGACTTCCGTACAATTGCGGCACATTACCTACGTAAGTGGACCGCATTTAAAACAAGTGATTTCCAATCGGAGCTTCCTATGGTGACGCGCAATATTTTTCTTCCCAATGAAGGTACGACGGAAGCTCTTGCCCGTGCGGTCGCCGCACGGTCACGCGCCGGCGATACGATATTGCTTGAAGGCCCTCTGGGCGTGGGCAAGTCGACTTTTGCGCGCGCGTACATCCGCGCGAGGGCCGATGATCCCGAGCTGATCGTGCCGAGTCCGAGTTTCACGCTCGTCCAAACGTACGGCCTTGTGCCCCCGGTTACCCATGCTGACCTGTGGAGAGTTCAGAATGCGGCGGAGGCACTGGAGCTGGGCCTGGACGAAGCTGCAGCGGGCGGCATTCTCCTGATCGAGTGGCCTGATCGGCTGAACGATTACCTTCCGGACGGTTATCTAAAAATCAGCCTTCTGTGGGATGGCGAAAAGGGGCGGCGCGCCCACCTTGAAGGACCCGCAAGGCTGGTTGAGGTGCTTCCCCAATGAATCCAAGCGTTATCGCCCTGCCGGTAGACCGCCCATTCTTGCTTTCGCTGGCCCATCGATGGCTTGATCACGCGCGACAATACCACCGTGATCCGGCAGATGGCATTCTGATCCTCCCGACTCGCCGGGCGGCGCGCGCGGCGGCAGCAGCGTTTCTTCAAGCACATGGCAAGCCGTTGGTGCTGCCACGAATCATCGCCATCGGGGCCCTTGATGAAACCGGCCTCGTGCTCACCAACGCACTCGAATTGCCGACTGCAATCAAACCCCATGCACGACGTATAGTCCTTGCTCGGCTAATCCTTGCCGCCAGAGTTGATGACCGTCCTCTCCCCTGTCTCGCGGAAGCCCTGCTCCTCGCGGATGAGCTGGCCTTGTTGATCGACGAAGCAGAGCAAGCCGAGATCGATCTTGCGGCGAACCTGCAGCAGATCGTCGCTCCCGAAATCGCGGCCCATTGGCAGCGAACCCTTGATTTCCTTGAAATCGTCACGCACGCATGGCCAAAGATTTTGGGTGAACGCGGCCTCGTCGATGGATCAAAGCGACACCGCATGTTACTCGATGCCGAGGAGGCACGGCTAGCAACCCTGCGACCACCATACCCGATTTGGCTGGCCGGCTTCTCCGCCGCTTCACCAGCCCTCACCCGCCTCGCCCGCACCATCGCAGCGCTTGAGCATGGCGCCGTCGTGCTCGCCGGCTACGACCCAGAGCTGGCTGAGTCAGCATGGGACACGTTGATTGATGCTCCAAGCCATCCGCAGGCGGGACTGAAGCGGTTTCTTGCTGCGATCGGTGTGTCTCGCGACGACGTTGCGCCCCGGGCAAACTCCGTGGGAGCCGTTCCAGAGGGTCGGGTTCAGTTGCTGCGCCAAGCGTTTCTGCCAGCCGGTTTTCTTTCCGCGTGGCAGGAAGGCCTGCCATTCCGGCCGGTGAATCTGTTTCGTCTCGCCTGTGCCGACGAACAGGAGGAGGCACGCGCTGTCGCTCTCCTGCTTCGCGACGCTCTCGAATCCCCGGAGGAAACCGCGGCCCTGGTCACGCCTGATCGCAGCTTGGCCACCCGCGTCTCTGCCGAGCTGTCACGCCTCGGAATCCGCACGGAAGACAGTGCTGGTGAGCCCCTCGCCAATAGCCCTCCAGCCGCATTCCTGCGTCTTGTTGCTCATGCTGCCAAAGAAAAATATTCAGCCATACCGCTCCTTTCCCTGCTAAAGCATCCGCTCGCCGCCGTTGGGCGCGCGCCGTCGGAATGCCGGAGCATGGCCCGTGCTCTCGATCTATTTCTACGAGAACACCAGCCGCAACCGGGATTTGCTTCACTCAAGACCATCGCAGAACATGCGGGAAATGGTGCGCTGGCGGACTTTATTGCCGATCTGGATGACCGGACCCTGGCGCTTGGAAACATCATGTCTGCCCCCGCGGTTCCACCGCTAGCACTGCTTGAAGCACTAATCTCCGCAGCCGAGCTGCTCGCTTCGAGCAACAGTGACGCAGGTCCCGAACCGTTATGGAGCGGAGAGGCTGGCGGAGAGCTTTCCAGACATCTGGCCGAGATCTTGGACGCTTTCGATGAGTCTCTGCCCGAAGTGTCGCCAGCCGAGCTTCCAATGCTGCTGGAGGCTTTGCTGGCCGGAGCGATTCTGCGACGACCGCGAACTCGTGATGCCGAGCCGCGTGTCGCGATCTGGGGCATCATGGAAGCTCGGCTTCAATATGTTGATACACTTGTCCTCGGCAGCATGGTTGAAGGTGTGTTTCCGGCCGAACCCGACCCTGGGCCGTTCTTGTCTCGCGAAATGCGGCGCGATGCCGGACTGCCCGATGCCATGGATCGAATTGGCGAAATGGCACAAGATGTTATCAACCTAGTCGCCACCTGCCCTCGCGTCGTGTTTTCTGCCCCTAAGAAGCGAGCCAGATCACCGACGATCGTCTCGAGATTCCTGCTGCGAATCGAAACCATGCTGAATGGCGCGGGGGAGACATTGACTCATCATCCCGCAGAGGCGTGGGCCGCTCAACTCGACCACGAGAAGGAACGCGTGCTGCGTCCGCCTCCCGAGCCCCGCCCACCCCGCATACGACGCCCTTTACGGTACTCGATTTCAGACGTGGCAACGCTTCTCGCCGATCCGTACGCAATCTATGCCCGGCGCATTCTGCACCTCCTTCCGCTTGAACCGTTAGATGCAGAAACCGACGCGGCGTTATTTGGAAACATTGTCCACCAAGGTCTCGCAGAAATGGCCAGCGACCCTCGCGCGCTAGCGGCGCCGGACGCAGCAGGGAAACTTGCAGACGTGTTTGAACGGCTCCTACAGGACAGCCACGTACGATCGGCCCTGAACGTATTCTGGAAGGTGCGGCTTCGCCGCATCGCCAACTGGATCGTAGGACTCGAGCGTGAACGGCCACCATTCACAGCCGTTGGACGTGAACGCACGGGGGAGTGGCGATTCCACCAATTCACAATCCACGGCCGTGCCGACCGGATCGAGCGCCGCAATGACGGCAGCATTGCGATCATCGACTACAAAACCGGTTGGGCACCCGATGATCAGGCAGTCGGCACCGGTATTTCACCACAATTACCGCTGGAGGCCGTCATTGCGGAAGCAGGTGGATTCGGCGCCGATTTCCACGGGCCGGTCGTTGAGCTCGCATACTGGAAACTCACTGGCGGAGCGACCGAGGGACAAATCCGAACATTGTTCAACGACGATCCAGAAGCGTTAGCAATGGCAATCACGCAGGCGCGCACGAAAATACCAGCGATCCTTGCGTACTATGCGGACCCGGAGGTTCCGTTTCTTGACATGCCACACCCTGGCCGCCAGCCTTATGCTCAGCCGTATGCGGGTGTCTCACGCCGCGCAGAATGGGATGACACCGTGTGACCGACGCCATCAAGGAAGCAAATTTCGCCCAAAGAAAAGCGGCAGATCCATCCGTTTCGGCGTTTGTCGACGCTTCGGCAGGTTCCGGAAAGACCAAACTGCTGACGGACCGCTTGCTACGGTTGATGCTCGAAGGAGTATCCCCTCAACGCATTCTCTGCCTTACCTTCACGCGAGCGGCGGCCGCAGAGATGGCAATCCGCCTGCGCGATCGCCTGGGCACATGGGCGATTGTGAGCGACGCTGCTCTTAACGTCGAACTGGCATCACTTGGTTACGCGCCTGATGAGGGGCAGCGCGCTCGGGCGCGAGCGTTATTTGGCCTCGTGCTGGATTTGCCTGGCGGTATGCGGATTGCAACCATCCATTCGTTCTGCCAATCGCTGCTGCGAAGGTTTCCACTCGAAGCCGGAATTCCTCCCCACTTTGCTATAGCTGAACCTACCGAAGTGATGCTGCGCCGACGCGCCGTACGCGAACGTATCTTGCTCAAAACACCGGATCAGAGCGCGTTATCCTTGCTTGCCGAGCAGCAGTCCGAACAACAGTTCGCCGAACTTACAGACATGTTGATGGACGACCCGCGTGGCGCGCTTGCGAGGCTGTTTACGCAATATGAAACCGCCGATGCGATTGCACGACTGCAACGGGATGCTCTCGGTGTGCTCGACGTTAATGGCTCTCGGCTGTGGGATGCAGCGGTCACTCCGCCGCATGCAGAACAGCTCACCGCAGCGCTGCAAATCATTTCCGAAGACTCTTCTCCCCGCGCCCGGACGCGGGCATTCAACCTTCTCGCGTGGATTGCCCTGAGCAAGGAGGACCGGTGTGCCTCATGGGCACAATGGCGTTCCGGCTTTCTGACCGGTAACGGAGCTCCACGCGCGAAGCCAGCGTTTCTGAGCAAGGCACTCGATGAAGCACAACCCGCTCTCTTCGGGGTTATCGAGGCCGAACAAACACGACTCGGCAACGTCTGCGAACAACTCGCGGCTAGCACGCTTGCCGAATTATCCGCTAGCTTACTACGTCTCCTGTTCGATCTGCAGGTGGAAGAAGCCGCCGAAAAGCGTACGACTGGGCACTTCGATCATGCCGACCTGATCACGAAGACAGCCGGGGTGTTAAAAGATCCAGGCGCAGCATGGGTTCTCTACAAGCTTGACGGCGGCATCGACCACCTTCTCCTGGATGAAGTCCAGGACATTGCTCCCAGCCAGTGGGGCGTAATCGACGCCATCGGAGAGGAATTTTTCTCGGGCCTAAATGCTCGGAACCAGAACCGTACCATCTTCGCTGTTGGCGACCGCAAGCAGTCGATTTATGGCTTTCAGGGCGCAGACCTCGCTAGCTTCGATGCCTGGAGAATGAACATCGCAGCAAAGGCGCGCTCAGTTGACGCACCTTGGCACGACGGTGTCCTAGCGACTTCGTTCCGTTCCGTCGCGCCGATCCTCGCGCTCGTCGACTCAGTTTTCGCCACAGGCACGGCTCGGCATGGAGTAGTTGAAGCCGGAGCGCATCTCGTTCACTCCACAAGCCGTCAGGGCCAGGGCGGCGCGGTGATGCTTTGGCCACTAGCACCCGCCGCCGATGATCCACCCCCAGAACCATGGGAAGCCGCGACGGCGTACACCATCAGCACTTCACCACGGCAGCGTCTCGCGACAGCGCTTGCAAGCTGGATCGAACAGGCGATCGGTCGGTACGAGCTCCCAGCACGTGGGCGAACATTGCAAGCCGGCGATATCCTTGTTCTGGTTCGGGTACGGAATGAATTCGGCCCGGCGTTGACCCGAGCACTCAAGCAGCGCGGGGTTCCCGTAGCCGGACTCGACCGAATCTTCTTGACGGAGGCTAGGGCCGTCGCCGACCTGATCGCGCTGGCCGACGCTCTGATTCTCCCAGAAGATGATGTTGCGTTTGCCACGTTCCTCACAAGCCCATTGGGCGGCTTATCAGACGAAAGCCTTATGGAGCTGGCAATAGACCGTTCCGGCAGTTTGCATTCGGCGTTGCTGGAGCGGGCATGTCTCCGGCAAGACTGGGCCGCGGCGGAGACGTTCTTTAGCAGCTTGCGGAACCGCGTTGACTTCGTGAGTCCGTACAAACTCTTTGCCGAGGCATTAGGACCGCTCGGTGGCCGCGCACGGTTGCTTGCCCGGCTCGGGCCGGAGCAAGCCGAGCCAATCGACGAATTCCTCGCAACCGCGATCGAATTCGAAACCAACGCCCCTCCGAGCATGCAGGGGTTTCTCGCTGCAATCAGCGCTGCAGCGGCGGAGGTAAAACGTGAAGCGGAAGCCTCCAGTGATTCCGTGCGGATCATGACGGTCCATGGTGCGAAAGGCCTGCAGGCACCCCTCGTCATTCTTCCGGACACAACCGGCACAGTGCCGCAACGGGACACGATCCATTGGATTCGGGCACCGCACTCGAAATTGCCGGTTCCCATTTTCTGCCCTCGTGCAGAATTGCGCAGCCGGGCCGTTGAAGCCGCTGTTGCCGAAGCTCATACCCTCGCGCAAGAGGAGGCCAACCGCCTACTATACGTCGCTCTGACCCGCGCGGAAGACGGCTTGATCATCTGCGGTGCGGCCCCACGAAAGCCGCTGCCGGAAGGCAGCTGGTACCGGCACGTGGCCGACGCCTTCGCGCGGCTCAAAGCCGTACCGATAGCAATCGATCTGCCATGGGCTAGCCACGCGCTGAGGCTGGAAGCAATCCAAACTGCTCCGCCAGACCGCCTGAGCACCGACGCGATGCGCTTCAGGCCCTCGCTTCCAGACTGGATCGGCCCCTCCACTGGTTGGTGCGCTGAAGCACCGCCTCGTCGGCCCCAACAACCTGACAAGCTGGTACCAAGCCGGGTTGCCGAGGGTTATGCCCGCGACTTAGCCAGCAGCTCGCCACTCGATGCGGCGCGTCGGCGGCAACGCCACGATGCCGCGATGGTGAGAGGGCGGCTGACTCACTTGCTCTTCCAGCACTTGCCTGATCTTGAGCCCGAGGTCAGAGAATCAGCGGCTCGAGCTTTCCTTGGTCAACCCGGGCACGGAATTGATACCTCATTACAGGAGAGGATTGTCTCGGAAATCATGGCAATCTTAAATCATCCTGAATTAGCACCTCTGTTCTCACACGGTTCACGCGGTGAAGCGCCAGTCGCCGGTATCATCGACGGCGTCGAAATTGCCGGCGTTATCGACCGCCTGGTGGTTGGGCAAAGCCAGATACTGATCGCAGATTACAAGACTGACCGTGCCGTACCGTCCGACGTCTTCGGCGTACCGCTGGCGTACCGGGCGCAAATCGGCGCGTATGTGCGCGTTTTGCGGGCAATTTATCCCGATCGGCCGATTATCCCTTTCCTGATCTGGACCGCAACAGCACGCGTGATGCGCCTGACCGAACTGGAGGCGAAGGGAGATTGAAGGAAGACGCTTGAACCCGCGCAGCTTTGCGGGCATTGGAAAATTTCTTTATGGCGTTGCTTATGAAGCAGTTCGTCGAAAGCTCCCCGTGACCGATCCGCGCCATCTTGGCGATCCTGCTGCAGTTATTGATCGCACTGGTCTCACGCTGATCACCGGCGCCACCGGTTTCGTTGGCGCGGCCGTGGCCCGCACGCTTGCTTCAGCAGGTCTTCCGCTTCGGCTGATGCACCGGCGTAACAGTGACCTGTCGAATATTTCTGAGGTGCCGGGCGAGCGCGTCGTCGCCAACCTTACGGACCACGAATCGCTTGCGCGCGCGGTCGCCGGCTGCCGGTATGTGTTCCACGTGGCCGCTGATTATCGGCTCTGGGTACCCGACCCCGCATCCATGCGCCGGACCAATATTGACGGCACTATTTCACTCCTGCGTGCTGCTGGCGATGCCGGTGTATCACGCATTGTCTACACCAGCAGTGTTGCAGCGCTTGGCCTCACGACAGATGGCAGTCCCGCCGACGAGACGACGCCTCACGGCCCGCAGGACCACGTTGGACCCTACAAATTGTCGAAATACGAAGCGGAAATTGCAGTGCGACACCTGGTCGCCAAAGGCCTGGACGTCGTGATCGTCAATCCTTCGGCACCCGTGGGGCCGGGCGACATCAAACCGACTCCAACCGGGCAGCTGGTGCTTGACGCTGCCCGAGGGCACATGCCGGCCTACGTGGAAACGGGTATGAACATTGTGCATGTCGATGACGTTGCTCGCGGCCACCTTCTTGCGCTGGCATATGGTCAAACGGGTGAGGGGTATATTTTGGGCGGTGAAAACCTGATGCTTTCAGAAATTTGCCGCCTCATTGCTCAACTGGCAGGCCGCGCGCCCCCGCGCGTAAAACTGCCGATCACACCACTCATGCCTGTTGCGTCGCTATTGGAAGCATGGGCACGTGTCTCCGGCAAGCAACCGCTGATGACGCGTGACATGCTGGCCATGGCTCGTAGGCGAATGTTCTACACCTCGGCAAAAGCCGAACAATGCCTTGGGTACCAGCCGCGACCTGCGCGCCGCGCATTCGAGGATGCATTGGTGGATTTCTGCCGTCGAGGCAAGCTGGCATCGATTGCCTATCATCCCCTTACCACGACCGGAGCAACGCGATGACTGTCGTGGCCATCGCGGCGTTGGTCTGGATTTATCTTTATGCCCTGCACGGCGATTTCTGGCGCAGCACTCCGGAACTCTCGCCCGCACTCCCGGGCAACACCCCCGCCGTCGATATAATCGTGCCGGCGCGTGATGAAGCAGAAACAATTGACGCTGCCATTGGTTCACTTCTCGGACAGGATTACAAGGGGCCGTTCCGAGTCATTCTGGTCGACGATCGAAGCACGGATGGCACTGCTGATATTGCTCGGAGGGCGGCCGGAGAAGACTCGCGCCTGACGATCATTACCGGTGCGGATAAACCTCCCGCGTGGTCTGGTAAGTTGTTTGCCCTCGACCAAGGCGTGGCAGAAACGACAAGTCCGCTAATCTTTTTTACTGATGCGGATATCGTCCATGACCCGCGGCATCTCTCCGCGCTGGTCGCCCGGCTGGAAACACCTTCCCACGGCCAGCCGCTGCAAATGGTGTCCGAAATGGCCCGGTTGAATTGCGAAAGCGTTGCGGAGCGTGCACTGATTCCCGCATTCGTGTACTTTTTCCAAATGCTCTACCCGTTCGCGCGTGTGAACAATCCGTTCTCCGCCACAGCCGCTGCCGCGGGCGGCACCGTGCTCATCCGCCGAACAGCCTTGGAGCAGATCGGTGGCCTCAAGGCGATGCACAACGCGCTGATCGACGATGTGACACTCGCGCGCCGGGTAAAGCGGCATGGCGCGATTTTTCTCGGGCATTCGGGCCTTGCACGCTCCATCCGGCGATACCCCCACGCCAGTGATATCCGGGAAATGATCGCCCGAACCGCGTTCACGCAACTACGCTACTCACCGCTGCTCCTGGGCTTGGCGCTCCTCGGTCTGGCTTTCGTTTGGCTTCTGCCCACCGCTGCCATCCTGTTTGGTCGATGGGAAACCGCGCTGTTCGGCTGGATTGCCTATGTTACCGCTATTTTAACCTACCAGCCGACACTGCGACGTTATGGACTAACGTGGGCTTGGGGACTGATGTTGCCCGTAATCGCCCTCGTGTACATGGAGGCGACTATCACGTCTGCGTGGCGGTACTGGCAAGGTGCTGGTGCAGCCTGGAAAAATCGTGACTACGGGAGTGCTGCGTGAGCGGAGCCTTTGCTGGAGAAAATGCCGAAGCCTGGTCCGGAAAAGACCGTGCCAACGAAAACTTCCCGGTTGGTTCGATCCTGATCCGGCGGGATCTGCGCCGGCACGTACATGCCTTTTACGCATTTGCAAGAAATGCCGATGACATTGCCGACCACCCTCAATTGCCACCCGAGGAAAAGATCCAGCGCCTTGACATCATGGAGGCGGTACTAACCGGGGCGCGAGAATCCGGGTCGCCAACAGCGACCGCACTGCGCACAAGTCTGGTGGCCACCAACGTTACAGCAACGCATGCCCGGGAACTACTCGTCGCCTTTCGACAGGATGCAACGAAGAAACGCTATGCGAGCTGGACGGAGTTAATGGAGTATTGTCGCTATTCCGCGGCTCCCGTCGGACGCTATGTGCTGGAACTGCACGGTGAAAAGCATGTAACTTGGCGCGCGTCCGATGCGTTATGCGCCTCATTGCAGGTGCTCAACCATTTGCAGGACTGCGCCAATGATCTTCGCACGCTCGATCGCTGCTATCTCCCGCAGGATTGGCTCCGCGAGGCCAAATCCTCGACCGAAGAAGTGGCTGCTGCACGAACATCGCCCGGGCTCCGTCGGGCTTTCGCGATGATCTTGAGGGAGAACAACAAGCTGAATGCTATCGCAGCTGACCTACCCAAGTTGGTGGACAACCGGCGGCTGCGGATTGAAACTGCAGTCATTACTGCTCTCGCTCGACGATTACAGGCTCGATTGAACCACAATGATCCTCTGGCGATGCGCGTAAAGCTGCGGGCCACTGACGTCGCATCCGCGATTCTTTCCGCGCTGCCGCGCCTCGCGTGACATACATGAACGCCCCTGCCGGCATTAATGCTGCATACTCAGGTGCAGACGTGACCGCGGTTACCGCTCTCACGCGCGCAGCCGGTACGTCCTTCTACCGGGGAATGACCATCCTGCCTCGCCCCCGGCGAATAGCAATGTACGGGATCTATGCATTCTGCCGAGCGGTCGACGATATTGCCGATAACGAAGGCTTGACGACGATGGAGCGCCACGCCGGCCTGACAGTATGGAGACACCGGATCGAAGCTCTCTGGCAAGGAAAGGCCGACGATCCGATCACTCGAATCTTGCTCGCCTCTATCCGAAATTATGATCTGCAATATGCTGATTTTATTTCAGTAATTGACGGAATGGCAATGGACGCGATGGAGACGATTGTGGCGCCGGACGAGGCCACGCTCGACCTGTACTGCGACAGGGTCGCGTCTGCTGTCGGTCGATTGTCGGTTCGTGTTTTCGGCGAAGCAAGCAAGGACGGGGTGACCGTTGCGACCCACCTCGGGCGTGCTTTGCAACTGACAAACATTCTTCGTGATCTGGGAGAAGATGCTGCGCGTGGCCGGCTTTATCTGCCGCGTGAGTTGCTTGAGGCCGAACATGTACCTCTGACACCTGACGCTGCTCTTGCTGCAGGCCGCCTACCCCGGGTTCTTTCCATGATCGCGGATCGCGCAGAGCGCAAATTTGACGCTGCCGAAGCTGCCATGCGACATTGCGACCCACGGGCCATGCGCCCGGCGCGGCTGATGGCCGCATCGTATCGGCCGCTGTTGAGCGTAATGCGCGCGCGCGGCTTCGCTAACCCTCTTCGAAGGCCAAGCCTGCCGATCTGGCGCAAAATGATTCTTGCCGCAAAACTTGTCGCCCAAGCTGATCGTGGCGCCTGAGCAAGTGCAATCAGCCCCTCGAGTCCGTGTCATCGGTGCTGGAATGGCAGGCCTTGCGGCGGCGACCGTCCTGGCCGAAGGAGGGCACCGTGTAATTCTTTACGAAGCAGGCAAATTCGGCGGTGGTCGGTGTCGTTCCTACCAGGATTCGGAGCTGGGCTGCCGGATCGATAACGGAAATCATCTCCTGATGTCAGGAAATCAAGCGGTCACTCGGTATCTCACGAGAGTCGGTGCGATTGATACATTGACCGGGCCCACCCGGCCGGTCTTCCCTTTTATTGACCTTATGTCCGGCAAGTCCTGGACTATTCGGCTCAATGCGGGTCGATTACCGTGGTGGATCCTGGTGAAATCATGGCGGGTACCCGGAACGTCGGTGTCTCAGTACCTTGCACTCCACCGCCTAGAAAAGGCACGCAATGCAGATCTGGTCGCTGCGCTAATGCAGGATCTCCATCCGCTGTACGAGCACCTGATCGAACCCCTGGCAATCGCTGTACTGAATACGAAACCAGCCGTCGCATCGGCGGCGCCGCTCGGCGCCGTCCTTCAGGAGACGATCGGACGTGGCGGGATTGCGGCCATGCCGCGTTTTCCAAAACAAGGCTTATCCGAAAGCTTTATTGACCCCGCCCTACGTTACCTGAGTGCCAATCGGGCTGAAATCCGTTTCGGAGCACGGGTTGCTGCGTTGGTGATCGAGGACGGCCGAATTGCCGGCCTGTCCGGACCGAATCTAGACGAAAGAATTGAACCGACGGAAGGCGTCATCCTCGCCGTTCCACCATGGATCGCGACTGAATTGTTGCCTGGACTGGTTGCGCCAAACCAATTTGAGGCAATCTTGAACGTACACTTTCGAGCCCGCATTCCTGAGGGAGAAGCTGGATTTTATGGACTTCTCGGCGGTACCGCGGAATGGGTTTTCCAGAAGGGCGAGGCCGTTTCAGTAACGGTAAGCGCGGCAAACGACCGGATCAACGTCGATGCTGGGCAACTTGCCCGAAAAATCTGGGCCGACCTTCACCGCGCATTCCGGATCGAATCGTCAATGCCTGCCTTCCGAGTCGTCAAAGAAAAGCGCGCAACGTTTGCCGCAACCCCGGAACAGCTCCTGCGCCGACCACAAACGCGCACCCACCTGACAAACCTCTTCCTTGCCGGTGATTACACCGCGACAAACCTGCCTGCGACGATAGAGGGCGCGATCCGGTCTGGAGAATCAGCAGCAGCTTTATGCACGGACTGGTCAAATCAACACCGCACATCATGATGTTGACAGCCCTTATACCGGCCAAGAAAATGTGGGTGACTAGGATTGCAGGTTCAGGGACCGCGGAACCAACCGGATTGTACACACAAGGTGAAACCGTTCCAACCTGCGGAATGCGTGATCTGCCAAGATCTCTACAGTGCTCGAGCTGGTTGCGACATCGCACTGGTATCGCGGACATCGGACTCTTGCGATCGGGCGTTACAGAAGCTTGCAACGATGTTTTCAATGACCTGCCAGCTCCAACCTGCCCATGCCGAGGAAGATGATTTTTACATTGCAAGGTGCTAGCGCCGCACCAATGATCAAGAGAAAAGTCAAAGCAGCCCTCCGCTCGGAGACCGCGCACAACCGAATCGGAGACCTCGCCGGAATCCTGCTGCGCATCGTGAATGCAACAGCACGATGGCAAATCGATGCAGACCCCTTGTTCGACGCCCTTGCCGCTGGCGAACCTTGCATTGTCGCCTTCTGGCATGAAGCCTTGCCATCAATGCCAGCACTGTGGCTGGCGGCCAAAGCCCGCGGTATCGAGCGAAAAGGTTATGTGCTGGTTAGCCGGCATCGAGACGGCCAATTGATTGGGCGGGCCATAAGGTGCTTCGGCGTCGGACTTGTCTCAGGCTCAACGTCGCGTGGCGGGGCATCGGGGCTTCGGGAGCTGTCGCGACTCGTAATCACCGGGCATCCGGTCGCGATCACCCCCGATGGCCCACGCGGCCCGCGGCGCGTCGCGGCACCTGGAATTGCCCAGCTGGCGGCACTTACCGGCGCGCAAATCTTTTGCATAGGAGCGGCAACGCGCCGAGCGTTTACATTCGCGCGCAGTTGGGATCAGATGCGCATTCCCATGCCGTTCAGCATTGGCGCTATCACCGTGTCACCGCCGATTCGGGTCGACCGCCAAGCCTGGGAAACCTCACTCCCCGAAATTGAGAGCTCGCTGAGCCAAGCCCTCAAGCGCGCCACCGAACGATGTCAGTAAGCCTCCGTTTTTGGCGCGTGGCCACGCAAGTCGCGGCCCCAGCGTTGCCAATTTATCTAAAATACCGGGTACGGCTAGGCAAGGAAATCGCAACCCGATTGCCCGAACGTTACGGCATCAGTTCAAAGCAGCGCCCGGCGGGCACCCTTATCTGGATTCATGCTGCCAGCATGGGGGAAACAATGTCGGCCCTGCCACTCATTGAGGTCCTCTCCGCGAGCACGCATGTGCTTTTGACAACCGGTACCGCAACGTCGGCGACGCTCGCCGCCGCCCGCGCCACCGCGATCCACCAATTCATGCCCCTTGACACGCCGAATTTCTGCAATCGTTTCCTCGATTTCTGGCGGCCAAACGCCGCCGTCTTTGTCGAATCCGAGATTTGGCCAAACTGCCTGGCTGGCCTCGACGCGCGGCGAATCCCACGTGTTTTGATCAACGCGAGGCTCTCGGCACGGAGTGCAGCACGCTGGGCACGGCTGCCCGATGCTACACAAATTCTATTCGGCGGCTTTTCTTGGATTGCCGCGCAATCGGAGAAAGACGCGCAAGCACTCCGCCGCCTCGGCCTATCGCGGGTCGAAACTGCCGGCAATCTGAAGTTTGCGGCGCGGCCCTTACCAGACAACCTCAACGCACGAGAAGAGATACAAGCCGCCTGCCCTGGCCCCCGATTTCTCGCGGCCAGCACCCATGATGGCGAGGAGATTCCGATCATCGCCGCCCATCGAACTCTGCTTGCCTCCTTCCCGGAACTGTTGACGGTAATAGCCCCGCGTCACCCCGAACGCGCACACGCCATCGCAGAACTCGCGCGGGATCTCAACCCAACCCGCCGCTCGCTGGGACAAGTGCCCAGTCCTGGTACGATTCACATCGCGGACACACTTGGTGAGCTCGGTCTATTCTACCGATTGTGCCCTGTCGTCTTTATTGGCGGCTCGTTAATGCCCGTTGGCGGTCATAACATGATTGAAGCCGCGCAGCTGGGGTGTGCAATGATCACCGGGCGACACGTCGACAACTTTAAGGAAATTGCCTTTTCGTTGCGACGCGAGGGCGCCCTGCTCGAGGTTTCGGACGCGTCCGTGCTGGCGCCGTTAATAGCCGACCTGCTCCACGACAGGAATCGGCGTGATGCCATGGCAAGCGCCGCCCAGCAAGCAGTACGCCGGTTCGTAGAGTTGCCGGAACAATTGGCAGCCCGTATCCTGGATCTGGTCCGGTGAAACGCCCGCCCGATTTTTGGGAACGGGACGGAATTCTTCGCCGCGCGCTCACCCCGCTTGGATTCGTCACCCGAATGGTCACGGCAACCCGGCTTGCCCGGCCCGGGTTTGATCCGGGAATCCCCGTCGTCTGCGTCGGCAATGCAAGTGTCGGCGGAACCGGAAAGACCATCATCACGCGTGACGTCCTGAGCCGCTATTTGCGCCGCGGTTCAAAGCCATTCGCTCTTACCCGTGGTCATGGAGGAACCTTGGCAGGTCCGATTGTTGTCGACCCGGGACACCATTCCGCGTGCGAGGTTGGCGATGAAGCCTTACTTCTTGCCCGCACCGCGCCCACGATCGTGGCGCGCAACCGCGCGGCCGGGGCGCACCTGGCTAGCAGCGCCGGAGCTTCCGTAATCGTAATGGACGACGGCCTCCAGAACGCCGACCTTCGCAAGACAATCTCGTTTTTGGCAATCGACGGCGGCGTTGGTTTCGGGAACGCGCTCCTACTACCAGCAGGTCCGCTCCGCGAGCCAGTCGTGACAGCTGCATCCCGCTGTAGCGCTGCAGTGCTCATCGGCGAAGATGAATTCAACGCACGCCAATACTTGCCTCGTGACATGATGGTCCTGACGGCGCGGATCGTCGGTACCGCATCGCAATCTTTGCAAGGAACCAGGATCGTGTGCTTCGCAGGTATCGGACGCCCGACTAAGTTCTTCGCGACATTGAAAGAACTCGGCGCCGAAATAATAGAGCAGCTTGGCTACCCGGACCACTATCGATATTCGTCGCGCGACATCGCGGATCTCGCTACACGAGCCAAAAGTCAGCATGCAGTTCTCGTGACCACGGAGAAGGATAGCGTGAAGTTGCCATCAGAGTTTCTCGAAATGTGTACCGTGGTAACAGCCCATCTCGCCTGGGATTGCAACGATGCCCTAGACCGGCTTTTGCCATGACGGCAATCGAACGCTTGGAATCGCTACTTACCAGGATCGGCCTTGCCATGTTCCGTGCCCTCGGGCCAATCCGCGCCAGTAACCTGGGTGGAAGCGTGGCCGCGGCAATCGGTCCACTCCTACCTGTTTCGCGTGCTGCAGATCGTAACCTGCGCGCCGTTTTCAGCAATATGGACAAGTCGGCGCGCCGCCGCCTCATCCGAGAGACATGGGACAACCTCGGTCGGACAGTCGCTGAATTGCCCCATCTGCCGTCGCTAGAACTGACGAAATCTGGACCCGGCTTTGCCATTCAAGGCAGCGAACATGTTCGCGCCGGGCCTGCAATTTATGTCTCTGCACATTTCGGGAATTGGGAAGCGCTGCCGGTGATTGCCGCAAGGCACGGGGTGACGGTTGCGCCGTTTTATCGCGCAGCGAAGAATGCCGGCGTCGATGCACAGATCCAGGCGCTTCGAAGGGCTGCGGTACGCCATGATGCCCCGATGTTCGCTAAAGGCGTCGCTGGCGCGCGGAGCGCGGTTTCATACCTTAGCCGTGGAGGCGCACTCGGAATCCTTGCAGATCAGAAACTTAACGATGGAATCCTTGTGCCATTTCTCAACGTGCCTGCCATGACAACGCCGGCCGCAGCAGCATTCGCTCTACGTTTCCAGTGTCCGGTAATTCCAGTGTACATCATACGAACTGGCCCCGCGCGGCTCGAAATGATCGTTGAGCCGCCTCTTCCAGTACCCGATTCGGGAGATCGGAACGCCGATATCCACCATCTCACCAACCTAATCAACGCCACACTCGGAGAATGGATCCTGAAAAAACCCGGCGCGTGGCTATGGCTGCATAGGCGCTGGCCAAAAGAAGTGGTGGAAGGGGCGGTCCTGCGCTAGGAAAACGTGCAAACAACAGGGGGATGAGCTCATGGCTACTGTATTGGCGGAGCACCGGTTACGGCGCGGCGCGCTTGGTCTGCCACAAATCGTAGCTTCGACACTTGCCAACATCGCACCGGCAATGAGCTTCTTTTTTGGTTTCGGGACTATCGTCAGCGGAGCCGGCGTCGCCGCCCCGCTTACCATCCTGGTTGCGATGGTGGTCATCCTGTTTTTAACCAATACCTTGGCAGAATTCTCGAAGTACCGGCCTTCCACGGGGTCCTTCGTTACCTTCATCGGAATGTCCTTTGGACCGACAGCGGGCGCCGCATCATCCATCTTCGTCATCTTCGGTTACGTCGTGGCCGCCTCCTCGGTCGTGGTGATTTCTGGTGGCTGGGCACATGACACGCTGAAGGTTTTCCTGGGCATCAACGTCCCCTGGCAGATCTTAAGTCTGCTCGCGACCGGGATAGTAGGGGTTCTGGTTGCGCGCGGCGTCGCCATTTCCACGACCATGGCGGCGATCTTTTTCTATTTCGAACTTTTACTTCTGATCATCGGCGCTGCGATTATGCTTGTGGTCAACCGTTCAAGCCTTTCTCTGGCACCGTTCGAGTGGGCCAACCTCTCCGGCGGCCTTAAAGGAATCGGTGCTGGTTTTCCGATCGCTGTCTACTTGTTCATCGGCTGGGAAAACTCCGCCACGCTTGCCGAAGAAACCCGTGGCCCCAGAAAAAACGTACCGCGGGCATTGCTAATTGGTACACTTGCGATCGGCCTTCTCTATTTGTTCCTCGCGTATGCTACCGAAGTCGCATTCCACAATAACGCCTCATCCATTAGCAAGTCCGAAATTCCTTTTGTTGACGCCTTCAGGACCTCGGCAGGCGGACTCCTGCTCCTTGCATATCTTGCCGGCATCACGAGCATCTTTTCCTCATTGCTCGGATTGACTAACAGCCAGGCGCGGATCCTTTTCAGTTCCGGCCGCGAAGGCCTGCTACCAGCCTTCTTTGGCAAAATTCACCCACGCCATAAAACACCTTTTGTTGCCATGTGGGGATTCGTTCTTGCATCGTTTGCCATCGTTGTTATTTTTGGATGGAATGTTAAACCGGTTGATCTGTTCGGTGACACTGGCGCACTCGGTACAATTCCTATTATCATAACCTATCTTGTTACGAATCTTGCGCTTCCGGTCTATATGATTCGCTATCATCGTGACGACTTCAAACTAGTCAAACACGCCTTGCTGCCCGCAATTGGCACCGTGCTGATGTTGTTCCCGCTCTGGGGCCTCGTGCAGCCGGGTCAACCCGCACCAATCAGCTATTTCCCATGGATAGCGCTCGCCGTACTGGCCTTCTCGATCGTCTATGGCGTCATCTTGGAGCGCTCTGACCCTGATCTTGTACAGAAGATTGGCTCTTACGTTGCTGACGATGAGTTCTGATGGCCTATTCACCGCAGGATCGCGTGCGGCCTCTTGTGCCGAGCACGATCAGGCGCCAATAAGTCCCAGTTCCGGGCTTGATGCTTCCGCGCGCAATCGTTTAGGGATTCGGCCAGCTCGGCGCGCCTCATAACCTGCGCATACGGCGTGCTTCATTGCACCAGCCATCCGCACAGGATCGTGCGCCCGCGCGATCGCCGTGTTCAGCAGCACGGCGTCACAACCCAGTTCCATAGCGAGCACCGCATCGGACGCCGTACCGATGCCTGCGTCAAGGATAACCGGTACGTCGCTTTGCGCACAAATTCGCTCGATATTATACGGGTTGGCGATTCCCAAGCCTGACCCAATGGGTGAGCCAAGCGGCATCACCGCCGCAGCTCCCAAATCAGCCAACTTCCGGCATAGCACGGGGTCGTCGGTGCAATAAGGCAGGACAGTAAAGCCTGCCTTAACCAGTTCGGTGGTACCCCGAATCAAAAACTCTGCATCCGGGTATAGCGTCTCGCGATCCCCGATAATCTCAAGTTTAATCCAGTCATTCCCTAACGCCTCTCGCGCCAACTCCGCCGTTGTCACAGCTTCGCGCAACGTCGCACATCCTGCCGTATTCGGCAGCAACCGATATCTCCCACCCATTTCAGCGAGAAGCGATCCTCCATAAGCATCGAGGCTGATTCTACGGATCGCCACGGTGACCATCGCCGGTTCGCCCGCGGATAATGCTTTTAGCAGCGTCTCCTGGTTCGGGTAGCCACCCGTACCCATGAACAAACGGGATGACAGTGTCTCACCGGCGATCGTTAATGCCGTCATCTCAACCGCCTCCTACTGCCCGAACAATTTCGACAACATCACCATCGGAAAGAAGTGTTGTTGGCCATGCAGACCTAGGCACCACGGAATTGTTTACCGCGACAGCAACGCCGCGCGCCCCCTCAAGATTCTTGGCTGCGAGCAACGCCGAAACGGTCGTGACAAGCGCTTCGAACTGCCCATTTACCCGGATTTTTGCCTCGTTCATGCGACACTCCTGCGCTGTTCAAACCGGTCAGCGCCGAAGGCGGCAATGCGTTCGTCCGTCTTGCGGGCAATTATCGTCGAAGCCATGGCGTCGGCCGTGATCGGCGTTAGCAGAATTCCGTTGCGATGATGGCCGGTAGCAAACATCAACCCCGGCAGGGCGCTTGGTCCAAGTATGGGAGCATCGTCTCGCGAGCCAGGCCGGAATCCGACCCATGTTTCGATAATTTTGAGTTCCTCGATCCCTGGCAAGGCCCGCCATGCTCCGTCAAGCAGTGCATACACACCACCGGCAGTTATATCAGAATTGAAGCCCTTTTCCTCGACCGTGCCACCAATGATCAAACGCCCATCTAACCGTGGAACCATATAGGCCCGCGGTGCCCACACCACGTGCCGCAGCAATGGCGCCGACGGATCCATTTGCACGGCAAGCATTTGTCCTTTAATCGGCCGCACCGACGGGCATGGAACTGGCAAACCGATTCCTCCCGACCAGGCACCCGCCGCCAGGACGACGACGTCCGCCTCAAATAACTGGTGCGCTGCGAAAACCCCCGCCACGCGCCCGTTTGAACCGTGGACCCGATCCACCGTAGTATTCTCCCGGAGCACCCCACCGGCACGACGGAATGCCTCAAGAAGTGCCCGAACCACGGCGCGGTTATCGACCTGAACATCCGCCGGCGAAAAAATTGCGCCCGCCAGCTTCGGTGCCAAGAAAGGTTCTCGCTCGCGCGCCTCCGCCGGCGTGAGCCATTCCAGAGAGACGCCCTGAGTCGTTAGGAACGCCATGTCATGGCGCAATTTAGCTCCGTCGTCACGGTTCAGCGCAACCACCAGCGTGCCTTCGCGCCGAAGGCCAATCGACATCCCGGACGCATGTTCCAGTTCTAAAGCGAAATCGGGCCACAGCTGCATACTCGCTCGATTGAGAACGCCCAGCGCCGCTTCTCCAGGTTCTGTCTCGCAGGCAGCAGCCAACATACCGGCGGCGGCATAACTAGCCCCCTCGCCGGCAGCGCCGCGTTCAAAGACTGTAACGTCAATACCTCGCTGTGCGAGCCGCCAGCCAATTCCAAGGCCGATCACGCCCGCACCAATAATCGCGACTTTCACTTTTGTGTCGCCGCTTCTTCGAGGTAAATCTTGCTCCCTGCCTCACGAAATTCCGCGCTTTTCTGTTCCAATCCGGCTATCCGCTCAGCATCGGCCCGAATGTCCTGAGTAATCTTCATCGAACAGAATTTCGGACCACACATCGAGCAAAAGTGAGCCACTTTGTGTGCGTCCTTTGGCAGCGTCTCATCGTGAAATGCGCGCGCCGTATCTGGATCGAGACCGAGATTAAACTGATCGTCCCAACGGAAGTCAAAGCGTGCGCGGCTGACGGCATCATCACGCAGCTTGGCGGATGGGTGCCCTTTCGCCAGATCTGCTGCATGGGCCGCAAGGCGGTATGTGATCACGCCAGTCTTGACGTCATCGCGATTCGGCAAGCCGAGATGCTCCTTTGGTGTCACGTAGCAAAGCATCGCGGTCCCAAACCACCCAATCATCGCGGCACCGATCGCAGAGGTAATATGGTCGTAGCCTGGTGCGATATCAGTGGTCAGGGGGCCTAACGTATAGAATGGTGCTTCGTGGCAGACTCTAAGCTGACGGTCCATGTTTTCTTTGATTTTATGCATCGGCACATGGCCAGGCCCCTCGATCATGACCTGGCAGCCCTTGTCCCAAGCCACTTTGGTCAACTCACCGAGGGTTTCCAGTTCGGCGAACTGGGCTGCATCATTCGCATCCGCGATCGACCCCGGACGCAGCCCATCGCCAAGCGAGAATGAAACATCGTACTTGCGCATAATGTCGCAAATTTCATCGAAATGCGTGTACAGAAAGCTTTCCTTGTGGTGCGCGAGACACCAGCGTGCCATGATCGAGCCGCCACGCGAGACAATTCCCGTGACCCGCTTCGCCGTCAGCGGTACATAGGCCAGTCGGACTCCTGCATGAATGGTAAAATAGTCAACGCCTTGCTCGGCCTGCTCAATCAATGTGTCGCGAAATACCGCCCAATCCAATTTATCGGGATCGCCGCCAACCTTTTCCAATGCCTGATAGATAGGCACTGTACCGATAGGCACCGGCGAATTCCGCATAATCCAGCTGCGGATATTATGAATGTTCCGCCCCGTTGAAAGGTCCATCACGGTGTCAGCGCCCCAACGAATGGCCCACACGAGCTTCTCAACTTCTTCAGCCGCCCCCGAAGTGACCGCGGAGTTGCCGATGTTGGCGTTAATCTTGACCAGGAAATTGCGGCCAATAATAACTGGCTCGAGTTCAGGATGGTTAATATTCGCGGGAATAATCGCGCGACCAGCCGCAATCTCAGCACGCACAAATTCAGGAGTGACGAACTCGGGAATCGCGGCTCCGAATCCCTCACCATCGGCACAACGGTCGCCAGCCCCTTCAAGGGCCTCGCTTCGACCAAGATTCTCGCGATGCGCGACATATATCATTTCTTCTGTAACGATACCGGCGCGTGCAAATTCGTATTGTGTGACCAAAGCCCCGTCACCTCCTGCGAGCACTTGGCGCGTTGCAGGGCACGCGGGTACGAGACGGTCGGCCGATGCGAATCCATTATCCTCGGGCTTCACTGGGCGCGGTGCGACTCGCTCAAAGCCGCGCTTGGTAAGCCAGTTACTGCGGACTTGCGGTAAACCCGCATCCAGATCGAGCACAAAGTGCCGATCGGTAAAAGGTCCGGACGTATCATAGAGACGAACCGGCGCTTCATCTGCCGCAGGATGAAGATCGACTTCGCGGAAAGGGACAGCGATATCAGGATGGGCGGCGGGCGCCGAATAGACCTTACGCGATCCTGCAACTGGACCGGTGGTAACATTGGCTGGTTTGGTCTGCGCGTTCATCGATCGCTCCTTAGTTGGGTACGGGTAGCGGACCGGGCGGTGCGATAGTTTGGATACGCCGTCCCTCCGCCGGAATAACCCGGATCAGGTTCAAAGGGTTGCCGCATAACAGCGGCTCTCAGCGTTACGTACGCACCCCTCGGTAGGTTCAAGGGTGAATTGTAGACGACCATCTGTCAAGAGGAAACGATTGTGGAAGCTGGCTTGCGCAATAAGCCGAACCCGTGACTCCACTATCCTCCGTTCTCCCGAACCATTACAAGCTTGCCTTTATCTATATCTATTTAAGGCGACGAAGCCAGCTTGTTGCTTGTGGTAATCAGCTTGCGGCAGACGCGTTCATCACCCTGGTCACGCCGTCGAGCAGTTCTGTTTCTTGTGAGAACGTGAACCGTCGAGCCGCGCCGAGAGAGGGGCATAACTGTCAACACGCGGCAACCCCCGATGTTCCCGTCTTTTGGTCGAACACGTCGTCCTCACTGAACGGTTGCGTCAGTTCAACAAGCAAGGGCGATTCAGCACCTGATCCGGTGGCCGATGTTCGATCGCCGACCCACGATTGTCCAATCCCCACTTCGACGGGGAAACACGCGGCGTGGGCCGGATGTGTAGTCAGACCAGAGCACCACATCTGGTGCTCAATACGTCAACCCGATAGTTCCCTCGAAAGCAACGCAGGTACCAGATCTTTGGTCGCCCACGCTAACTCGATCGTGCCCACATCTAAAAATTGATAGAGCCACAAGGCACCAGGCATTGCCGATCGCATCTGATCGACTAGATTGCGATCCAATGAACGTCGTTGCACCACGACAGGCGCGATTGATCGTCGAAGTCATCTTCGACTTCGTCTGTCCATGGTGCTATCTGGGAGTACACCGACTGAGCCTGCTGCAAATGCGCAGGCCCGATTTGGCCATCCAGCCAGTGTGGTGGCCTTTTCTACTCAATCCGGATATGCCTCGCGGCGGAATGAGCCGGACGGATTATGCCATCCGCAAATTTGGTGGCGAAGATCGGGCTCGACGCCTGTTCAAGGCAATCCGCGATGTGGGAGCCGCTGACGGGCTGCAATTCGAATTCGGCCGGATCAGACGAACGCCAAGCAGCATTGATGCTCATCGCCTAATCCGCTTCGCCGAATCGAGAGCAGTTGCCGAAGCTCTCGTACTGTCGATATTCCGAGCCTATTTTCATGATGGTGCCGATATTGGCAAACACGAAGTTCTGGTGTCTCTCGCCGTAGAGGTTGGCCTTGATCATCGAGCAGTGAGCGAATTTCTTGTCAGCGATGAAGCTATTGAATGCGTCCACTCAGATAACCTTCAGGCCCACCGGCTTGGAATCAATGGCGTACCGTGTTTCGTCATCGATCAAAGTAGGGCCATCGCTGGGGCACAGGAACCTGAGGTTCTTGAAAAGCTTTGTGATCTCGTAAAGGCAGAAAGCCCTGCCGATGCCTGGTCGACTTAGGTATCGACCACGCTTTCATGCTTCAGTGTCACAGGAATGTCGGGCGGATACCCGGTTGAAGTGCAGGCTGATGACCCTGCTCCCCTCGTTGTTGTCGCATAATGCGGTTCCAAACTCGTTCGGAAATTCCTTTAGCTGCGACTGAAGACCATTGATATTGATCTTCCGTCTCCGGGCGCACCATGGCACAAGACTCATATGCGCCGTCGAACCATCATAACCTCACTGCCTCTGTTGGCTACCGCAACCGCGCAACAAGCCAGCGCGTCCAATTTCGAGAAATTTGTGGGGACGCTGCACCGCCGCGCACGACAAGACGGAATCCCGTCCCGCATCGCCGACGCCGCACTTGCCGAGATCACCCCGAACCAGGCCGTCATAAAATTGGATCAACACCAGCCGGAGTTCACGCTCACTTGGTCGCAATACCGTGCCCTGACAGTAACGCCGGTGCGCATCGCGACCGGCCAACAGGAACTAGCAGAAAATGCGAATCTGATAGCCGCGGTTAAGCGCCGTTTCGGCGTCCAGGCTGCGCCCATTATGGGGATATGGGGCATCGAAAGTAACTTCGGCAGAATCCAAGGCAGCTTCCACGTGGTTGACGCGCTCGTGACACTCGCGTGGTTCGACAACAGCGAGTATTTTACCAGCGAGGTAATCGCCGCCATGCGTATCGCGGCTCGCGGAGATGCGCCGCTTTCGATGTTGCGCGGCTCGTGGGCTGGCGCAATGGGGCAACCCCAATTTATGCCCAGCGTATACCTTGATACGGCCGTTGATTTTTCGGGCCGCGGTCGGCCGAATATATGGACATCAATCCCCGATAGCCTCGCATCAATTGCCAATTACCTTCATAAGGCAGGTTGGCAGGCTGGATTCCCCTCAAGCGAGCAGGTCCTTCTACCGGACGGGTTTGACGATCGCGTGGCAGGGGAAAACCGTTTCTTGTCGCTTCGCCACTGGCAAGCACTAGGCGTACACCGTCTCCCAGGCGCCGCACCACTACCCTGGGACACAAAGGCATCGCTCTTGCTACCGGATGGCCCGCATGGAGCAGCATTTCTCGTCTATGCCAATTTTAGAGTGATCCGCAGATACAACGCCTCAGACCTTTACGCTCTTGCCGTCGGCGATTTGGGCCGGTCTATCCTGGGATGATACGACAGGCCAGCGCGGTTGCTTTTATGCTTCTTCCGAGCCTTTTGGTCGGTGGCTGCGCTTGGCTTGGCCGCAACAAAGCTAATACAGACGCAGCGGCGATTCATGTGGTCATAGGTCCCCCGTACCAGTCGGGTGGTATGTGGCATTATCCGCGTAATTTCGATTCCTATAATAAAACCGGTTTGGCGATCATTATCCCTCCAGGACACGAAGCAATGACAACAGATGGAGAGGTGTTTTCCCAATCCGCGCTAACTGCGGAAAGTCCCGTCCTCCCGCTACCATCGCTTGTACGACTAACCGATTTGGTCAACGGACGCGCAATAGTAATCCGGGTTAACGATCGAGGGCCGATGCAATCTGGGCGCTTGATCGCCGTTACCAGAAAAGTTGCAGAACTGCTGGAATTCCCGCGCGGTGGTGTTGTTGAAGTCAGAGTACAGTTGCTGGTTCGACGTTCAGCCGCTCTCCGGGCTTCAATTCGGAGGCCGACGCAAATCGTCGCCGTTCCGATAGCAACCGTTCAGGCAAGAGCCTTACCACCGCCCCCAGGCGCGGCGGGCACTGCGGGCAACATCGCAAACGCCGTACAGCATAAATTTTCATCGAAGTTACCCCAGGCACGAACATCCTTGAATGGTCGACTTGAGAACACAGCCCCAGATCCCGGACCACTCTATGTCTCGATCAATGGCTTCGGTAGCGCTCCCGATGCGTATGGAATCCGGGCGAAGCTCGGAACAATGCCTGCCGGGATTGTGCCAGTTCAAGGTACCGGCCGGACGCTCTACACAATCAGGGTGGGCCCTTATCACTCGGTGACGGCGGCAGATTCGGCCTTCAGGCGAGTGCTCGATCGGGGTATCCCGAACCCCGAAATCACTGTGCGTTAAGGCGGAGTCGGTGATGATTTCCCGTGGTCTCCTGATCACTATCGAGGGTGGCGAAGCAGTGGGAAAGTCCACTCAATTGCTTCATCTGGCCGAAAGGCTGCGGGGATCTGGCCACTGCGTCGTCACGACCCGCGAACCCGGTGGAACGCCCGGCGCTGAAGCCATTCGCGAGGTCATGTTAGATCCAGCGACCGTACTCGATCCGCTGGCCGACACTCTGCTGGTATTTGCCGCCCGGGCCGATCACGTCGCGCACCTGATAAGACCAGCGCTAATGCAGGGTAAAATTGTACTTTGTGATCGATACGTTGATTCAACATTAGCCTATCAGGGCTATGGCCTTGGTGTTGACCTAATGTCGATCAGACTTCTCTCAAGTATGATCGGGCTCGACCCTGACCTCACGTTCATTCTCGATTTATCCCCCGATTCGGCGCTCGCCCGCCTCAGTAACCGGCAAGGGGCTCTTGACCGTTACGAGCGATTCACTCCTGCCTTTGCGGCCCGGGTAGCTGCCGGTTTCCGCGCAATCGCGATGGACAACCCCGATCGGTGCCTATTGATTGATGCAGCCGCCGAAATCGAGGACATCACCAGGTTGATGTTCGACGCGATCCAAACGAAGCTTGGACGCCCGTGATACCGCCTCGAGCAAACCCTGAACTTTGCGGTCAGGACGAAGCCGGCGCCAAACTCCGGGACTCGGTACGTGCTGGACGCCTACACCATGCGTGGCTGATCTGCGGTCCACCGGGCATAGGCAAAGCTACTCTCGCCTATCGTTTTGCGCGCTGGCTACTGTCCGGTGCCATTTCCGAAGACTTGTCGCTTGCACCGAGTCATGCTGTGTTTCGCCGAATCGCTGCAGGCTCACACCCAGATCTTCTAGTAATTGAACGACGCTTTGATGAGCGACGGAAACGTCTCCAAAGCGAAATCGTAGTCGACACGGTCCGGGAAGCAGCTGATTTCCTTCATTTGACACCATTTGAGGGAGGATGGCGCATCGTACTCGTCGATGGCGCGGAAGCCATGAACCGCAATGCAGCCAACAGTCTCCTCAAGCTGCTGGAAGATCCACCTGACCGGGCTATCTGGCTGCTGGTAAGCCACGCGCCCGGTCGATTGCCGCCGACCGTTCGATCACGATGTCGCCGGCTGGACTGCCAACCGCTTGATGATCGAATCGTTGAGGATCTCGTCCTCAAAGCGTTACCTGATCTTGCCTCCAATCGGCGGCACGCATTGGTAGCGCTCGCGGACGGATCTATCGGGCGGGCGCTGGCGATGGCCCAAGGAGATGCTCTGAATCTTTCAGAACTGGCCATCGAGATTTTGAACTCCACCGCTATTACTCCCCCGCGAGCGGGAGCAATCAGCGATCAGGTCGCGCGCACAGAGGATGGTTTCGTAATCTTCATCGATCAACTGCGTATTGCACTGGGTCGCCTCCTGCGCACGGCTGCGCGAGACGGGATTGAGACGATCTCCGCACCGATAATTGTGCAGCGTGGCCTTGATGGAGCGGCTTCCCTATGGCAGGAACTCGCTCGGGTCGAGGGAGAGGTCGATGGACTTAACCTTGATCAACGCGCCGCCATTCTCCTTTTAATCGAACAACTGCGGACAGCATGATCCCCCCACGAATTCGACCGCGGTTCTATATTACGACACCCATTTACTATGTGAATGGTGCACCGCACATCGGCCATGCATACAGCTCAATCGCTGCCGATGTGATTGCGCGATTCAAAAGGCTGGACGGATTCGAAGTTTTTTTCCTTACCGGCACAGATGAGCACGGCCAGAAGATCGAAAAAGCAGCACAGGCGGCAGGCCTAGAACCCCAGGAGTTCGTGGACCGCAACGCCAATGCCTTCCGCGCCATGGCGCGCGCGATCAATCTTTCTAACGATGACTTCATCCGTACCACCGAAATGCGGCATAAGTCCGGCTGCATCGCACTTTGGCAAAAGCTCGAAACCGCCGGCGTCGTTTATCTCGGCCATTATGAGGGCTGGTACGCGACACGAGACGAAGCCTTCTATGCGGAGGACGAACTCGTCCTCGGACCAGACGGCATCAAACGATCGCCTTACAGTGCGCCGGTCGAGTGGGTCCGCGAACCTTCGTTCTTCTTCAAACTCAGTGCCTTTCAGGATCGGCTACTAGCGCTGTACGACCAAAATCCTGAGTTCATCCAGCCAGCCTCGAGCCGAAACGAGATCATCGCCTTCGTCCGCGCCGGGCTTCGAGACATTTCCATCAGCCGAACCAGCTTCTCCTGGGGTGTCCCGGTTCCCGGCTCACCGGATCATGTGATGTATGTCTGGGTCGACGCCCTGGCCAATTACATCACGGCTATGGGTTATCCGGATATGGAGGCGCCTCGGATGGCCTTTTGGCCAGCCAACCTACACCTAGTTGGCAAGGAGATAACCCGCTTTCACGCGGTATACTGGCCGGCAATGCTCATGGCTGCTGGCCTTCCCCTTCCTTGTCGCGTGTTCGCGAACGGTTGGTGGACCGTCGAGGGCGAGAAGATGAGCAAGTCGCTCGACAATGCACTCCCTGTCGAACCTCTGATCGCAGAATTCGGTCTTGACCCATTGCGCTACTTTCTCATGCGGGAGATGCCGTTCGGTAACGACGGAGATTTCTCCCGCCGGGCCCTCATTAACCGACTAAACGACGAGTTGGCGAATGACCTGGGCAACCTCGCGCAGCGTATATTGGCTTTCATCGCCAAGAACGCGGGCGGGGCGCTCCCGCCCCATGGCCCGATGACAGAAGCCGATTTTCTCCTGCTGTCGCACGCGCGTTCGCTCCCGGATAAGGTGCGTGATGCGATCGACCGCATGGCACTGCACGAGGCCCTGGATCAGATATGGAAGCTGGTACGCAGTGCGAACGCTTACATTGACCATCAAGCACCATGGGCATTGCGTAAAGCGGATCCACTGCGCATGGCCGCTGTACTCCGGATTTTGTGTGATGCATTGCTTGTTATTGGCGTTCTCCTTCAACCGTTTATGCCAACAACGATGGCTAAATTGCTTGACCTTCTGGCGGTGCCGCCAACCGCCCGTGACTTAGCTGCGCTTGAATCAGCGCTGACCGACGGATCACGTTTACCAGCCCCGTCAGGCCTCTTTCCGCGTTTTACCGAGGCTGCGTGATTTCGCGACCCGGATGCAGCTATCGCAATAATACTGCTCGTTTCGGTGTTTTGCTGCTATCGGCCTAAGCTGATATGATGGCGACACGTCCACGTGTAGCTGCCCATGGAACCGACGTACGTCAAGCAGACTCTGGCGCGGCGATCGGAATCAACCCTGCCTTCGAACACTCATCAACCGCGCACGTGCAAAGCTGCCGTTCGCAGCATGCCGTTCCCAAATCATGCCCTAGATGAGTCGACTACCTCCGTAACAATAGTGGGTGTCAGAATCTGCGGCAGCAGTTTCGCTGGGGCATGACTGGGTGGAAAATAGACGTAAAATGGCACGCCGTCGCGGTGATAACGGGTAAGAAATGCAGTGATGTTCCTTTCCCGCCGCGTCCAGTTGCCGTACATCAAAGTAACTCCGTGTGATGCAAAAGTCTGGCGCACAGAACTTTGCGCAAGTGCCATACGCTCGTTCACTTGGCAGGTAATGCACCAGGCCGCGCCCACGTCGACAAAGACCGGCTTGCCTTCCGCACGCAGGGCATCCAGCCTCGCCATCGAGAATGGGATAGCATCCGGAATGGTGGTGATCTGCGTTCCCGAGGAGGGGCGTGGAATACATGGCAGCAAAAAAAACGCGGCGACGGCACTGATCAGCGCAACGCCACGAGACATCCATCCCCGGAAACGAAGCAACCAGAGCGCAAAGGCTATCAGTAGCGCCCCTACGGCCACCACCAGCACACCGCTGGCGCCAACTTCAGTCGCCATCAGCCACAGTAGCCAGATCGCGGTCGCGAACATAGGGAAAGCCAGAAATTGCTTCAGGTTAGCCATCCAGGGCCCTGGTTTAGGCAATGCACGCCCTGCGCCGGGCATTACAGCCAGCAATACGAATGGTAGCGAAATGCCAACACCCAAAGCACCAAATACACTTACCCCCAAGGCGATCGGCGCAGCCAGCGCGGTAGCGACTGCACCAGCCATGAATGGTGCAGTGCACGGCGTCGCCACGACTACGGCGAGCAATCCGGTCGCGAAGCTGCCAAGGAGATCACCGCGGCTCGCGACGCCCGAGCCAAGGCCTTGGGCCATGCGAAACTCGAACAAGCCGACAAAATTCAAACCGATCGCGAACACCAGCCAAGCCATCGCAGCGACGAATGTAGGCGACTGGAATTGGAACCCCCAGCCCAACGCCATGCCACCAGCGCGCAAGGCAAGCAGTCCGCCACCAAGAGCGACCATCGCAACGATGGCTCCAGCAGCGTATGCGATGGCATCTTGCCGAGCGCCTTTGCGATCATCGACGCCCAATTTCGCTATAGCAAAGGCTTTCATCGCTAGAACAGGAAAGACGCAAGGCATAAGGTTGAGGATCAGACCACCCAGCAACGCCGCACCGATCCAAACAAAGAACGGTGCGTGAGGCGTTACGTCAAACCGGGTTTCAGATATCGCCTCGATTCTTAGCCCCTGCACGTGGCCGGAAGGGGCCGTGATTTCTATCACACCCTTCAACGGGCTGTTAAGTTTGCGCGACTTTAAGTTAAGATGAAGAAAAAACCCATTGTTAAAAAACGATATTTTCTGGTCTGATGCATTCTCGATCACGTTGGGACTAAACGGATAAAAATGTGCGGACTGGACGTTTTTTTTGCCTAGGCCGGCGCCTGTGATCATTAAACCGCCGTTGGGAATGATGGCAGCGCGGAAAGGTGAAGAATGCGGTTCGGCATGTGCTGCGGCGGCAAACAGCGCTGCTTGCTTTGATGGCGTCGGCGTACCCCACCGCAGATGAAGGCCGAATTCTCCCGATTCCGGGATGCAGATTTTTGGATTGCAGGTTAACCACCTCGCACGTGCATGTATGGCAATCCCAGCCATACTTGGCGGAGCAGGCAGTTTCAGCGTGAATGGCAATAGGACGGTCCCTGTCTCAACGTAAACACCCAATCCTTCGGCTCGCAGCCAAGAAGGGGCGGGGTATCGCAGCGCACCCAATTTGGCGCCCCGTGGCGAAAGCAAGTCTATCGATGGTGGCTGCCCAGCGTCGCCCGGGTCCGACCAATAAATGTGCCAGCCGGGTTGGAGGTGAAACAGGAGACCTAATTCGATCACCCCACCCTGAACCGCGCTGTTGGCAGATACGATTGAGACCGCCGCCTGTGGCGACCGCACCACGTTGCTCTCTTCCGCTCGTGCAAGCGAGGGTATTGCAAATAGTACGGCAAGGCATATCAGAAACCGCAACATCCGACGCTTATCGCATATGTCGCGTCTGAACGCGATCATCCGCGGCGCGAGGCGCGCCCCCTCATTCAATCAAGGCTGGCGCGCAATGCTTCCAGCAATAGGAGCGTTTCCTGTAGCGCGATACGCACTTGGGCCAGTTTCTGTTCTGCAGGCAGTTGATGCGCGGATGCTCGTGCGTTCGATGGCCGAGGCTCTGTCACTTTTTCAGGCGTCTTGTCAGCTGGCTTTGAATCGGCGACGGGCAGACTCGCCAGCAGGTCAGGCTCATCGCCTCGGCCCCTAACGCGCTCAGCTTCGGCAGCCTCGCGCTCTTCGGGGGAAGCCGGCGGGATATGCTCGTGGAGCATACCCCCACCCTCTTTCAACAGGCGCTGCACACCCTTAATTGTATAGCCTTGAATATAAAGCAAATCGGATATTCTTCGGAGCAGCACCACGTCGTCTGGCCGGTAGTACCTGCGACCACCGCCACGCTTCAGGGGCTTGATCCGCGGAAATTTTGTTTCCCAGAATCTAAGGACGTGTTGCGGCACATGCAACTCGTCAGCCACCTCACTGATGGTACGGTACGCCTCCGCGGATTTGCGGCTGCGACCGGAAGCAGGGCCGATATTTTTCGCGTTCACGGATTAGGGGCCGACATTAGGCCCTGATCCACCGCGTCGCGTAGAATATGGCTCGGCCGGAACGTCAGAACCCGGCGGGGGAGGATTGGCACTTCGTGCCCGGTTTTCGGGTTCCGGCCAACACGACGTCCTTTTTGACGGACAGAAAAGGTCCCAAAGCCGGTGATTTTCACGGAATCGCCTTCTGCCAGCGCCCGCCGCATCCGGTCGAGCATATCCTCAAGCAACTGCGCGGATTCGTTACGCGACAAACCAACAGCTAGGTAAATCGCTTGGGCCAAGGCTGCGCGTGTCAACGTCCTCATTTTTCAAGATTACCAAGTTTTCCTTGGCGGTCAACAACGATCAGTATCCGAAGAATTTATATCACGCCCGAATTAATGCCGCCCCCCAAGTAAGCCCTCCACCTAGTGCCTCGATTAAGACGAGTTGGCGCGGTTTGATGCGGCCATCGGCGTATGCCTCGGCAAGCGCAAGCGGAATTGATGCTGCCGAAGTATTGGCGTGGCGGTCAACCGTGACAACAACCTGATCTTGCCTTAAATTCAGACGCTTACCCATCGCGTCGATTATCCGGAGATTGGCTTGATGCGGTACCAGCCAGTCGATATCGGCAGAGGTCAGCCCATTTGCGCGCAGGGTTTCCTCTACAGCGTCGGAAAGTTTCCCAACCGCATGGCGGAAAACCTCGCGACCGTTCATCACCAGCTTTTGGGGTTTCGTGCTCTGTCCCGTTGCCCCATCAATATAAAGGATGTCGCCAAATCGACCGTCGGCATGAAGATGGGTTGAAATTATCCCTCGACCACTCGCATCACCCGTCTCGTCGTTCCAGGTCAGTACTGCAGCACCAGCACCATCGCCGAAGAGTACGCAGGTGCTGCGATCCTGCCAGTTCATGATGCGGGAAAACACCTCTGTCCCGATAACAAGAGCCGCGCGACACTGTCTTGTGCGCAACATCGCATCAGCGATCGAAAGTCCATAAACAAAACCAGAGCAAGCTGCCGAGATATCGAACGCAAATCCCTTTGTGACACCGAGTTGCGCCTGAATCGTAGCGGCCGTGGATGGGAAACCCTGGTCCGGAGTTGATGTCGCTACGATAATCGCGTCAACATTTCCGACCTCCAATCGTGCATGATCCAACGCGGCGCGCGCAGCCGCCGCGCCCATGAACGCTGCCGTCTCGCGATCGTCTGCAAGGTGACGCTGGCTAATCCCGGTTCGTTCACGGATCCATGCGTCGGAAGTATCGATCGTCGTCGCAAGTTCGTCATTGGAGACGATGCGCGCCGGCAAATAGCCTCCAACGCCAGCGAGAAAGCTTCGTGTCATGATCAGTTTGCCGCAGTTTGCGTGCGAGGCGGTGCCGGAATCGGCACAGTGACCAAGGCAGCGCGATTTTCGTGCTGTTTCAAACCATCCCGGATCCGCTCGTTAAAGCGATTGACCACCATGTCGAGGGCAACATCCACTGCGTGGGCAAATCCTTCCGCATCTGCGCCGCCGTGCGACTTCACCACGACGCCATTCAGGCCAAGGAGAACGGCTCCATTATAGCGCCTGGGATCTAGCCACTCTCGAAGGCGGTTCAGGCCGGGGCGCGCCAAAAGATAGGCAAGTCTCGCGATCGGCGAAGCTGTAAAGACACGCCGCAGCAGCTCAGCCACCAACTTCAAAGCTCCTTCCCCGGTTTTTAACGCTACGTTACCGGTAAAACCATCTGTAACAATTACGTCAACCGTGCCTGCAGCAATATCGTGCCCTTCGACAAACCCATGAAACTGCTGACTGATCGGGCTCATTCGGAGCGCTTCAGCGGCCCGCTTCAGAATTTCATCGCCCTTCATTTCCTCGGACCCGACATTCAGTAATCCGATAGTGGCATGGGGCAATCCAAGGACAGTCCGCGCAAATGCTTCACCCATAACCGCGAACTCGACGAGGTTCCGAGCATCGCAAAGCATGTTGGCGCCAAGATCAAGCATAACGACATCACCTCTGGCAGACGGACCGATCGCCGCCATCGCCGGACGATCAATGCCGCTCATTGTCTTCAGAACAATTTTTGCAAGTGCCAGTAAGGCCCCTGTATTGCCTGCCGATACAACGCCAGCAGCTTCGCCATCTGCAACGGCTTCAATCGCGCGGCGCATTGATGCGTCGCGTAAACGCAAGGCAGCGGTCGGTTTAAGGTCATCCGTGATCTGCTCGGTCGTCGGGCGCAACAATACACGGCCTGCCAAGCGTTTCGTACCGGCCAGTAGCGGGCGTATTCCACTTTCCGAGCCAAAAACCAAAAAGCGAGCCTGAGGATGGCGCTCCGCCGCTATTTCAAGCCCGGAAATGATCGCAGCAGGTGCGTTATCTCCCCCCATGGCATCGACAGCAAGCAACACGCTGCCTTGCGGCCCTAGGGCAGTGGTTAATGCATCTGCCCTGGTCTCGCCCAACTGGGATTCGGAGAGCTCACTCACAACAAACACCACGCCACGGGACCGGTTAGGTGAAGTGCGTCAGACTCGCACCACACCCTTCAATGCTTTGCCGGCCGCCGCCACTTCTCGACCATCGTAATGGCCACAATGGCCGCAAACATGATGAGGGCGCTTGAGCTCTCCACAATTATTGCATTCGGCGTGTGATTCTGCGGCGAGGCCGTGATGGCTGCGGCGCATACCGCGCCGTGAGGGGGAAGTCTTTCGCTTGGGTACGGCCATCGGATAATCTCTACTTCGGTCAAAATTGGTTGCGGTGCGGCAGTGTTACCAAACCGTGAAGCGCGCGGCTTAGCAGAGGAGACGGTTCGGGGCAAGCAAGTTAGCTCTGAGGCATCTCTGATCCACAAGGTCGATGACCGCTCGAAGCACCTCGCGGCGAAGCCGGAAGTTCCTAAGCTGCGCCCGTCAACGTGGCCGCAGCACGAGGGGCCCTGTGACATGCAGACAGGTTTCACCTGTTCCGAGGGCTCCTACAGCTCAGCCAACCTTGCCGGTTCTCCCGCGATTCTGGTGGACGCGGTTCCTCCGGACCGACAGAGCCAGATTACAGACCTCCAGCCGTTGGAGATAAATGCCGCGCATCTGTTCTTCCAATTAGCCACGTGCCACATCGCGCAGGATCCGATCTTGCTCAACTTTAACCGGCTGGGTCGGAAAGTAAGGCAGCGGTACCGTCAGCTACGCGTGCGATGCCCAGTCGATACAGGCCGAATCTCTTTGTGAAAATTGGCCGCTCCAACCCCGACAACGCAGTGTAGGCTTTTCTACTAGTGCGGCCCGGGGTATGAGCCTCGCATGCTCGTACCAGGCCGGCACCTTCTGGGAATCGAAGGATTAAACCCCGCTGTCATCAGCAGCCTACTTGACCTTGCGGAGAGCTATGCTCTCCTCAACCGCTCGGGGGAAACCCGACGCGATGTGCTGCGGAGCAAGACGCTGATTAATTTGTTTTTCGAGGACAGTACGCGCACACGCACCAGTTTTGAATTGGCGGGAAAACGACTCGGCGCCGATGTCATCAATATGCCGGTTTCAACATCCTCGGTTTCAAAGGGTGAAACACTGCTGGACACCGCTGCGACGCTTAACGCTATGAATTGCGACATATTGGTCGTACGCCACAAATCCTCGGGAGCACCCGCCTTACTAGCGCAGAAGGTCGATGCCGCCGTTATAAATGCAGGCGACGGCATGCACGAACACCCAACTCAAGCATTGCTTGACGCCTTAACCATCCGCCGGCATCGTGGCCGACTTGAAGGGTTAATCGTCGTTATCTGCGGCGACATCGCGCATTCGCGCGTTGCGCGATCGAACTTTTTGTTACTGACATCGATGGGCTGCCACGTCCGCGTTATAGGCCCCCCAACTCTAATTCCTACGGGCATCGAGCAATTTGGTGTAACTGTTTACCACGACATGCGTCCAGCCCTCGAAGGCGCGGACGTAGTAATGGCGCTTCGCTTACAGACTGAGCGAATGATCGTAGATCAAACCGGTGGTGGGTTAATCCCAAGCGCTCGTGAATATTTTACATATTTTGGACTGGATCCCGCGAAACTTTCGTACGCCAAGCCTGATGCCTTGGTGATGCACCCTGGCCCCATGAACCGCGGCGTGGAAATCGCTAGCCAAGTTGCCGATGATTCGGCGCACTCTGTAATTCGAGAGCAAGTTGAGATGGGCGTTGCCGTGCGAATGGCCGTGCTCGATACGCTAGCTCAACGGGCATTCGGCAATGTTTGATCCCCCCCGCGACACGCTCATTACCGGCGCCAGAATTGTCGATCCGGCAACCGGTTATGATGAGGTTGGCGACCTGCTAATCAAGGCAGGCAAGATCCTCGATTTTGGCGGCAATTTTGGGGAGCCAGAGGGATCCACGACCATAGATGCTTCGGGGATGGTACTCTGCCCCGGACTTGTAGACTTACGCGCATCACTCGGCGAACCCGGCTTCGAATATCGCGAAACGGTCGAATCCGCAGCCGTGGCCGCATCTGCTGGCGGCATCACCACTGTAGCCGTGCTCCCCGATAACGCGCCAGCAACCGATGATGCTGCCCTGGTCCGGGCTTTGGCGTCCGCTGGAGACGCCACCGGACGCATCAATATCCTGCCCTATGGCGCCGCAACCCGAGGCTGTATTGGAAAAACGATCGCAGAATATGGATTACTGCGCGAGGCCGGAGCGATCGCTTTCACCGACGGTACACGCGCCATAGGATCAGCTGCTCTGATGCGCCGGGCGCTTTCCTATGCACGAGGTTTCGGTGCAGTGATCGTGCAGCATCCGGAAGAACCTAGTCTGGCCGGTGGTGCGGCAACTGAAAGCGCACGCGCCACACTTATGGGCCTTCCCGGAATCCCCGCCTGCGCCGAAGCCATGATGGTCGAGCGGGATCTCAGGCTTGTCGAACTCACCCGTGGCATGGTTCATTTCGCGCACATTTCCACTGGCGAAGCACTTGACCTGATTCGCCAGGCAAAGGCGCGGGGCATCAATGTCACCTGCGATACGGCCCCACCCTATTTCGACCTAAATGAAACCGCAATCGGCGACTTTCGCACGTATGCCAAGCTGTCACCGCCATTGCGAATGGAAGAAGATCGCGTAGCCATCGTCGCTGGTCTGGCAGATGGGACAATTGATGCGATCGTGTCGGACCACCAGCCCCGGGATGCCGATGACAAACGCCTGCCTTTTGCCGAAGCTGCACCGGGCGCCTCCGGGCTCGCGACATTGCTCGCAATCACGCTCGCGAAAGTTCATAGTGGGGAGCTGTCGATGATGGCGGCCCTCGCCCTACTGACCACGCGGCCAGGCAGCCTCTTCGGACTCGACACCGGCCGAATCGGCAAAGGAAGGCCGGCGGATCTCTGCCTATTCGCGCCAGAGCGCGCTTGGTTGATTCAATCCGGCAGTCTGCCTGGCAAAGCACAAAACACTCCGTTTGACGGTCGCGCGGTCGAAGGCATCGTGATCGGTACCTGGAAAGCTGGACGGCGGGTATTCGGATGATGCGTAACGCCTTAGTCGCTTATCTTATATGTTCGGTTCCGTTTGGGCTTCTACTTACGCGGTTCGCAGGCTTGGGCGATATTCGTGACATTGGTTCCGGCAACATAGGCGCAACAAATGTGTTGCGTACCGGACGTAAAGGGCTTGCCGCATTAACCCTATTGCTTGATGGCTTAAAAGGTGTGGTGGCAGTGCTGATCGCAGGCAGCAACCCTGTGATCAGCGCAATGTTCGCCGTTGTCGGACACATGTTTCCGATATGGCTCCGTTTTCGCGGCGGCAAGGGGGTCGCAACCGGCTTGGGCGTGCTACTGGCATTAGCCTTCCCGGTCGGCGTGCTTGCATGTGCGACTTGGATCGGCATGGCGCTATGGAAACGTTACTCGTCGGCTGCAGCCCTCAGTGCGTTCGGAGTTAGTCCACTTGTCGCCATGATTTTCGGTGAACCTTGGCCGACCACGGCGTGCACGGCGGCGATCGCAGCATTGGTCGTTTACAAACATCGAAGCAACATCAAGAGACTGCGCTGCGGTGAAGAACCGCACATAAATTTTGGCGCTTTATAGCCCGCAAATCCAATGCGGGATTTGCTTTACCACACCCGAAACCGCTTCTTCTGGCGCCGATAGGCATCGGCCCGGGCGCACCTATGCGCATGCCCGGTGCAGCACAGGATTGCCACCAGCAAACGCATCGTCGCCGGATGGCTATTCCCCGCCATATCATAAAAGTCGGAACGACACCGGTTGACGAGATGCTCCAGCGCTGTCAGTTCTCCTCCTCCGTTGTGTCATGGAGCCGGAGCCGGCAGATCGGAGCAGCCCTGCGGAACACTTGCTTGGCTGGCTACCTGCCCTGACCCGGTCCATGCAATTTCGAAATGAACGGATCTGAATGAACGCCATCGTCGTCGTTGAATCCCCCGCAAAGGCCAAAACCATAAACAAGTATCTGGGCAACGGATTCACCGTGCTCGCTTCACTGGGCCATGTCCGCGATCTGCCGGCGAAAGATGGATCAGTGATGCCAGAACAGAGCTTTGCAATGGCTTGGGAAGCTGACGCGCGTGGCGAAAAACAGGTCTCCGCAATTGCGAAGGCCTTGAAGAGCGCGGATACACTCTATCTCGCAACCGACCCAGACCGTGAAGGGGAAGCGATTTCTTGGCATGTGCGGGCAATGCTTGAGGATCGCCACGCTCTCGATGGTATAAAGGTTCGGCGAATCACTTTTAACGAAATCACCAAATCAGCAATCCAAGCGGCATTGAAAGCGCCTCGTGATCTCGATGCCGCACTGATCGAGGCTTATCTCGCACGCCGCGCACTCGATTATCTGGTCGGCTTTACACTCTCGCCAGTGCTCTGGAGGAAGCTGCCGGGCAGTCGCAGTGCCGGTCGTGTACAGTCAGTGGCCCTGCGCCTGATCTGCGAGCGGGAAGCAGAAATCGAAGTCTTCCGCGCGCGCGAGTACTGGACAATCAGTGCTGAGTTCTTGACTCCGAATGGCGCCTCCTTCGCAGCAAAACTCACCCATCTTGCCGGGCGCAAGGTCGAACAATTCGGCATACCAAGCGAAACTGCAGCCATGGCCGCAAAAGCGGCCGTCGAGAGCGGGGTGTTTAAAATCGCGTCGGTCGAAAAGCGGCGAACGAGGCGTCATCCGCTGCCCCCGTTTACGACATCAACTTTGCAGCAGGATGCATCTCGGAAGCTTGGTCTATCGGCCCAGCAGACGATGCGCCTAGCTCAGCAGCTATATGAGGGCGTTGACCTTGATGGTGAGACCGTTGGGCTCATCACCTATATGCGCACCGACGGGGTACAAATGGCTGGCGAAGCAATTTCTGCTGCACGGGCTCGAATTCAATCCGGCTTTGGCGAGAAATATCTTCCCAGAGCGGCGCGGCTTTATCAATCCAAGGCAAAGAACGCACAAGAAGCACACGAAGCGATTCGACCAACGGACTTCGGTCGAATACCGGATAAAGTTATGCGTGCATTGAACAGAGACCAAGCACGGCTTTATGACTTGATCTATAAGCGCGCGCTGGCCTCTCAGATGGAGTCGGCGGAGCTTGACCAGACTAGTGTCGAGATATCCGATTCGTCGGGTAACGTTCTACGCGCTACAGGTTCGGTGCTGGCATTCGACGGCTTCCTTCGTTTGTATCATGAGGATGTCGATGACGCTGGGGCCGAAGACGCTGAAAGTCGCCTGCTACCCCCGATGGCGAGTGGCGACCTGCTGAGCACTGACACCGTTGCGGCTGAACAACATTTCACCCAACCTCCGCCACGCTACTCCGAGGCAAGTCTTGTCAAGAAAATGGAGGAGCTCGGAATCGGTCGCCCGTCCACTTACGCCTCCATTCTTTCTGTATTGCGCGACCGCAATTACGTACGCATGGACAACCGGCGCTTCATACCCGAGGACCGCGGCCGCCTTGTCACCGCTTTTCTAGTCGCCTTTTTCGGCCGCTACGTAGATACGGGTTTTACTGCTGCTCTTGAGGAAAAACTCGACGAGATTTCCGCTGGTTCCATCGACTGGCGAGCTGTGATGCGAGATTTTTGGGCCGATTTTTTCTCTGCAGTCGAGCAGACAAAAGATCTCAAGATCTCGGATGTAATTGAAACGTTGGATGCCGAGCTCGGGCCGCATTTCTTTCCACCCCGCGAAGATGGCACCGACCCACGGGTGTGCCAGGCATGCGGATCGGGGCGACTTAGTTTAAAGTTGGGGCGTTTCGGCGCGTTTATTGGCTGTTCGAATTATCCGGAATGCCAGTACACGCGCAAACTCGCCATCGACGGTACGAACGACGTGGCTGATACCCTACGGGACGGTATGCGTGTCCTTGGCAAAGATCCAAATGGGGTGCCGGTGACATTACGGCGTGGGCCTTACGGCCTCTATGTGCAGCTCGGTGAGCTTGATCCTGACAACAAAAAATTCAAACCTCGGCGGATCTCTCTCCCTCGTGGCATGGATGGCGAAAATTTGTCCTTGGATCGGGCTTTGGGATTATTGTCGCTACCGCGCATGATCGGTGTCCATCCAGAAACGAAACAAGACATCCATGCCGGTATAGGTCGCTTTGGGCCATACGTGAAAATGGGGTCGATATTCGCTTCACTGGATGAGGACGACGACCTCCTCACGGTGGGGCTTAACCGGGCCGTAGCAGTACTAGCAAAAAAACAGGAAGGTATCCGCGAATTGGGCGCGCACCCTGCCAACGGAATCCCGATTCTTCTCCGTAAAGGAAGATTTGGCCCCTACGTGCAACACGGAGACTTGCTCGCCAGCTTGCCGCGGGGAACAGAACTCAAAGATGTCTCTCTCGAACGTGCTGTGGCTCTGCTTAATGAGAAGGGCAAGAAACTGCCCAAACGTGGCGGGAAGCCGAAAGCAAAAATCGCATCCTCTAAGACTATCTCGATGCCTAAAACTGCGCGGCCCAAGGTCCAACCCAAGCGGTCAGCTACCTTAGGCCGAAAGCGTCCCAAGGCTCCAAGTCGACCCAAAAAGTAGAGTAATGGTGTCCAGTTGTGGCATCGCCGGCTTTGGCCTCGCTTGTTTTCGTAGTGGCAAGTCTACATAGACCATCACCAAGTCAATCGGCGCCGATGGGTGATCGCCGGGCTCAAGTCTTCCCGACGAAAAAAAGACGAGCGAGATTCAAAGCGATGCAAAAACTAGCGTGGACGAATTATCGGCAAAGCGGCAAGCTAGGAGACCCCAGATACGCGCCCAAGACATCTCCCTAACCCAGCCCTATTTTGATCGACGAGAACGTGGCGCTCTCACAACGATATCGTCGCGTTCATAAAACAGATCGGAACTCTCGAATTGACTAAGCGGACCACAACATGCAGAACAAAGCATGAACCTGTCGCTGCGCGCCTTCAACGAGATGTTCCCCGACGAGGATGCCGCACGGGCATGGTTTGAGCAGGCGCGTTGGCCGAGCGGCCCCGAGTGTTATCACTGCGGGGCGGCTGGCAACGCGCTCTACATGCCAAAGACCAGGTTCTGGCGCTGCAAGGCCTGCAGGAGGCAGTTCAGCGTCACGGCCGGCACGCCGATGCACCGGACACATCTGCCGCTACTGACATGGGCTCAGGCGATCTATCTGACCGTGTCCTCGTCGAAGGGCATCCCGGCCGTGAAGCTGAGTGAGATGCTGGACGTGCATTACGTGACGGCATGGCATCTTGGGCACCGGATCCGCGCCATGATGGCAGAGGCCAATCCACTCCTCTCGGGCGTTGTCGAGATCGACGAGATGGATGCGGGCGCGCCGCCCCGGAAACGAGCGAAGGCATCCCGCGATCACGATGACAGCGATCCTCCGAACCCGACCGGCCGTGGCACGAAGCGCCCGCTGGTGCTGGTCGCAGCCGAGCGGGGTGGCGACGTGGTGGCGAAGGTCATTCCGACGCACGGCAAGGAAGCCATCGCGAGTGCGCTGGAAGGCATCGTGGATCCTAGGGCCACGGTGATGAC
>DAIDMG010000004.1 GCA_027449105.1 Acidiphilium sp. | reverse complement strand
GGAAACCCCTCGATTCAACTAAAACCAATCACGCTCTAAAGACGGCATCATGAAAAACTTGACGCCGTTCAGAAACACGCGGCGGAAGCGTGTTCTGGCATGACCTGCAGCCGTCGGCGAGCATGGACGGAAATCGTCCGGTAGTGCGAGGCGTGAGGCAACAGCGACGGTGCTTCGATAGACAGGGAGCGGCGCATGCTTTTAGTCGAACTCGATCACACCGCTTAGGATCGCGGGCTGGCACAACCAACTTTTACGAATTTGAGGTCTTTGCGTCTCGACTGTTCAACGATATCTTCTGGAGGTCAATTTTTGCCAGCGCGTGTTGGTAAAACCAGAAGCATCCCTACCTAGCCATGTGGACCCCGAAAAGGTTCGAATCGGACGCAACGGCATTCCCTCACAATAACATCTGACAACATCTGACCGACGCATCGGCTGGTAACTTCGCCGGGCCTGACCCTCCTTACCTCCGCTGGATAGGAATATCAGACCTTGGTTCGGAGTTATCGCGGCCATTCGACGCGGCAGTGGTCACTCCAAATAGCGCCTGTGGGCGGACTCTGCCGCCATGATGACGAGTCTTGAGGACAAGCATGCCATGATCGCCTCCACTCAAGGAGGCAAACTCGCCCGATGAATCCTTCAAGAGGTCGACGCCCGCTCTTTTGTCCAATTCCTTCTTTTCACTGCGGTTACCTCATTCCGAGAAAGTCAGGGCGGCCCGGCAGAGGGAGGCCTTTGTATACCAGCGAGAATTTCATGAAATTGTAGCATTCCGCGGCGCGAGTTCACGGTAATGTGAGTATACAGCAGGTTCGTAGGAAACAGAAAATGAGAAAAAGACTGATTGCCCCGCTAGTTCTTATAAGCATGTGCCTCCTCGGAGCGCCGGCCAACGCGCAGGTTGCGACGGGGACAAGCAACTCGGCCAATCCATCGCCGGTAGAAACGTGGTTGAGTCACGGAAGTATCGATGGAATGTTACGGGCTTACGACTTTGATCGGATCTATGGAGCTCCAGGGGTTCCGAATCAATCGGCGTTCGGTCTGGGAGGAATATTAAACCTCCGCTCGGCCCCGGTTCTGGGGGGGTTTGGGGTTGGGTTAAGCCTATTTACCGCGACAGCGCTGTCGCTCAATGACAGAACCGGCACAGCTCCTTCATTTCCACACCTCGACGCGACTCTCATGGGGCCGAACAACGACCTGACAGCCTTGGGGCAAGCATATGTACAATACCGCGTGCCCCAGTTGCTGGTTCGTGTAGGGGATCAAGAACTAAGCACGCCATGGGTTGGAGGATCTGATTCGCGTGTTTTCCCGGCGACGTATCAGGCAGTGTTTGGTGAATTTAGCCCTATCAACGCTCTGCACCTATTTGCGTTCCGGCAGATTGCTTGGAAGAGCCGTACCTCTGCCACCTATTTCCAAGACAACCTGTATTACCCGCCAACCTACGCTGGTGACACAAGCTATGGTGGGGCATCGGCGTTGAGTAGCAACGCACCGAGTGCGCGAGGAACTTTAGCGTTTGGCGCCAATTATAACATGAAGAATTTAAAAGCCGAGGCTTGGTATTATGACTACTACAATTTCGCCAACATGTTTTATACGGATGGGAGTTATACCCTCGACGCGACGAAGGTCGTACATCCCTACATAGCTGGTCAGTTTTTAAGGGAATGGGGCGCAGACAGTATTCTCAATAGTGACCGTTATGGCACGGCGATTGATGGTTACAAAGGCAACGGTGTGGACTCGACCGCTTTCGGAGCGCAGATAGGTCTGAAGTACACGCTGGAATCCGCTATGTTAGGGGCGGGGGTTATCAGCGTCTCCTACAACTCCTTGCCTGTTCATCAAGGTAGCATCGGTGACGGCGCTATTGTGTCTCCCTATACGGTCGGCTACGCAACTGACCCGCTTTACACGACGGCGATGATACGTGGTCTCGTCGAACTTGGGCCAGGGGATGCAAAACGGGTTTCGCTCTCGCAGCACTTGCTTGATAACCATGTTCTCGTGACTTTGGCGTTTACCCGTTTTGATACGAAACTGAATGGCGGAAGCAACGACACCTATGTTGATGTTACATATTTCCCGGGCGGAGGCCTCAAAGGCTTGTCGATACGTGACAGAACCGAGGTCAGTAACGCCAGCTTTCAGTTCAATAACGGCGCGACAGGTAACAGAGGGCATTCGTTCATCTATAACCGCGTCATGCTTCAGTACAATTTCTAAGTCGTTGGCTACGATTTAGGCGTTTCTCTATAGATATCCAATAATGGTCACGGCGACCGCATTTTTTCGGTTGGCTGAAGCGTTGCGCCATGTAAAGAGGTTTAGGGCTATTGATTTTTTCCTGTCGAAGGTCAAGAAATTGCGACATGTATAGCGTTGGGGAGGGCGCACTAGATCGGTGAATGTGTCTGCTTTCCTTACATTACTGATACCTCGATTCAGGAAGTATTCTGCGAGTATGATGATGTAGAGAAAACTGTTATAAGAACGCCAGCGCAACAATTGATTTAATTGGTTAACAAATCGGTGCGCCTGGAGGGTTCGAGTCTATCCGGTAGCTGGACCGTGTCTTTAGACAGTAGGAAGATTGGGCCCCGCTTCCCGGGTTGCAAGAATTGCGGCCGCGTTTCGGCGCTGTACACTAAGGGAAAGAAGACATCAGTGGGCTTTCCAGCGCGCTAGCGATCGTGAGTCTTGATAATTTCCGAACAGTGGCTGCATGGCTTTTAACCGCTCACTTAGATCGAAATCGGTAACCCGTGTTCGATATTTTTGTTGGGTGTTTGGAAGGATGATACCATCTCCAATGAGAAAAGTTTGTGAGGCCACAAAAACAAAAAACAGCATGTTATACCGATGCCCAGAGAACAACCTTGACGCCCGTGACTTGGGTCGGTAGGAATATGTTATTCTTGGCCGCTTTTTAATTATAGCGCCAGAAGAAGCGAGCTAAACAAATTCACAGTGATGCCTTCCATCGTGTAACATCCTCTCAGAAGCACGATGGTACCTATGCGAGGTCTTGTGTAGCAGCATTGTCAACGCTGCCTTGCCTAGACCGTTGGCCGCGCAAAAATGGTGGTTGATCGATCAACATTTGTGGCGTATGCAACATTCCGCATAGACCCATGCTCAGAGCTAAAGCCGCCATGTCATTTTGATAAATATCGGCGTAGCGAGCCGAGTAGCCGAGATAGGCGTCTCGCACATGTCGGCGACACTTTGCGCAGGGCGCCGGAGATAGCGGTGAAGCTAAGCACAAGGTATTTGGATACCATTAATTGTCATGGGCGTTCAACGCTCCTGCTGAGAGCAGTTTCAGGGTTATGGCCGGGCCATGACCGCTCCGGAATACGGTTTTTGCAAAGCGTAGACGTTTCGGCCGCAAGAGCCTTGATCGGTGTGGAGCCTAACGGTTCGGAGGCGTCCGGTTCCGCCCGAAGAAAATCATGTGCGATTGCCGAACGCCACCGCGGCGCCTTGGCAGCGAAAAGGAATAATGCGCTCATCGGTCATGGTCGCGGTGTCTATGGCTGACATAGACATCATAGCCGCTCCGCGAGTATTGCAATATCATCGATAACTCGGGGGGCGAGTGCAGAGCACGATCACGAACCTTTCGTTTAACGGTTATGATTTCGGATCTATCGACCCGAAGTAAGGAGGCGCCGCCGATCGACAACGTCACGGCTGACGTTACGGCCTGTGCTTTGGGAAAAGAGCTCCGTTGGCGTGGCTAGAATCGACGGGCGAGTCGGGACATCGGAATGTCAATTGTCTGGATAAAAAAAGCCAGGGCTGTCAGCTTCAGGGGTGCCATCGCCCTTATGGCCAGTGGCGCAAGAACTGGCGATTAAGAAGATGGCCCGCAGCACGTCTTTCGAGATGCCGACCCTCGATCAAGACGCGCCGCTGGGCACAGGTGCCTGCGATCATTCGAATACGCTTTAGCAGGCGTGTGTTTTGTCCGGTAGGTGATTTGGTGATATTGTCGACCAATCAGCAATGCATCAGCAATGCATAGGAGAGTAAAAGAATGCCGTGCGAAAAAACCTTTCAGAAGATCGCAGATCATAAGGAGGCGCTGAAAACTGGTGCGCTGGTGATCCGGTTTGATGTGGACCTAAGCAGCGACGGGCTTTCCGGGCCTGGCCGGGGCGTAGCGGTGATCAACCATAGCGTCGCGACCATGATTATGAAGATGAGAGAGATTTGCGCCATCTCCCGGGCGGATCCGATCCGGGCACCGGCACACGATATAGTATCCTATCGCGAATATGAGCCGGAAGCCGGTGACAGTTCGTCGGATGATAATTACGAGAAAGTTCCCGTCGACATGTCCCGGATCATCGTTACCAAAGACCATATTCATTTTGAGGCCCGGCTCCACGGGGAGTTTGGTCATGAAATCGTTGGTCCTGAGATTGAGATAAATGATATCGTGGCGCATTTCCCAGACCTCCTGACGCCCGAGGCTGTGGGTGGCCGCATTTTTGCGGCGGCCTGAATCGTTGGCCTTCCAGATTGTGGGCTGACGCGCTTGCCAGCCTACAGTCTGGAAGGCATTAACTATGAGAAATTGCTAAGCGCAAAGATCGGCTACCGAAATGCGAACCGATACGGGCCAACCAATCGATTTACCGCTTCCACCGTGAGCATAGGCAAGATAGCAAGTGGGTCCTTTGCTAGGGTTGTTTGGCGGTCACGTTGATGGTTCCAAGAAAGGCTTAGGTTTGCGGTTTCCTGTCTCACAGGACTGAGTGTGGTCAGAGAAAGAGCGGCGCGCAGCCCTTGGGTTTGCGCTATTGAGGATGGTTCGGAACCTAAGGGCCATTGCCTTGACGAGTTTGAAGCATGGACGCAGCCGACAAGGGGCTTTCTGCCAGGATCTGCTGGCAGAGCATGATTGTGTGGGGAGCTTTCGGCAGGTAAGGACCCGCCCTTCAGCCGTGCTATTTGCAGATCAGCGTTGATGTCGGTGCTGCGTGTTGAGCTGGATTGAGTGACTGCGGCGTGCTTGCCTCTTGCACTGCTTTAGGTGCAGCGCTCTAGTTCAGAAAGAGCGAGAAGCTGGTCGACATTGATCTGGGTTCTTAAGTTCACCTATAATCTCCGCGTGGTCTCAGTCGCAGCGGCAGGCACTGAAAGTGGCTCGTCCTTTAAGTGAAGAGAAGAGGAATGCGATTCTGATGGCGGCCGCGGAAAACGTGGCCACCGATGGGCTTGCCGCAAGGACGGCTAAGATTGCGACCACCGCCCGGGTCGCTGAAGGAACGGTCTTCACGTATTTTGCGACCAAGGAGACGCTATTCAATGCGTTGTATGTGACTCTCAAAGGAGAGGTCGCTGACGCAATGCTCGCCGGGTTCCAAGAGAGGGAAAGTGTGCTGGTGGGATGGCAGAAAGTGTGGGATTCATACGTGGAGTGGGGCCTTTGCAACGGCATGAAGCGAAAGGCGCTTAAGCAGCTTCACGTCTCGGCTTGCATTACTCCAGATAGTAGAAAGGCCGGTTTACGCCCGACCAAGTCGATGGCGGCAACCTTGTTGAAGGATTTGGCAGCATCTGTGCAGCGCCCGCAATCTCCTGAATTCATCGCAGCTACATTTGAAGCGTTGGTTGAGATGACGATCGACATGATTGCCAAGGCACCCGCCTCGCAGGAGTACTACAAGCGAGAAGGCTTCGAGAGCTTCTGGCGAGCAGCCACCCGTTTGTGACCGGTGGGCCACATTAATGAGTGCGCACACACTCATTAATGTGGCCCACCGATGAAATAGGTACCGCTAAAGACCGACCATAGTCGGGATGTGCGCCTAACGCTGATGCGCGCTCAAGTTGTGAACTCTCGTATCGAGTTTCATGTTGTGCTGGAGCTCGCACGAAATAACCCGATGCGGTCAGCCCTCGCGCACGAAACCAGAGGACTGATTTAACGGGTTCGATTTGGTGCCGCTGCGACATAAGTGCCGCTGATCGTGAAGGGTTTAGTGCCGGCTCGACAAGCGGATCAATAAATGTGGCCAACAAGCCACGAAAAGCCAGATTGCCGTTGGGTTTAACGCGTAGGTCCGGAGACTATCGTGGAGCGGGCAACCAAGTTATTTGTGCGCGAAACGACAATACTGCTGACATTATTTTTACCCGCGCCAAAGAAGATGTGGCAGAATCATGCCTGGGAAAACCACCACGCCGACCTAAAAAGCGGAACAAACTCGGATATGCCGTCGGATGTTCTGAAGGCAACGCCGAGAAGGCAAAAACCGGTGACTCATGCAATCAGGTAGTGCGGGGCAGAACTGCGTTGCCGACGTGCGCCGCGGCAATCGTACTCTGCTCTTTTCGGTGCTTGGTCCGAGGAATTGAGGAAACACGAGGGATAGACTATTTCCTTTTTTGAAAGGCAGCCAAGAGGAACTTCTTTCCGCCTACCCGAATGTGGCAGACTAACACCTGCCCAGCTGTAATTTTTCTTGACAAGCCCGCGCGAAATAGTGTCACATTGACAATGTCAACACTTCGTTGACATTGCGGTTGGAACCGCGTTCATCGGTTCCACTAACGCTTATCGACATCGGCATGAACGATGGGAAATAACACCCATTATTGGGTTTTGCTGATCTATACCGTTGCTGTGATCGGTCTCACCACGGGCATGATTGGCGTATCTCATGTCCTTGGTCAGCGCCACCTAAAAAAAGCAACCCGTGAACCATTCGAGTCCGGAATTGTTCCGGTTGGTTACGCCCGCTTTCGGCTACCAGTCCAGTTCTATCTGGTCGCAATGTTCTTCGTAATCTTCGACCTTGAAGCAGTGTTTCTCTACGCATGGGCTACCACAGTGCGGGCTACAGGGTGGGCAGGTTACATGGTGATTCTGGTGTTTATCATGGCTCTGCTTGCAGCGCTGGTTTATCTTTGGCGCTCTGGTGCGCTCGATTGGGGGCCACGGCCGCGGAAGCTCCCCAAGCTGGAGGAGTGTTGAACCCGTGCGATCCACGATCACAAAACCAGCATCCTGGCATCAGTTTTCTACAACCGCTCCTCTTTTGCAGGGGGAGAGGCTTCGACGGCAAGGCGTTGGCCCAAGTCCAAAAGATGCTACATTCACCGATGCAGTTCGGCGTAACTTGGCCCTGTCAAAACTTGAGGACATGGTTGCCTGGGGCCGGAAATACTCGGTTTGGCCGTTCAACTTTGGGCTTTCCTGTTGCTATGTGGAAATGGCGACCGCGTTCACCAGCAAGTTCGACATTGCCCGATTCGGCGCAGAGGTACTGCGAGCGACGCCACGGGAGGCAGATCTGATCGTGATATCCGGCACGGTGTTTGTGAAAATGGCGCCTGTGATCAAATGGCTCTATGACCAGATGCTCGAACCGCGCTGGGTGATCGCAATGGGGGCCTGCGCGAACTCTGGTGGCATGTACGATATCTATGCGGTAGTCCAGGGCGCGGATAGTTTCCTCCCTGTGGACGTTTACGTGCCGGGCTGTCCCCCGCGTCCAGATGCTCTCCTTGAAGGGCTGCTGCTGCTGCAGAACTCAATCGGTAGCGATCAGCGGCCATTGAGCTGGATGGTGGGGTCAGAGGGAGTCCGGAAGTTCGAACGACCCAGCTTCCGTGATTTCAAACGCGGCGAACGCCGAGCCGCTACGGATCTTCCCGAACCGGATCACGTGTAGGGAATATCGGAATGCTGGCCGAAGCGAACAGCATTCCGGTAGTAGAGTTGGAGCAGACCTTACTCCGCGAACTCATCGAGCAATTTCGGCCAAACATGATTACCGTGCAGAAAACTGCCGATCAGATTCCGACGTTTTGGGTTGATCAGGTGATTGTGCACGATGTGCTTAAGCATCTGCGCAGGAATGCGAAGTTGTCGTTCCACGTGCTCTATGACCTAACTGCTGTCGACGAGCGTCTGCGCGTCCATCGCGAGGGGCTGCCACCCTCCGATTTTACGATCGTTTACCACCTCGTCTCCTTCGAGCGGAACGACGATGTGCGTATTAAGGTGCCTCTAAAGGAGGGGGCACTCGAAGTGCCAACGGCCGTGGATATCTGGCCCAATGCTAACTGGTACGAACGCGAGGTGTGGGATTTGTTCGGCCTCCGCTTTGCGGGACACCCAAACCTTCGCCGTATACTGACGCCGCCTACGTGGACAACCCACCCACTCCGAAAGGATCACGTGGCGCGGGCGACCGAGATGGGGCCCTACGTCCTTACCGAAGAGCAAGAGCTCGCTGAGCAGGAAGCGTTGCGCTTCAACCCTGAGGATTGGGGCATGAAGCGGCATAGCGAAACTGCGGATTTCATGTTTCTCAACCTCGGTCCAAACCATCCAAGCGTGCACGGCGTGTTCCGCATCATTCTCCAACTTGAGGGCGAGGAGATCGTTGATGCGGTGCCGGAGATCGGCTTTCATCACCGTGCGGCGGAAAAGATGGGCGAGCGCCAATCCTGGCACACCTACATCCCGTACACGGACCGCATCGACTATCTCGGTGGCGTGATGAACAACTTTCCCTATGTGATGGCGGTTGAAAGACTTGCCGGCATCGACGTGCCGTTCCGAGCGCAAATGATACGGATCATGTTGGCTGAATTGTTCAGGATCGCGAGCCATCTCGTCTTCTACGGCACGATGTCGCAGGACGTCGGACAACTTTCTCCGGTGTTCTACATGTTCTCGGATCGTGAGCGGGTGTTTCAAATCATTGAGGCGATCTGCGGCTTCCGTATGCACCCAGCGTGGTTCCGTATCGGCGGCGTTGCGGCGGATCTGCCCCACGGCTGGGATAAGATGATCAGCGACTACCTCGAATACCAGCTCAAGCGCCTGATCGAATACGACAAACTTGTCATGCGGAACCGCATATTCAAAGCACGTACGATTGGAGTCGGGGCCTATACCTTGCAGGAGGCATTTGAGTGGGGTGTTACCGGCCCTGGCCTGCGTGCTTGCGGTTTTGCTTGGGACTACCGCAAACAGCGTCCCTATTCCGGATATGACCAGCTTGAGTTCGACGTTCCCACCGGCAGCCACGGGGACTGCTACGATCGCGTGGTCGTTCACATCGAGGAAATTCGCCAAAGCCTGCGCATCATACGGCAGTGTCTCAAGAACATGCCGTCCGGCCCGTACAAATCGGACCACCGATTGGCGACCCCCCCGCTCAGGGAACGGACCATGCACGACATCGAAACCCTGATTACCCATTTTCTCAATGTGAGTTGGGGGCCGGTGCTGCCGCCAGGCGAGGTAACAGTCAGCATTGAGGCAACCAAAGGTATTAACGGTTACTATCTCACAGCCGACGGTGACACCGTCTCTTATCGTACTCGCATCCGCACTCCTTCGTTTCCTCATCTGCAGATGATTCCGCTTATCAGTCGCGGTTCCTATGTGGCCGACCTGATTGCGATCATTGGCAGCATTGATTTCGTGATGGCCGATGTCGACCGTTGAACAGGATTTCGTGCAAGAGCCCCTTGGGCCGCGGTTGCGCCACGAGATCGCGACCATTACGCGGCATGCTGAACACAAGCGTGCCGCCTGTATCGATGCTTTGAAACTTGTCCAGAAACGTTTCAGATTTGTCTCTGACGGTCATCTCGCCGAGGTCGCTGCACTATTGGAGATGACCCCAGCCGAACTCGACGGCGTCGCCACGTTCTACAATCTAATCTTCCGCCGACCGGTAGGCCGTCATGTCATCCTGCTGTGCGACAGCGTCGCCTGTTGGGTGATGGGAGGAGCAGCTGCATGCGCCCATCTTTGCGAGCGCCTCAGTGTGAAGCCTGGCGAAACAACTGCGGATGGCCGTTTTACGCTGCTGCCGATCGTCTGCCTTGGCCATTGCGATCACGCTCCGGCGATGATGGTCGATGAAGACCTATACGGCGATCTCGATGCTGCTCGACTTGATGACATCCTCAGGCGGTCTCGGTGAAAACAATGATTGAGACGCCGCTTACCGCTACCATTCAACCGGACGGAAAACCCCTTGACGTGACCGGTTATGAACGAGTTGGCGGTTATCAGGCCGTGCGTAAAGCTCTTAAGATGACGCCCGAAGCAATCATTAGCGAGATTAAGAGTTCAAAGTTGCGCGGTAGGGGAGGGGCGGGGTTTCAGACGGGGCGAAAGTGGGAGGCGGTGCCGAAAAGAGATGAAGCACTGTTCCTGCGTTATCTGATTGTCAACGCCGATGAGATGGAGCCCGGGAGTTTCAAGGATCGCCTTTTGCTTGAAAAAACTCCTCATCAATTAATCGAGGGCGTGATCATCGGTGCCTTCGCTATCCAGGCGACGCTTGCGTACATATTTGTGCGTGGCGAATACGTGCTTGCGCTTGAGCGGCTGGCGCGCGCTGTCGTCGAGGCCCAAGCGCGTGGTTACGTCGGACGGGATATTTTGGGTTCCGGCTTTTCGCTGACGATCCATGTGCACGCGAGTGGCGGACGGTACATCTGTGGCGAGGCAAGTGCTTTGTTTTCGGCACTGGAAGGGCGCCGCGCAATACCCCGCGCACGCCCACCGCGCTCAGCGGTGAGCGGACTGTGGGGCAAACCGAGCGTGGTCAACAATGTCGAAACCCTGTGCTGTGTGCCTCCTATTATCGAGCGCGGCGCCAACTGGTATCTTGGGCTTAGCCGCAGTGTGGACGGTGGCACCAAGCTCTACGGCGTTAGTGGGCGAGTAAAGCGTCCCGGCCTGTGGGAACTCCCCTTCGGCACACCGCTCAACGAAATCCTCTTTGAGCATGCGGGCGGAATGCAGGAGGGTTACGAGTGCCGCGCGGTGCTGCCCGGGGGGGCTTCCACGGCTTTCATTGTGCCCGAAAGCTTTGACGTCAGGATGGATTTCGCTTCGGTCCAAAAGATCGGCAGTTCACTCGGAACCGGAAACATAGTCGTTCTCGATCAACGACGCTGCCCGATTGGCCTCCTGCGGAATTTAGAACATTTCTTCGCCCAAGAATCCTGCGGCTGGTGCACGCCCTGCCGCGACGGCTTGCCATGGGTCGAGCGGATCCTGACCGCTATAGAGGCGGGGGAAGGCAAGGTTGAGGATCTGGAACTGCTTATTCACCACGTCTCCTTTTTGGGGCCAGGTTGCACGTTTTGTGATCTTGCGCCGGGAGCGATGGCGCCACTTGCGAGTGGCCTCAAGCATTTTCGCAGTGAATTTGAACGCCATATCAACGAAAAAGCATGCCCGTGGCACGACACGAAGGACGCGTGGACATGACAACATTCGTGGTCGATGGTAAATCATTTACCTGCAAGCCGGACGATAACCTGCTTCAAGCATGCCTTCATGCCGGGTTGGATCTCCCCTATTTTTGTTGGCACCCGGCGCTGGGGTCGGTCGGCGCCTGCCGACAATGTGCAGTCAAACAATACGCCAGTGAGGACGATAAAGTTGGGCGGCTGGCGATGGCGTGCATGACGCCCGTTTCTGAAGGCGCGCGCTACTCGATCACCGACCCGATGGCCACGGCGTTCCGGGCCAGTGTTATCGAATGGCTTATGGTCAACCATCCGCATGATTGCCCAGTGTGCGAGGAAGGTGGCGAATGCCACCTTCAAGACATGACGGTGATGACCGGCCACGCCTATCGGCGATACCGCTTTACCAAGCGTACGCATCGGAATCAGGACCTCGGGCCGTTCATCAAGCATGAGATGAATCGATGCATAGCTTGTTATCGTTGCGTCCGCTTTTATCGCGACTACGCCGGCGGGCGAGACTTCGACGTTTTTGGTGCTCATGATCACGTCTATTTTGGTCGTTACGCTGACGGTACCTTGGAGAACGAATTTAGTGGTAATTTGGTAGAAATTTGCCCAACAGGGGTCTTCACCGACAAAACGTTCTCGATGCATTATGTCCGCAAGTGGGACATGCGCGGTGCACCGTCGATCTGCGTCCACTGTGGACTCGGTTGTAATACCATCGCCAACGAACGCGAGGGAAAACTACGGCGCATTGTTAATCGCTACAACGGTTCGGTGAACGGCTATTTCCTGTGTGATCGTGGCCGCTTTGGCTACGGCTTCGTCAACGGGGCCGACCGGATCCGTGCGCCCCTAGCGCGCGGCGACGATGGCCGGCAGGGGGCGATAAGCAGCGACGAGGCAATCCACCGCTTTGCCGCTCTGCTTCGCTCAAGCAATCGCGTGGTCGGCATCGGCTCGCCGCGCGCATCACTGGAATCCAACTTTGCGCTGCGTGCCTTGGTCGGAGCAGAGAATTTTTACCTGGGTGTTAGCGCTCGCGAAAGCCGCTTGTTGCGCCTGCTGGTCGGTGTTTTGGACTCCGGTGCAATCCACATCCCCTCGCTCCGCGAAGCGCAGCAAGCAGATGCGGTCTTGATCCTGGGGTCGGATCTGTCCAATACTGCGCCGCGAGCGGCCCTTGCTGTGCGCCAGGCGGTTCGCGGAGGCAGCTTTGCCCTTGCTGCTGCTGCAAAAATTCCTCAGTGGCAGGATACCGCAGTGCGAAATCTTGCGGGCGATGCGCGGAGGCCGCTCTTCGTTGCGACGCCGGTGGCGACTGGGCTTGATGATATCGCGCGCGTAGCCCTGCGCGCCGCTCCTGCTGACATTGCACGGCTCGGTTTCGCAGTGGCTGCGATCCTTGATCCCGATGCGCCGACGGTCTCCGATCTCCCAGCCGATCTGGCTGCACAAGCCGGGACGATCGCAGAGGCACTTCTTGCAGCTGAACAACCGCTGGTCATCTCCGGGATTGAAGCGGGCGATGAAAGCGTTGTTCAAGCGTCGGCCAACGTTGCTCTGGCGCTACGTGCGAGTGGCAAGTCAGGTGCCCTAATGCTGAACGTTCCCGAGTGCAACAGCCTTGGACTGGCATTGATGGCGAAAGGTCACGGTGGTCTCGAGGAGGCGCTCGCCCAGCCGGCTGCGCTAGTGATCGTGCTGGAGAACGACATCTACCGCCGCGCCGAGGGGACGGTGATCGAGGGGGCGCTCACTTCTTCGTACCTCGTAGCACTCGACCACAGCGAAGGGCCGACCAGCCGACGTGCTGACCTTGTGCTGCCGGCGACAAGTTTTGCGGAGTGCGGGGGTACGCTGGTGAGCAGCGAGGGGAGAGCACAGCGGTTCTACCAGCCGATCTTTGGCAAGAACGACGTACGCGAAAGCTGGCGCTGGCTTGGCGCTGCAGGCTGCGCTGCTGGCCACAATGTTTGCGAAAATTGGAACACTCTGGATAATATGGTTGTGGCTCTTGCTGGTGCGTTGCCCCGTTTTTCCCAGCTTCCAGACGTTGCGCCGCCAGCGAGCTTTAGGGTTGTAGGCTCGCGCATTGCCAGTGAGCCTCGTCGGTTTTCGGGACGCACGGCAATGAACGCGGCCTACAGCGTTCGTGACCCGAAACCGCCTGTAAGCGAGGACTCGCCTTTCAGCACGACGATGGAAGGCTATCACGGGAAAGTCCCGTCGGCGTTATTTCCGTTCTTTTGGGCGCCAGCATGGAACTCGGTGCAGTCGATTAACAAGTTCCAAGCCGAGATCGATGGTGCGCTTGAGGGGGGTGACCCTGGCATACGGTTGCTGGAAGCAAGAGCAGACGCCGAACTTCCCTATTACACGCCCATTCCAGATGGCTTTGTGCCGCGCTCAGACATGTGGTTTGCATTCGTGTTGCCGCGTGTGTTCGGTGACGACGAACAAAGCGCCCGCGCGGCGTGCATTCGTGAGCGAATGGCTGGAGCCATACTAGCAATGAATGGCGAGGATGCGGCGCTTATTGGAGTTGTATCAGGTCAGTCTGTCGCGTGCGAGATCGGAGGCGAACAGCAATGCCTGACGCTCGAGGTTCATCCCGAGATGCCGCGTGGTTTGGCGGGAATCGCGGGTCTCGCCGCAGTCGCCCATGCTTTGCCGACGTTCGTCCGCATCACGCCGACCGGATCTAGCGTGTCATGAACCACAGCAACGAGATCGCGATTGGTTTCTCCAATATCGTTTTTGGACTCGCCTTCCTGATGGTGGCCGCCTCTTTACTTACTTGGGTCGAACGGCGGCTGCTCGGCTTCTGGCAGGACCGTTATGGGCCAAACCGTGCGGGTCCGTTTGGCGTACTTCAGGTGGTCGCCGACGGAATTAAACTTCTGTTCAAGCAAGACTGGATCCCACCTTTCGCCGATCGGACTGTTTTCGTAATCGCTCCAGCGATCTCGATGATTACGGTGATGCTTGCGTTTGCCGTCATTCCTGTGACGCCTGCCATCGGCATTATTGGGAATCTCAATGTCGGGCTGCTTTACTTCCTGGCCATGAGTTCACTTGGGGTTTACGCCGTCGTGCTGGCTGGGTGGTCGTCCAACAACAAGTATGCGTTGCTTGGAGGAATGCGGGCCGCGGCCCAGATGGTGAGTTACGAGGTTTTTATGGGCCTGTCGCTGGTCGGTGTGGTGATGCTTGCTGGCTCATACAATCTCACCGCTATTGTCCATAGCCAGCAGCACTTGTGGTATGTGGTTCCCCAATTCATTGGGTTCGCTGTCTTTTTCCTCGGTGGACTCGCCGAGACTCATCGGCTCCCGTTCGATCTTCCGGAGGGCGAAAACGAACTCGGCGCGGGTTTCCACACCGAGTATTCAGGCATGAAATTTGGAATGTTTTTTATCGGCGAATATATCGGCATCATACTGATTTCGGCGTTTACGACGGTATTGTTCCTAGGGGGGTGGTACGGACCCATACTGCCGCCATTCCTATGGTTCGCCCTCAAAACGGGTGTTCTCGTCGCCTTCTTTGTTCTGCTGCGCGCGGCTTTGCCACGCCCGCGCTACGATCAGTTCATGGCTTTCGGTTGGAAGCTTATGCTGCCGCTTACGCTGATCAACATCATTGCCACTGGCGCTGTAATGCTCTTTTGGTCCACGTCATGACAGGCGCGGACCAATGCTGAGCGTACTGCTAACGCTCTGGTACACGTTCCTGCACCTGTTCCATCGCAAGGTCACGGTCTCCTATCCGGACGAGATGCCTTATCTGGCGCCGCGGTACCGCGGTCGGATCGTGCTTACCCGCGATCCAGACGGCGAAGAGCGCTGCGTTTCCTGTTATCTCTGCGCGGTTGCCTGTCCTGTTGATTGTATCAGTCTGCAGAAGGCGGAAGAAGCCGGACGCTGGTATCCCGAATTTTTCCGCATCAATTTTTCCCGATGTATTTTCTGCGGCTTTTGCGAGGAGGCCTGCCCGACCTACGCAATCCAGCTTACCCCCGACTTCGAGATGAGCGAGTACAATCGCCAGAACCTCGTTTACGAAAAGCAAGATTTGCTGATCAGCGGAACTGGAAAATATCCTGACTACAATTTCTATCGCGTCTCCGGGCTCGCGATTCCTGGCAAGGACAAAGGGGAGGCAGAGCTCGAGCGGGAGGCGATCGACACCCGTAGCTTGTTGCCATGATTGATGACGGGAAGAGGAGACTCGTAGGATCATGAACAGCACTTTTGACATTTCGGCAATAGTCGCGGTCCTCGCGACCGTGATGACGATCACGCGAGCTTCGGCCGTGCATGCGCTCCTTTATCTCACTGTTTCGCTGCTGGCGGTGGCATTGGTGTTTTTTGTTCTTGGCGCACCGTTCGCTGCGGCACTGGAGGTCATCATCTATGCTGGGGCGATCATGATCCTGTTCGTGTTCGTGATCATGATGTTGAACATCGGTGACGTGGCTGCAGACCTCGAAAGGGCCTGGCTAACCCCTTCGATGTGGATCGGCCCTTCGTTTCTTGCTGTGTTGCTCGCGGTCGAGCTTTGCGTGGTCGTGGCTGCGGGTGGGTACGGCCACCGCGCAGGTTCGGTAGTCGATGCCCGCGCTGTCGGCGTCGCGCTAGTGGGCACCTACATGCTCGCAGTCGAACTTGCATCTTTCCTGCTGCTGGCTGGCTTGGTTGCGGCGTTCCATTTAGGGCGCTCGATGACGAGGGCGGATTAAAGCAATGGCAACGGTTCCTCTCGATCAGGGCTTACTCCTTGCCGCCATTTTATTCGCACTGGGCCTCGTTGGCGTTCTGGCCAGGCGCAACCTTCTGTTCATGTTGATGTCGCTCGAGGTGATGCTGAACGCGGCTGGTGTCGCATTTATCGTTGCCGGTGCACGTTGGCTGGCTCCAGACGGCCAAGTCATGTTCATCCTCGTGCTTACGCTCGCTGCAGCTGAGGTTTCGGTTGGTCTTGCGCTGATCCTGCTGATGCATCGCCGGATCCCTACCCTCGATGCTGATGCAGGAGATCAGCTGAAGGGATAGAAAGTGCGCGAATTTCTCTGGCTTGTCCCGGCGTTGCCGCTTCTAGGTTCCGTAATTCTAATGCTCGGGTCTGCACGCCTTTCTGTTCGCGCCTCGGCTATGATCGGCGCACTCTCTGTTGGCTTTGCCGCTTTGCTTGCCTTCGTGATCAGCTCCGGTTTCCTGCTCGACCCACCTACAGGTGAGGTCTATCAGCAAACATTATGGCGCTGGTTCCATGTTGGCGGCCTTTCGGTAAATATCGGCTTACGACTCGACCCGCTTTCGCTATTGATGATGCTGGTAACTAGCGGTGTCGGATTCTTCATTCACCTGTTTGCCACCGAGTTCATGGAAGGCGAGCAGGGTTACGGTCGGTTCTTCGCTCATCTTAACCTTTTCGTCGCCGCCATGCTCCTGTTAGTATTGGCCAGGAATTTCCTTGTCCTTTATGCTGGTTGGGAAGGGGTTGGTCTTTGCTCCTATCTGCTAATCGGCTTTTGGTGGGGCGATCCCCTCAATGGTCTTGCGGCACGCAAGGCGTTCATCGTGACGCGCATTGGTGACACCGCCTTCCTGATCGGGTTGCTGCTGATTGCCACCCACCTCGGCACACTCAATATCGCTAGCGCGATGACCAGGGCGCCCGAGACTTGGCATGCCGCTTCGCCGATGGTCACGCTGATCGCCTTTCTCCTGCTTGGCGGCGCTGTGGGCAAGTCCGCGCAGTTGCCGCTCCACACGTGGCTGCCTGACGCAATGGCCGGTCCAACGCCAGTTAGCGCCCTAATCCACGCTGCAACGATGGTGACCGCCGGTGTCTATCTCATTGCCCGTACCCATGCCCTGTTCCTGCTTGCACCCATTGCGCAATTTACGGTCGGTATCGTTGGCGCTTTGACGCTTCTGCTTGCTGGTTTCAGCGCACTCGCCCAGAACGACATCAAGCGGGTTCTTGCTTATTCGACTATGAGCCAGATCGGCTACATGTTTGTGGCCCTTGGGGTCGGCGCGTGGGGGGCAGCAATGTTTCACTTGATGACGCATGCTTTCTTCAAGGCTCTTCTTTTTCTTTCTGCCGGTGCGGTCACGATGCGGCTACATCACGAGCAGGATATTTTCAAGATGGGCGGCCTTTGGCGGCGTCTCCCAGCCGCCTTTTGGAGTTTCTTGATCGGGAGCGCAGCGCTCGCGGCGTTACCGCTGGTTACGGCTGGATTTTACAGCAAGGAAGCGATCCTGTCCGGCGCTTGGGTGGATGGAACCAGCGGTCGTGTACTATGGGGCGCCGGCGTGGTCGGTGCGTTTGTGACAGGCGTCTATATCTTTCGCGTCGTCTTCATTGCCTTTTTTGGCGAAGAACACACCCATGTTAGCGGACGTTACGGCTGGCGGGTTATTGTGCCCCTAATTGTACTGTCTACGCTGTCTTTGGTGGGGGGATTCATTCAGTTGCCATCCACTTTCGGGCACATCACGCTTCTCTCGGATCTGCTTTCGGCAGTGGTGCCGGCACCCCTGGAAGCCACCACCGTGCTGCCGCTACTGTTCGCGAGTTTCGCGTCCATTTCGGGCATTGCGCTTGCCGCCTTGCTCTATTGGCGTCCGACGCTCGCGCAAGCAGATACCCCACTCTGGCGGTTCTGGCACGCTGCCGCCGGATTCGACTGGCTATACGACCGTCTCCTAGTTTGCCCTGTGTTGTGGGCAGCGCGGATTGATCGCAACGACTTTATCGACAGAATTTACAGCGGTATCGTCTGGGTAACACGGGCCGGCCACTTTGCCGTGCGGCGGACGCAGAGCGGGCGCGTACGGTTATATGCCGCCGGCCTTGCACTTGGCTCGATTTTTCTGATTGCGATTGCGGTGTTGCGATGATCCTGCTTTGGCTCCTTGCTGTGCCAGCGGTTGGCGGCGCGCTCGCGTGGGGTGCAGGGGCAGCGCATCCGCATTGGTCGCGCTGGATCAGTATAGTGGTGCTGTCGCTCGACTTGCTCCTTGCGTTGAGCTTGATTAGTCCCGCCACATCTTCCAGCCATCCGGCCTGGATTGCGAGTTTCGAGCGACCTTGGATCCCTCAGCTCGGCATCTCCTTTGAACTTGATCTTGACGGGCTGAGCCTAGTTCTGATCCTGCTGACACTCGCGCTAAGCCTCATTTCGGTGGTCATTTCCTGGACCGAAATCACAGAACGGGTGGGTCTGTTCCACGCGAATCTACTCTGGACCACCACCGGCGTGATAGGTGTGTTCCTTGCGCTCGATCTGTTCCTGTTCTTCTTCTTCTGGGAACTGATGCTGGTACCGATGTATTTTCTGATTGCGCTATGGGGTCACGAGAACAGGTTCTACGCTGCGATCAAGTTTTTTCTCTTCACACAGGGAAGCGGCCTTATCATGTTAGTCGCGATTCTGGTGCTCGTTTTCATTCACCAGCACACGACAGGTCACCTCACATTCGACTATCTGGCGTTGCTCGGCACCAAGATGAATTCGACGACGGCATTCTGGTTAATGCTCGGCTTTTTTATCGCCTTTGCAGTCAAACTTCCGGCAGTTCCGTTTCATACGTGGTTGCCTGATGCTCACACGGAGGCGCCGACTGCAGGTTCTGTGCTGCTTGCCGGAATCCTGCTGAAGACCGGAGCGTACGGTCTGCTTCGCTTCGTGGTGCCATTGTTTCCTGATGCGGCTCACGCGTTCGCACCTGTCGCGATGACCCTTGCGGTGATCGGAATCCTGTATGGTGCTCTGCTCGCGTTCGGCCAGAACGATATGAAGCGGCTGGTCGCTTATAGCAGCATCAGCCATATGGGGTTCATACTGCTCGGGGTGTTTGCGTGGAATAGCCTCGCACTCGACGGGGTGGTCGTGCAGATGTTAGCGCACGGAGTCAGTACCGGTGCTCTCTTCATTCTGGTTGGCGCTTTGCAGGAGCGCATTCATACACGCGACATGCGCTTCATGGGGGGGTTATGGGCCAGCTTGCCACGGCTGTCGGCATTTGGGATGTTTTTTGCGATTGCCTCGCTGGGCTTACCCGGACTTGGCAACTTCATCGGTGAATTTCTGATTTTACTCGGTAGTTTTCACGTGAGCGTCATTTTCACCGTATTTGCGGCCGGCGGGCTAGTGGCGGCGGCAGCGTACTCGCTGCTGTTGGTACAAAGGGCCTTTCACGGCAGGGTAGGGTCGTTTCCGGATGGGACACGACTATTCGATCTCACGACACCGCATCTCGTCGTGATGACGGTGCTGACGTTGTCGATTGTCGGGCTCGGCCTGTATCCGCAGCCGGTCTTCTACCAGGTGGCACCAGGGCTGTCAGTCCTGCAGCGTAGCGGCCAAGCGTCGACGGGACCACGCGCGCGCGTTGCAGAGCAACCATCATGACCACGGCGGCTTTCAGAGCCTTCGCGCCGTTCACATTGCTCGGCGTCCTGACGATCGTGGTGATGCTGCTGATTGCGGCCCGCCGCGACCATCGTTTCACCGCACTGTCGACCATTATAGGCTTGTCGTTATGCTGCGTCGTACTCTTTTTCTCAGCTCCCGATTCACCTGTTCCCGTGACGCCACTTTTCATCGTTGACGGCACCGCACTCTTCTACGCCGGGCTGGTATTCGGTTCGGCCCTGATTGTCGCCATAATCTCATACGCGTATCTCGCCAGTTCTGGGCACCCAGTGTGTGAAGAATACTACCTTCTCCTGCTCACCGCGACGCTCGGCGCGGCCGTTCTTCCGGAGAGTGTTAACTTTGCATCATTCTTTCTGGGCATTGAGGTGCTGAGCATCTCGCTACTAGGTTTAATTGCCTATGCGAGCCCACGCCAGGGAGCGGCCGAGGCAGGCACAAAATACCTCGTCCTTAGTGGTGCTGCTTCTGCCTTCCTTCTGTTCGGCATGGCACTGATCTATGCGGAACTGGGCACCATGTCGTTTGCCCGCATCGGCGTAGAGGCCCATACGGGTGACCCGGCCGATCTGTATCGACTCGTCGGCGTCGCCATGATCCTCACGGGCGTTGGGTTCAAGCTCTCGCTGGTGCCATTCCACATGTGGACACCCGACGTTTACGAAGGTGCTCCGGCACCGATCACCGCGTTCATCGCAGTGGTCTCCAAGATCGCTGTGTTTTCGGTGATCCTACGTTATTTTAACCTTGCGGGAAATCACGCCGATACGTCGCTCCGTTTGGGCCTTTCTGCAGTCGCGATCCTATCCATGTTAGGTGGTAACTTGCTCGCGCTGTTGCAGAACAACGTGAAGCGCCTCCTCGCTTATTCATCCATTGCCCACCTTGGCTATTTGCTTGTTGGCTTTCTTGCGGCCGATTCCTTGGGCAACAGGGCGGTGGCCTATTATCTCGCAGCATACGCCGTTACCACACTAGGTGCCTTTGGCATAATCGCTTTACTCAGCGCTCCGGGCAAAGGGCGGGATGCTGACAAGATCGAGGACTACCGAGGCCTCTTCCATACCCAGCCGTTTCTGGCGGGAGCTCTTACTCTCGCGCTCCTCTCCCTCGCTGGAATGCCGCCGACGATGGGTTTCATTGGTAAGTTTTATCTCGTTGCCGCCGGTGTTGGTGGCCGACTTTTCTGGCCAGTTGTAGCCCTTGTGGTCGGGAGCGTGATTGGCCTCTATTACTACTTGCGCGTTCTCGTTGCGATGGCCATGCCAGTCGAACATATACCCGTTCGACGCACCGCCGTGCCGCTATTCGGTAAGGCGGTGATCGCAGCTCTCCTTGTATTGCTAGTGACTCTGGGCGTTTATCCAGCGCCTGCGATTGCGCTGATTCGGGTGACTGTGGGCCAAGGGTAAAATTGCCGATCAATGGCGCGCGCGTTTGATTTTGTCGTCTCATGCCCGGGTCCTTAACCGGATTCCTTCCTGCGGGTTTTTGTCTCTAGAAGTTCATCTCCTCAGCTCACGCCCCACTGCTTCTAAATCTTGTTGAAGTTCCATAAATTACCACACTAGGTTTCTGTTGCCGCACATTTTGCATGGCTGGAGACAGTGATTCGATGTTAGCCTCCTACCTCTTTAAGTTTTAACCGTGTATAGTGCGTTTATCGTTGGGGTGATTGTTCGCGCATTTTGGCTGCGGGCGTACGCTCGGCGTGTACCTGCGGGGCCAGTCACTCTCAAAAGGGGCCAGAAGCGCTTTGTCGTAAGCCGACACAAGCGAGTGTTTCAATAAGGCCCGGCACAAGCGCGGAGAGTAGGTCATGACAACCATTCATCAGGTTCTCGACCAAAAAGGTTGGGGCGCAATTGTCCTCAACGGCCATAAGCCGATTCCACAAGCAGCGAAATTTCTTACCACTAAACGCATCGGTGCAGCACCGGTCGTCAATGACCAGGGAGTGATGATCGGTATGTTCTCAGAACGCGATATCATGCGCTTCGTGGGTGAACTTGGCGAGGATATTGCGAAACGAACAGTCGCTGATTTGGCCACGAGCCTTGTGGCATCTTGTACGCCGAGCGCTACAGTTTTGGAAGCAATGTTGTTGATGACCACAAAGCGTTGTCGCCATCTCCCGGTTTTTGAAGAGGGCGCGCTTGTCGCGGTTGTAAGTATCGGTGATCTCGTAAAGGCGCAGCTTGAAGACGCCGAATTAGAAATAAACTCCCTGCGTGCCTATATCGTTTCTTAGCAATCTTGCGAGGTGGCGGTTTATACACGGCCGATATGGCCCGGCACTTCGCGAGCGGTGCGATAGCGGTGCACAGGTTGGATCGACTTCGGCACGCGAACGCAGGCCCCGCCGTTCATTGGCTCAGCAGGTGCCGACGCTGGTCGTTGGTCCACAGTCGGTGGCAAAGCGTCCACACTTGTCCTTCTGCAACCGCGCTGCGGGCCGGAAAGCGGAAATCGTTGCTGGCGTATCAACGCGTAACTGGGTGAGCTATAGCGCAGAGGTGAGTGAAAGGTCGGATCTGGCCGAATTCCAACGGAAGCTGTGGAATGACCGGCCCACTAGAGGTGGCTCTTTTTCGCCCGTTCTCCTGGTGCGGATTCCGCCATTTTGGAGCTGGACAAAATCGTGGATTTGACGCCGCGCGTAGGATCAGGGAAACTTGGCATGTACACCCGGGCGCTTGCATGCACTGGCCGCATTAACTTCCGGTTCGTGTTATTCGAGATGGCGTCAATTTTCAAAGAGCACAGCCGCTTATCACAGGATCATGGTTTGCCATCGTAGTGGTAGCCACGATCAATCAGCCCGGACCCATGTAGTCTGCTCTCGTGCTTATCATCCATCATTTTAATGAGATAATTTGGTGTAGACGGGAAAGTGACATTCCAGGCGGCACGCTAGATGTAATGTTTGTCTCGGCGCCGCTGGTGGACGCGAATTCTGAGTGCGTGCAGTGGGGCAGACATCGCGTGTTAGTATAGCGTAAGTTGTGGATCCGTTTTACCAAATGGTTCTCAGCTTAACCGGATTTGCAAATGCTGATCTTTGCGATGCAACAATCACGGGCATAAATGTTCAACTGAGATGTTCCGGATGCTGGTAGCTAGGCGCGAGATGAGGTAGAATATTCTTGGGGAGGCTGTCGCGCACACGTCCTGTTCTGCCCTGTGATGCCCAGAAAAGTTGGATATCAAGTAATGAAGCAGCCAAAGATCATCATTCGTCGTATTTACGAACCCGTTTTGCCCGATGACGGAATGCGCGTGCTTGTCGACCGGCTGTGGCCTCGCGGGATCACGCGCGAGAGTGCAAAAATTGATTTTTGGATGAGAGAAATCGGGCCAAGCAATGCATTGAGGCAATGGTTTGGCCACGATCAGCAGCGGTGGGAGGACTTCAGAACGCGCTACCGCGCGGAACTTGAGGCCAATCGCGAACCGTTTGAACGTCTCAAGACTCTTTGCGACACGGGACCGGTAACGCTGCTGTTTGCCGCGCGCGATATTGAACATAACAATGCTGTTGTACTTGCTGAATTATTGGCAGAAAAATAGAATGATTTGGCGCAGTATGATTAATATCGTGTTGCGGTGATTGCTGCCGATGGGTCTGTACTGGGGTGGAATCGTGGGGATATCGCCGACAGCAGGGATGCTATTGATTATACGACAACGTCGGCGGATATTTCGTTGAAAAGTCGACGCCTATTGCGTGGATTTGAGTCGACGCCGGTACACGACAGCTCTTTAAATGCCCGGGAGCGGCGTTTTGTGGGTCGAAAATTCGGCGGGTAGTGTTGCGGGGTGATGAGCAGCCAATCGCGATGCGCCTTGGGAGGGATGGCAGCAGCAATCAAAGAGGCAAGAATGTTTGACGCTCTTCGCAGACCCGTTTGTGATCTTCTTGGGTGTTCAATTCCAATCCTCGCCGCCGGGATGGGTGGAGTATCACGGCATGAACTTGTCGCTGCCGTCAGTGGGGCTGGAGGTTTCGCGTTCCTTGGCATGATCCGCGAGCCGGTAGACTTGATCCACTCCGAGGTGAAGGCTCTGCGGGGGCGAGGCATTGATCGATTCGGAGTTAATCTGGTTCCAGAGGCGACCGACCCTGTGCTGCTGGAGCAACAAATTTCGGCCTGTCTTGATCTGGAAGTTCCAGCGATAGAACTGTTCTGGGATGTTTCGGAAGCGCTTATTGGCCGGCTTCACAGGGCGGGAACGATTGTTGTATGCCAAGTCGGTAATGGAACAGAAGCACAGGCCGCGGAACGAGCTGGCGCCCATATCTTGATCGCGCAGGGAGTGGAGGCCGGTGGGCACGTCAGAAGCAGGCAGAGACTGCAAGACCTGCTTCCTGAACTCGTCGCAAAAAGTCGGCTGCCTGTGCTTGCCGCGGGAGGCCTTGTAGATGGTGCCGATCTTGCGTCGATCCTTGCTTTGGGAGCGCAAGGCGGGGTGTTCGGGACGGCTTTTGTTGCGACTGAAGAAGCATTTGCGCATCCATACCATAAGCGACGCCTCATTGAATCAACCGCCATCGACACGGTTTTAACGGATATGTTTCATAATAATCGGCCTAGCGGAACGATCGTTAGGGTCTTAGCAAATAGTGTGACGAATGGTGAGCGGGGAAATGCCTTTACGGGGTCTCGTGTCGTGATCGGCCACGAAGGTGAGAGACCAATTTACTTGTTTAGCACCGAATCGCCATTGGTATCTATGACCGGAGAGTTTGAAGCGATGGCGCTATATGCTGGTGAAGGTGTTGGACGGATATCGCGTATCGTTAGCGCGGCCGAGCTGGTCCAAAATATTGCAGCACACGCCGCGGCCCTGCTATCGGTTGACAAGATTGTTCCAACGACCCCCGTCGAGTCAGCTTCTCCGGCATGTTTTTCTCATCACGTTGATGATTGTTATATGGGCTTCCTTTCACGTTCTGAACTTTTAGTGGCGCTGAATGAGTTGCTCGAGACTGAGCGTTCTCATGCGCTGGTGACGCTTGCCAGTGCTTCGGAAGCGCCAGACCATTTGCACGGATTAATCCTGTTGATTCATCAGGATGCGGCGCGTTGGTGCGGCGTCCTGACGAATGCTATCCTCAGTCGTGGTGGCACCGCATCAAATAAAACAGACGCCGTTTTTGGCCAGGCGATGTTAAAGCGCGATTTGGCGCATAGGTTAGAGTTTCTTAATCATCGCCGGGTCGGTTCGATAGAACAGATAATAGCGCTGTTACCTACCGTCCGTGATGATGATCTCCATATGAGACTGTCCATGATGCGAGATTCGCACGAGAGAAACGGTAAACTTGTTGCGGCAGCGCTGGCTGGCTTTGGACGTTCGTGAAGTAATCGTGGGGTGTGATGCATTGGGCCAAACCGCGACGTGCTCGGCGACAGAAACCTTATGTTCCAGAGCCTTGCGTATGAGGAAAATCGGCCTGTATTCTTTGGCATATGTGGATGCCAGCGCCATTCAGTCACGTAAGCGTTTCCGACAAAAACTGTTTCCAGTGTTTACCGGGAAACAGGGGTGCTTCACCCAGCCAGTCGCGGACCGAAATTATGTTGTAGGGGTCCTTTCAGCAAAGGCCGTTGGTAGGGCAAAAGAGTTTTTGCAACCATGCGGCATAGTCATGCAAACCCGTCGTACGCTCTAGATCATGAAGGAATAGACGGCGGGTCATGATGGCCGAGGCCGCTCCGCTCCTCCTCGCCGTCGAGCTCGACGCGGTGGACGCGCGCGGGCGCATCATCTTGGCAACGGGCGAAGGCGTCCCGCGACACGACGGGCCGGGTCACGGCCAAGCGTGGCGGCGTATGGTGACCAGACGCATCCCGAGAACCGCGGCAAGGCGGCTCCCGTCTTTATCGCGTCAGTTCAACCGCGTCCTCCAGAACTGTGGAAGAGCCGTGATCCGCGCCAGGCTGACCGCTCTCCAGGATCGCTTCGGGATTGCTTCGGCAGAGGCAACCCCAGCCTGCACGTCCTTGGCCTGCTCGTGCTGTAATTACGTCCCGCCCCCGTCACGGGAAACCTTCCGATCCTGTGGTGCGGCTCTCGAACGCACGCCGATGTCACTGCAGCAGGGAGCATTGGGCGACGCCGTGCCTCGGCATTTAGTTCCGTGTTCCGGTCGAAGGCGCCAGTCCTGGCTGGCCCGATGCGCCGGGCCCGCGCAGAGGGTGCTCGACACCGGGTGCGGTAGAAAGGAGCTCCAGCGCGGCCACGTAATGAGTCATCCTTGCTTCCGAGGGCAGCGCCCGTAGCTCGGTTGTCGAGCACAACGCCCCCCACCCAACCCGATCTGGCGGCCGAATGAACTAGCTCAATCGTACTCCGAATGGGATAATATGGGGCCGTTCAGCAAATGCGTAACGTGGCAAGAAAAGGTGGACGCGTGGCCGAAAATCTGGAACGCTTTGGTTGCGGCGGCCAAGCGACCTGCCCAACGCCTCGGGCTTTATAGGAGCGCGTTTGAGTTAGCAGGCGGAATGCGCAGTATCGATCTGAGGAAGGGCGGTCCGGGCGCCTTATTGCCTTCGAGCACCATGCGCGGACCGACTGTTGTGACAAGCATGACATAGTCCAATGACGTTGCTGAGCACGTAGGGGGCACCAGCCTTAATGCGGTGCAAGACCCAATCATCTCGCAGCGCAGAACTGCAATGCCCAAGGTGGCCACATGATCTCAGTCGGCATTCGCATCTGCCGCCCGCTCGCGCATACACCTGTTCTCGCAACTTCGGACTTGGGTTGTCCGCCATTCGCTCCCTCCACCGCTCTTTGTCGCCAGAGGCGAGAATAGCGCCTTGTGTTTCAGCAAGCGAATCAATTTAAACCCAATCTGCTCCAGAGGGAAGGCAATGACGGCCAGGAAGCGGCCTCCAGCCATCCTCGAAGCACCGGCTGAGCTTTGCTGAGTGGCTTACGTCTGGCAGTATCATCACTGCCGCTGCCTTGGCGGCTAGCGAGACCCTGCAGAACCAGAACATCCGGCGAAAAGTCCCGGAGACGCTTAAGTGCACACCGCGACGAAGCAGTGGATTTCCCCAGCATCCATGGTGGGCCAACGCGGGTGTGGTGTGCATTTATTGGCGATCTGGGTACCATGGAGAAAAGAAAGCCAAATATTCCGATAGCCCGCTAACCTCTCGAGTGGGCGCGCGAATATCGAGAGCCACCGTATAAAGTCCAAAATTGGAAGGCAAAGTTCGCTCGCGCTTCCGCCGGGAAGCAGGTTACAAGCAGCTGCTGTGCCTCCCGTGTCTATTGATCACGCCGGCTAGGAAGGGACTTGCATACCATTAGCATTAGCTGCAAATGCCTCAACATTTTTCGTCTGAAACAGCTTAAGTTAAATAAAAAAACCATTCACCGCATTGGAGCCATTTTGGCGTGGGATCCCCTAAACCGGTCGACGCTACTCCTTACTGAGCTGTAACATGTAATTGGCGGGCGGATATCGCTATTGCGGCGGCTGCCACGATGGATCTTCCCGCCTGTTTTCTCTTAAATGACACAAACAGACCGCATCGCTAACGTCGGACCATATCGGCACCGGTGTCTGCTTGCCGTATCAGCGTTGGCACGCGAACTGAAGGAATATAGAGGTTACGACCCCCATCAGTCTTCTTGCTGGTCGCGCAGGAGAACATCTAAGGAAAAATGATTGCGCCAATAACGCCACTAATAAAAAGCAAAATGCGAAATGGGAGTCAGCGCGGTGCACAAACATCGCCTGCAAGAAAGCGAGCTAGAGACCATAGACGATGGGAGCTGTAATTATGCTCGGAAGTCGAGAAACGGCAGGCCACTTAAAAACACAAACATAGACATGAATCTCGCGAAAATCGGCAAGGTCAGGTAGCATTAGTAAAATGTTAGCAAAAAATAGTAAAAAAAGGTCACGAAAGCTACGCCGGTATCTGTGGTGCCAATATCAACCGTGAGATTGACGGTGTTTGCGGTGGGCCGCAATCTGTCTAAAGAGAGACTAATTTGGACGCCATAACGCGTTTTGATCACCGCAGCCTCTTATTTTCCTGTTGCGAGGCCAGGTCGGGCGGACGCGCCAGCGTCGTGACTATCAGCGGCGGGGTGAACACCGCTATTCAAAGCTACTCGTAACCGAACTGTAGACGGGTTTTGGCGTAAGTGGCGATAACGGGCTCGTCATCGCCTGTGGTACGAGTGAGGCGGTGGAGACAAAATATCTTCAGCAAACGATGAATTGTGGCACATTTCTGCTGTTCGTTATCTAACAGCAGCAGGAGTATTTGTGGACGACAAGTTGTTTCGACTCGATAATATAACGCTCAACAAAGCTAGAACGGCGTGACTGCGAGGCTGTGGGGCGCCGGAACGTCAACATGGCGATTTGGGGTGATGGGTCGATCGTGCGGCCAGCGGAGGGACACAGATTAAAAAGGTGAGGTGGTTCGCTCGGTGCAAGTTTGATTAATGGTAGGCACGAGAGTTGATCAGGAATTGAGTGGACGGCTGATGGGTTTTCAGAAAAAAATGAATCAGAAATGTCAAGCGCACGAACACATAGGGGTCATGATGGGTTTCCACCAGAAGGTGCGGGTCTGTAAACGCCGGCTAAACAGCGGGTGGGTTTGGATGACGAAGCCCAGGGACTAACGGGTTGTGAAGCTGTTTATTGCGAGCGAAAGGAAGAGTTTTCATCGTCGCTCCATCGAGCGGTCGTGAGTAACGAGTGGCTATTGGCCAGTTGGAGGGCGTCAATTGCGCGTAGAACTTCTCGAAAGTTACGGCCAATGGTATCAGGATAGTACATGGAAAGGCGGATGCGCTTCTTGGGATCAATGATGAACAGGCCACGTACGGTGACTTCCTCATTCATTTCTTTATGAATCAGGTCGTAGAGGCTGGAAACCTTGAGATTCCGATCGCTCAGAATCGGAAATTCGACGTCCACGTGTTGGGTGTTTTTTAGATTTATAAGCCATCTGCGATGCAGGTCGACGGTGTCGACGCTCACGGCGATAACTTTGCAGTCGCGGCGAGCGAATTCTGGCCCAAGTCTACCAACAACACCCAGCTCACTCGTGCAGACCGGCGTGAAATCGTGAGGGAACGAGAAAAACATTACCCACTTGCCGCCAATCCATTCGTGGAACCGAATAGTGCCGTGCGTGGAGTCCTGGGCGAAGTCGGGCGCGACGCTGCCTAGATGAACGCTCATATGATTACGCTCCTGATCTCAGAAAGATGGTCACTTCGGCATCACGATGCGGATTTCAAAGTCGGATCCTTCCCATTGATTCACTTCATTCCAAAAGAAGGTGAATCGTAAGGGCGTTGTTTGGTGGATGGTGACATCGACATCGGCGAAGTGCACGCCAAGACCGGTTCTAGTGGAGCCGAGGTCGCCAATCGTGTTCCACTCATCAAATGACCAACGCAGTGTAAAGGGCGCTTCCGCGATAACTCGAAGAGTGCCTGGGGGTTTGATCGAGGCAAGCTGACGATTGAATTTCCAGATGAATGGTGGCTGGCGGCGGGGAGAAGCGAAATGTTGAGCAACATCGGGAATCAGGTCGAATGCAACTTCGTCGGCAGCCGATCGTAATAATTTGATATACTCGGCGTGTGCCCATAACAGCGGGGTGGCGGCTCCAGTTGGATAACCGAGACGAAGGTGGTTTTCAGGTTGATCCGGCTGGTCCCAGACCTGCTCAGGCAATAATCCGGCCCGAGTCGCGAATCCCTCCATCGCGGCGATAAACGGTCGAACATTGCGACCAGCGGCCAATTCGTAATGGCCACGCTCTCCTGCGAGCAGTGGCCAGGCTCGCCCGCAACCCCATCCTTGAAACGGGCTCCCGTCGGGGCGCTCACCATAACCATCGTGATTGTAACGGTGCCAGCATGAGCCAACTGGTGTTTCTACTTTTAGGATGGCGTCTATTACGCGCAAGGAATCCTCGACCAAAGGATCATTCGGCCGGCGGATTCCATATCGGACGAATTCCAGAAAGCCGGCATCGACAATGTCTTTTGCAGGAAAGAGAGTTTGTGATCCCGGAGCGCGATTGGCGATCCGCAGAACGCCCGTATTTGGATCTTTGTCCGGATACGGGTCGTTAGGATCGACCGGATTGATCCGGATAAAGTGCCTACGAATGCCTGGGACCAGCATGCCGTCAGTGGTCACTGTCCACAGTTCGACATGAGAATTCAGGAAATCGGCATATTGGGTTAGAAAGGCAGCGGATTTCTCGTCGCCCCGTTGTCGCGCGAACGTCGACGCGCAAACCAGCGCGGCAATGTTACTGGCCAGCGTCGATGGGGATAGCCCGCTACTTTCTTCCCAACGTTCTTGTGGGGTGACCGGGCCATTGCGGATTAGGTATCGCGCAGCGTTCATCACCATCGGATATGGATCGAAGTCGGCGAGGACACTCATCGCCGCCAGCCGGTGAGCGAGGAGGATTGGAAAGGCGACCTCGTCCAGTTGAATGCCGCGCCAGTACGGCTCTCCGTTAATCCAAAAGTTTTGGTAGAAGCCACCGTCTGGAAGTTGGAGGCAAGCGAGGTAGATCAAAGCCCGCAGCGCCGGTTCCGCCTCGCCCGATGCCAGCAGCCCAGTTGCGGCATGGACAAGATCTCTTGTCCAAACCAGATGATATCCGCCCCGGTCGTCGCCACCCTTTACTTCGCCCCATGGAATTCCCAAGGAAGCAATGATAGCGCCGGGATAGTTACGGTCCTCATGGGCCAGCAGCAAATTGTGGCTCGCGCGGTACAATTGGCCAGTGTCGTCTGCGTACCCGTCCAGCGGCAAAGCGGTTTGGCACACGGCTCCCCAGCTGCGATTGAATCGTCGTAGGTTCTCCGCATGACGGACACTGAGGGATTGGAACAGCGTGCTGACAGCGCGATGAAGGCTGTCGCCGAACGCTAGCCCAAGCGTGAATTCAAGGCCTTGGTTCAGATCAAGTTCGCCGGTCAAAGCGATATTGCCGTCTTTTACAGAGTCAAATTCGTATTGGAGTTCGAAATTTTTGCTCAGATCCTGCCAACCGTCGGTGCTGCCGACGTATCCACAGGATGTACGGACAAACGGAATGCTGGCTCCGAGCGCTAGCCATGTATTGCCTCTGTGGGCCGTAAGAATGGTGCGTCCGGCTGCTTCAGCCACGTTGGCGGTATTGTGCCAACCGCCACCCTCCAAGCGAGGGGCTAGTAGCGCAAAGAGTCTCAGTTGCTGGCACAAAGGGTCCGCCGGCCGGAACTGTGTTCGCACAAGGACACAGGGACGGCGTTGGTCAGCAAATACTTGCTTGATGATTTTGAAGCGCTGCTCGCGGTCTGAGTTAGTGATCAGAAACCCCAGCGCATCGGGTTCTGGGCGAATCGTTATGCTCTCAAGGTCCCGACGTTCATCGCAAAAGAAGGAATGGCCATCGGTGACGAGAAACTGAAGGTCGCGTACCTGCGGACGATCTACTGTCGGATAGTAAACCTCAGTGATGACGCCGGCGGAAAGCGTGAACCAAACATTACTTCCTATGCCGTAGGCACAACCGACACCATCCTTTGCTCCATGCGTCCAGCGGGGGGCGATGCCGGGGCCTCCACTCGCAGGGTTAGCTTCTCTGACTATCGCCACTGGTGTGGCTTTCGGAACGGTATCATTAGCGAGGTCACAAGCATGACGCCAACAATGTTAGTCTTGAACCGCCATTAACCATTCAGGCGGCACTCCTAACGATATCGCTGTTGATGACGGTAGAAAAGGGGCCTCCGACGGCATTGGCGGATCCTATGGCGTGGGAGCCGAAAAGCAACCACCACCAGAAGCCGTTACCATGGATCGCTGTAGCAGGCGTATATTTGCCTGACGGCGCCGGCTTATCTATCGGCTCCAGAATCAGCTTCTCAGCAACATCTTCATTTGTTCGTTGCATTGCCCATATGCTCGAAATGGAAGCCACGCTACGAGACTTTTTGTCGTGCTAATTAAAGCTAGCATGGGAAGGGCATTCCATTGATTGATATGGATCATGAACCGACCGTGGAATGAGCTCGCGACAGTAGCTAATATTTTGTGTTCATAACAACAATGAGACAGCGATGATAGCGCTGCTTTTATCAAGAGTTTGCATGGGAGGCCGAGTTTGTGGACTGACGTTGGGCGCGGATGGTCATTCACAAAAAGGCGCGGGGGGGGGGCGACAGTCCATATGGGCGGCAGAAAATTGCAATGCAAAAGTCCTTCCGGTGAAACGTTCCGCGCGAATGGGAGTGGACAAAAGGCAGAAAAAAGGCGCCGCTGCGCATTCAGCCGTCTTCCGGTCCAATTGCCGGTTCCAAAGAAGGCGGAGCAACCGCTGCCCATTGGTTTAAGCGGGAAGCCTGTTCCTTCGTAGGCAATGGTTGAGCTTGCCATTAGCGGGAGCGGGTTTTTTGCGCACTTGCCTCCCCCCCCAACCGTCCCGCATTTTGTGCAGACCTGGTCTTCGGACCAACGCACGGCTTCCAGATAGCGCTAGTAGGCCCATTGCCGGGAACCGGTCAAAAAAAGGCCATCAACGACATGCGGAAAGATCAGATACCTGCGCATGAAAGCTAATAGATTCGGCGACCTTTTTAAATTGTCGAGCGATGCTGGCAGTGCGCACGGGTCTGCTCGGTGGACAGCCACTTTATGTTTACGACCAGCCGGCCGGCGCATCTGACCGTGTTCGGGGGCTTGCCTCCATACGAATTCATGCACAAATAAGTATTTGCAATGCGTAAAAACGGACTACACATTGGCTCCATTCCCTTGCCTCACTACGTGGCCAATATGGCCTGGTGGCCCGACAAAGCAGACCTTCCGTGCCAAACTCTGCGTTGGCGGATTTGCGAGACTGGCTTCCGCGTGGGCAGCGGAGATCAATGATCGCAGGACAAAAATGGCCGACAAAAACCAGCGCTACGTGGAGATTGGTCGTCGCTCGCCGCAGGAGCGCCCGATTAGTGAACGATTAGGCGATTTTCGTGAGATCTCGGCTCGCTTTACCCATCAGGAGGCAATGAGCCAAGCATCGCGTTGTGAGCAGTGCGGGGTGCCATATTGCCATGTCTATTGTCCTTTACACAACAATATTCCGGACTGGTTGCGGATGACGGCGGAAGGACGCTTTGAGGAAGCGTACCGCCTTGCCGAAACCACGAATAATCTGCCTGAGATTTGCGGCCGAATTTGTCCGCAAGACCGGTTGTGCGAAGCGAAATGGGCATGCACTTTGGAACAGGTGGGGCACGGCACGGTCACGATTGGGGCCGTCGAGCAGTTTCTCGGTGATCTGGCGTTTGAGCAGGGGTGGGTCCGCCCACGCACGCCACGTGCCGAACGGGCTCAACATGTCGGCATTGTGGGCGCGGGCCCGGCGGGGCTGGCCGCAGCCGAGGAATTGCGTGCCATGGGCTACGCCGTCACGCTTTACGATCGACATGGAGCTCCAGGTGGCTTGTTGCGGTTTGGTATCCCTGGATTCAAGCTCGAAAAGGCCGTCATTGTGCGCCGCTGCGATCATATTCTCCGCGCGGGTGTCCAGTTTGTTGGCCGTTTTACGCTTGGTCTTGATGCGACGCTGTCCGAGATCCGCCAGCGTCACGATGCTGTGTTGCTAGCACTTGGTGCCTACCGACCGAATCATCTTGCGCTGGCAGGCGCGGAACGCGGCATCGTAGTCGACGGTCTGGCATATTTGATCGCGAGCATGGGAGACCCAGCCGCAACTTTTGTTGACGTTCCCGAAGCAGTGAACGCGTGCGACAGACGCGTTGTCGTCGTTGGTGGTGGCGACACGGCGATGGACTGTGTCCGAACCGCCCTTCGCCAAGGCAGTTGCAGTGTGATTTGTCTTTATCGCCGCGGTGAACTCGACCGCACGGGCTCGCGTCGCGAGCTGGATAAGGCCGTGGCAGAAGGGGTACAGGTTCTTTGGCGGGCTGAGCCATCAGCTTATCGCCCGAATACCGTCACGATGATCGAAGGTCAGCCTGCTTCGTTCATCCAACGCTCGAACGGAGTGCTGACTGTCCGTGTGCGCGATGACACGGACCACGATATCGAGCGCAGATTGATCGACGCTGAACTCTTGATTTCCGCGATCGGCAATCGGCCCGAGCTGCCCGGGTTTTTCGGGGCCAGCGATTTGGCTACCACGATGAGCGGGAGTGTGCGGGCAAACCCGAATTCGGGCGCGACAAACCTGCCGGGCGTGTTCGCCGCGGGGGATCTGTCGCGTGGTCCGTCACTCGCGGTCTGGGCGATACGCGACGGGCGCACCGCGGCGCATGGAATTCATCGTTATCTTCGATCAAGTACGACGGCTGCGCACGACACACTCCGCGGAGTTGCTAGCTAGGCTACCGATCCGGCTTTACCTGCATACGAAGGCGGAACTATCCGGGTGGCTAAATAGGACCAAACCGGAACAACAAAACAAGAGCATAACGCTTCTAGCCTTCAATGAAATGTTTCCGGATGAGAATGGTGCTCGTGCGTGGTTCGAGAAAGGTACGCTGGCCGTACGGTCCGGCACCCTACCAACTGCCAATCGATTAATAACGTTTCATATATGTCGAAGACCAAGTTTTGGGACTGCAAAGCCTGCAAGACGCAGTTGAGCGTGACAGCAGGGACGTTATGCACCGGACTCATCTGCTGGTGCCTGCATGGGGCGCGCGCGATTTAGCTGATGGTGTCTTCGTCAAAAGGCATTCCAGCCATCAAGGTGAGTGAGATATTGGACGTGAACGGGGAGTATCGAGTCAGTTCAGCCGGTACCGGATTTGGTAGCGACTTTGCTTTCAACATCCCAGTCGCCGTTGCGCTTTCCCCACTAAAATAAGGATTGGTCAATCGCGGGGCGGCGGTGGAACCCCTTGCCACTGGCCCGCGGTTAACCAATCCGAATTTCAGCAGTATGGGTGACGTGGCTCGAATGTTGAAAGCACAACGACCGCGAGATGTGGTAGTCACTGACTTAACTCAATACTGCTCAATAAAATGCATTGGATCCATTCGAAGTTCGGTCGGTCAATCAATGACGGAGCGTTTCTGGCGCGATCAGGCCTCGCTGTACTGCGGCGGGAAAAATATCCGCACACGTTTCGGGCGGTGTCGGGTTTGGTGTAACAGGTACACGCGCTTCGTCCGCGGGCGCTGTGGTATGGGTTTTGTGCCAGGCAGCGATGTGCGCGTGTTAGAGCCGTTTTGTCTGCCGTCGTCGGCTGTGCGGTGTCGGTGGCTTTGGTAAGCCCGGGCGCTCACCAATCGCGACTACGTGTTTTAGGCCCTGCCGAACCCTATGAAGGAGACCGCTATCAAGATGCTCAGCATAGACGAGATATGTGGAATGAGAAAAGTCGGGTGCGTTCTTGACGCGTCGTAGACGGCCGCAGGTTAAAAATGGTTCCACGGCGCTAAATCGGAAATAGCCGCAACCGCCCACTGTCAGCAAATAGGTCAAAGCCAGAGGACCAAACGAGATCGACACAGGTGGGCTGCTTAATTCGGGAAAGGCACTCTGATGGCTGGTTCCAAAGGCCGCGCCCCAGTCCACGTAGACATAGCTCTCGGGTACGAGGGTTGTGTCAACTGAGGTCGTAACCAAGACGAGCTTCTCTTCGAGCAACAGTTCCGTCACCAAATTCGGGTATGAAGGCGGATTGTAGAGAATGACAAGATCAAGCGATCCGTCCTGCACGCGCATCAGCAAACTAGTCGGGCTATCGATTTCTGCCCGCAGCGCAATTTCCGGACATTCCCGATGCATCCATACGAGCCAGTCGGTGAGCAAAGGGTCCCATAGGCTTGCCTCACCACCGATGCTGATGCCGTTCCTGCGGCCAGCAGGCAGAGCAACTTGCTGTCGCGCCCGTTCCCAGACCTGGGTCATTGTCATCGCGTGCCGGACGAGCCGTTCGCCAGCCGGCGTCAGCCGAGCGCCCGCCTTGTTGCGGACGAACAAGCGGCGGCCTAGCAAGTTCTCGAGAGCTCGGATGCGAGCGCTTACCGCCGTTTGGGTTATATGAAGCCGTTCGGCGGCAGCGATAAAGCTGCCAGTATGGGCTATTTCGAGGAATGTGCGGGCTTGATTGATGTCCATGGTTTATATGAATAAGTTTGCATTTAAACACAATCAAATGAATTTGTTTAACGCCAATTAGAGTATTATCATGTCTCTGACCATAATCGTAGGACGGATAGATTTGGCCACGACGGGTGAAGTTGCTCCATATGGCGATTAGACAACCGAGTATCGGTCCGAAATGGGCAGCATAAGGTCTTGTGCTTTCGGCCGCCTGCGGGTTCGTCTTTGCCTCAAGGGACAGACGGTTTCGCAGACGTTGTTACCGCCCCCGCGGTGTTTTGATGAGGGACAGTGTGCTTGATAGCCTCCGGAGAGCGCTAATGTCGGTGGGGATCTTGGCGAGAACCTGTCCAAGAGGCTTCCTATGACACTATCTGCGAGTACAGACTTTGCTGGTCGGCTGGCGCATGAACTTGTTCGCGCACGTTCTGATGCTATTTTGTTTGCTGACCATCATGGTACCATTCAATTTTGGAATCCTGGCGCCGAACGCATCTTTGGATTCCCGGCGGATCAGGCAGTTGGTCGCTCGCTCGACATCATTATTCCGGAATCTTTAAGAGCACGCCATTGGAAAGCATGGGCAAGCGCCATTGAAGCAGGTCGGAGCCGATACGGGGAGGGGGACCTTCTGTCGGTGCCTGCGATCACGGGTAACGGCAGACGCATTTCGGTCGAGTTCACGATCGTGATGCTACGGGATGACGACGGCCGTGTTGACGGGGTTGTAGCAATTCTGCGTGATGTGACCAGTCGTTTCGAGGAACTTCGCAAGCTGCGCCGCCAGCTGAAAGCGGCAAGCAGCGATGCGAAGGACTCCAGTGGAGTAGACGCCACAATGTCAAGGGATTGAGCGTACCAGGTTTGAAGCCAGAGGAGCGTTAAGCCGGTTCCGGTAGAAGCTGTGTTTTGTGCCGAACACGCTCAACGTTTTCTGTGAATTTCGTGGACCGCGACACTAGTCGCTGTCCTCTTAAAGAGGAGAACCACTATGGGACTCATTCAGGAAATCGACTACGGCACGAAGTCGGCCCAAGCCGAAAAGTTGGTGACATTAACAATCGATGGAGAAGAGGTTAGTGTACCTGATGGCACTTCGCTGATGCGGGCGGCAATGGAGACAGGTATAAAGATTCCCAGGCTCTGTGCTACTGATTCCCTTGATGCGTTTGGTTCTTGCCGGCTTTGCCTGGTCGAGATTGAAGGACGCCCTGGCACACCAGCTTCCTGTACGACGCCGGCGGCTGAGGGTATGATTGTTCACACCCAGACCGATTTTCTCGTCAAGCTGCGCCGCGGCGTGATGGAACTCTATGCTTCGGATTACCCTGAGGACTGGCTTTCTGATCCGAAGAAGGGTGGTTCCGAGTTCTTCGAGATGGCAGCTGCGGTCGGATTGCAGGAGATGCGCTACGGCCGGGATGGGGCCACGCATGTTGGTGCGGTCATCGATGAGAGCAACCCGTATTTTGCTTATGATTCATCCCGTTGCATTGTCTGCTCGCGCTGCGTACGAGCCTGCGATGATGTGCAGGGAACTTATGCACTGACGATTTCCGGGCGGGGATTCGACTCGCGAATGGTCGCCGGCATGGATGAAAGCTACTTCGACTCTGAATGTGTCTCGTGCGGAGCATGCGTGCAGACATGCCCGACGTCTGCGCTAACCGAGAAGTCACTGATTCAGATTGGCTTGCCAGAGCACTCGGTTGTTACGACGTGTGCCTATTGTGGTGTCGGCTGTTCCTTCAAAGCCGAGATGCGCGGTGACCAAGTCGTTCGTATGATCCCCTATAAGGATGGCAAGGCAAATCATGGTCATTCCTGTGTGAAGGGCCGGTTCGCCTGGGGCTACGCAACACATCCGGACCGGATCCTCAAGCCTATGTTACGCAAGCTGATCACAGAACCATGGCGGGAAGTGTCGTGGGATGAGGCGATTGCCCACGTCGCCTCAGAATTCAAGCGCATCCAGGCCAAGTTTGGAAAAGGGGCTATTGGCGGCATCACTTCATCGCGGTGCACCAACGAGGAAACGTTCCTCGTGCAGAAACTGGTGCGGGCTGGGTTCGGCAACAACAATGTCGACACCTGTGGCCGTGTTTGTCATTCGCCGACGGGCTACGGCCTCAACGAGACTTTCGGTACATCAGCGGGCACACAGGATTTTGACAGCATCGACCACGCAGATACGATTCTGGTAATCGGCGCGAATCCAACGGACGGCCACCCAGTATTTGCCTCACGCATGAAGCAGCGGTTGCGCGATGGTGCAAAGCTTATTGTTATCGACCCCCGGTCCATCGATCTCGTGCGCTGCCCACACGTTAAAGCGGATGTCCACCTTCCTACGCGCCCCGGTACCAACGTTGCTATCCTCGACGCACTGGCTCACGTCATCGTGACAGAGGGGCTGGTTGACGAGGCCTTCGTCCGCGAGCGCTGCGAGTTCGACGCCTTCCAAGTATGGCGTACCTTCGCCTCCGACCCCAGTAACAGTCCTGAGATGGTCGCGCCACTTACGGGAGTAGAGCCTGAACTCGTTCGCAGGGCCGCGCGACTTTATGCCACGGGAGGTAATGCGGCGATATACTACGGGCTCGGCATTACCGAGCATAGCCAAGGCTCCACCGCGGTGATGGCTCTCGCCAACCTGGCAATGGCAACCGGCAATATCGGCCGACCTGGTGTTGGTGTGAATCCGCTACGCGGCCAGAACAATGTTCAGGGAAGCTGCGACATGGGGAGTTTCCCGCATGAGTTCTCCGGCTATCGGCATGTCGGCATTCCTGAGGTCAGGCAGCTTTTTGAGGAGGATTGGGGCGTAAGTCTTGATCCGGAGCCAGGGCTTCGCATCCCGAACATGTTCGATGCGGCAGTCGACGGTACCTTCAAGGGACTCTACATTCAGGGCGAGGACATTGCCCAGTCCGATCCTGACGCCAAGCACGTGGCCGCTGGTCTCGCGGCGATGGAGTGCGTGGTCGTGCAGGATCTGTTTCTCAACGAGACTGCGCAGTTTGCGCATGTGTTCCTGCCCGGTTCAAGCTTCCTCGAAAAGAACGGGACTTTCACGAACTCTGAGCGGCGCATTCAACCCGTCCGCAAGGTGATGGCCCCCAAGAACGGGTATGAGGACTGGGAGGTCACGCAGCTGATCGCTCAGGAAATGGGCTGCGACATGCACTATGCTCACCCTTCGGAGATCATGGACGAAATCGCTCGCCTCACGCCGACGTTCGAAGGCGTTTCGTTCGCCCTTCTCGACCGCGTTGGGTCGGTCCAGTGGCCGTGTAACAACAAGGCGCCGCTGGGTACGCCGGTGATGCATGTCGGCCGGTTTGTCCGTGGCAAGGGGCGTTTTTTCATCACTGAATACGTTCCCACTGATGAGCGGACCGGACCACGCTTTCCGTTGTTGCTGACCACCGGACGAATCCTAAGCCAGTATAATGTTGGAGCCCAGACACGGCGCACTGACAATACTCTTTGGCATCGCGAGGATGTGCTGGAGATCCATCCACATGATGCCGAACAGCGGGGCATCCGGGATGGCAGTTGGGTCAGGGTGCAAAGCCGCGTCGGTGAGACGTCGTTACATGCCAGAATAACACAACGCGTCGCGCCAGGCGTTGTCTATACCACATTCCATCACCCACTAACGATGGCAAATGTGTTGACCACCGATCTTTCCGACTGGGCGACCAATTGCCCAGAATATAAGGTAACTGCCGTGCAGGTCATGCCGGCCAACGGCCCGAGCGAGACCCAGATCGAGTATGAGAACTTCGGCCGGCGCACGCGGAAGATCGAGTCCCTCAATGTAGAGTGACGCTGGGGCGTGACGAGAGGTGAGATCGGGCTGACTGCAGCGACATCGTTATGGCGTACGCTCCTGTTCGAATGCGAGTTCGGCCCGCAGGCTGTCGCGGTCGCGACCGACGGTAGCAACGGCTAGTTTTTTGCCGCGAAGCCAAAAGCTGGCAATGCAGTCACGCGCTGCCGCACTGCCCTCGATATCCAGCCGATCCCACTGCTCGGCATGGCCCACGTAGGAGATGGTGACGTCGTAATGCTGGCTCCAGAAGAAAGGTACTCCGTCAAAGGGGCGCCTTTGACCTAGTATGTTGCGAGCGGCAGTTTGCCCCTGGCGTTGAGCCACTACCCAATGCTCCACCCGGACGCGCTGTCCGCTCCGGCGATCTGGCCAGCTGGCGATGTCGCCTGACGCATAGACATGCGGAGCGTTCGTCTGCATCAGTTCGTTGACCGTTATACCTTGATCGACGGCAATTCCTGCATCCTTTGCCAGAGCGACTTCGGGTCGAACCCCGATTCCCATAACGACGAGATCAGCGGGCAACCGCTTGCCCGATGTGAGCGTTACACTGTCGTCCGTGATTGTTGCGACCGTGGCGCCGAGATGGAAGATGGCCCCGCGCGATTCATGGGTCGCGCGAATCATGTCACTGAGCGCAGCTCCGAGGATTCGTTCCATGGGGCGCGTGCCAGGCGATACAACGTGCACCGACAGGCCGCGCGTTCGCAGGGAAGCAGCCACTTCGAGTCCAATGAAGCCCGCGCCGACCACGACGCAATTCCGTGCGCGGGCGGCGCACGCAATGAGCCTTTTGGTGTCATCAAGTGTGCGCAACACATGCACGTGCGATAACCCAGCGCCGGGAACAGCCAGCCTGATTGGCTGGGCGCCGGTGGCAAGCAACAACGCCCCGTAGGAAAACTTGCGGCCATCTGACAGGGCGACGGTTCGGTCCTCAGCGTCGATTTTTGTGACCGAGGCACCAATTTTAAGGTCAATATTGTTCTCTGCGTAAAACTCCAGTGGGCGCAACGAGATCCAGTCAGGCTCTGCGGTTCCGGCGAGGTAGTCTTTCGAGAGGTTGGGTCGGTCGTACGGTGGCGAAGAATCGGCGGTAAGGAGTTTGACGGGACCTTCATAGCCTTCACGCCTCAGCGTTTCCGCTGCTGCGTGGCCGGCAGCACCTCCTCCAACAATGATCACGGAGGCGGGCAGTCCCACCGGCGATAGTTTCGGGCGTGGCGGTGCGGGCAATGCCTCGCGTACGAACGCTCTTCCATTGCACTGTTCAACTTTCCAGGTCTTCAGATTGTGCATCGCAGGTGGTTGTAAAACCTCGCCTGTACGGAGCTTGAAGCAAGCATGGTGCCAAGGACAGCGGATGGTCTCGTCAACCAGAAGACCATCGACCAGTGGTGCACCGTAATGGGGACAGATAGCGCCAATGGCAAATAGCGTCCCGTTCTGGCGCACGAGCAGCGCGGAGTCGCTGCCGACTCGCCCGAGGAACATCCCGGCTGCCGGGATATCCGCAAGCGCAATGCCGTTGCTGAAATCTGGACCAGTCAGCAGCTGAGAGCTCTCATTCATGAAATGTCTTTCCTATGTTATCTCTCGGTACACTTGGCGGTCCATACAGCCGTCCCATCTGCTGCACCTGTTGAGAGCAGGTATTGATCACAGAGCCATTTCAGCGAGCGTGTTCCGGTCGAGGCTGGCGAGAAACGCTTCCTTTGCGCGGGTCAATGCGCCCTTCAGGCGACACGACGGCAATAGGTTGCAGCAGCCATGGTCGGGACGGAAGCATTCGACCAGAGCCTGTTTCCGCTCGAGGTAGCGGACGACCTCGCCGACGCGGATCTCTTCAGGTGGTCGTGCCAGCCGCACTCCTCCTGCTGGGCCACGGAGGCTCACCAGATAACCTCCAGCGACGAGGTCGAGGAGAATCTTCGCAAGGTGGTGACGGGAGATGTCAAGGCGGTGCGCCAGCTCTGTGGCCGACTGCACGCGATCAGGGTGACCAGCAAGCAGCATCAGCGCTCGCAGACCGTAGTCCGTATAACTGGTCAACTCCATCACGCAGACCTAATCAGAAAATACGTATTAATGATACCACTTTCGTGTCTATGGTGATATTAGTATTTTGAATACGTATTTTGGCGCCAATGGTGCTATGTGAAGCATGGTCCTTGAGGAGCGCGATCTTGCAACAGGCAAACATTGACGAAGACATGATCAAACGGCAGGTGCACAGCTTTTATGCGGCCGCACGCCGCGATCCACTCATTGGCCCCATTTTCAACGCAAACATTGGAGACTGGAGCGAGCATCTTGCGCGTATGTGCGCCTTTTGGTCATCAGTGACACTGATGACGGGGGCGTATAGCGGGACGCCGATGCAGGCTCATGCGGCGCTGCCAATCGGCGATGACCACTTCGCCCGCTGGCTCGAGTTGTGGGCGGCTACCGCTTACGTTCAATGTCCATCCGCAGCGGCGGAGCGGTTCGTCCTGCTTGCACGCCGTATCGCCCACAGTTTGTCGCGCGGTATTGCTGTCCATCGGGGCGAACTCCCGGTCCGGAAACCTTCTGCCAGGTCGTCTGTCGATGCTTGATGCCAGCGTTGACGCGGCATCAACTTCCTTTCATCGATTGGCGGTGGTCTCAGCGGAAATCGTTGAGTCTGTTCAGGGAGGTGGCGTCGATTTGTGTCGCGATGGTAGCCGTGACCTCGCTACGGCTTCGGCTCTCGCGCAGGCGCCTGTTGTCGCTTCATCCTCGTTGAAGTGTGTCCGTCACACGCTTCGTTTTCCGGAGTAACCATGGCGTACGTTGTCACCGAAAATTGTATCAAGTGTAAGTACATGGACTGCGTGGAAGTTTGTCCGGTTGATTGCTTCTACGTTGGTGAGAACATGCTTGTGATTCACCCGGACGAATGCATCGATTGTGGGGTCTGTGAACCGGAATGCCCGGCTGAGGCGATTGTGCCGGATTCGGACGAGAAAGCGATTGCGTGGCTGGAAAAGAACCGTGAGTTCGCTGCGATCTGGCCCAACATCACCCGTAAGGGCGAACCGCCGGCAGATGCCGACGAATGGAAGGATAAGCCTGACAAGATCAGGCTACTTTCCGACAAGCCAGGCCAACCCTGAAAATGCAGGCGCTTTTGCCCGTATATCGCGAGCTGTTGGCAGCGCATGTCTTTTTTGTCATCGTATGGATGGCTGGGATGTTGACGATACCGGCCATCTATCTACGTCATTGCACCCTACCGCTTGCCAGTGACGCGGCCAGAGCCTTTGTTTCGCTCGAGCGTCAGATCTTCAAGCGCATGATCAACCCCGCCATGTACGCGGCTTGGGGGTTCGGGATCCTGCTAATCCTAATTCCAGGTGCCATCGCGTGGAATGCAACGTGGTGGCTAGTCAAATTTGTCGCCGTACTTGCACTGTCCGGGTATCACGGCGTCCTGTCCACTTGGCGCCGCTCTCTGCGCGACGGCAACTGTCCGCCACTAGCGGCCCTCCGTCTCGGGATCGCCGCGCCACTTGTGCTCGGGGCAGTTATCGTCGGGATGGTCGTGATCCGGCCGTGAGCAGCTTACCCTGCACTGCGGCCCCATCGGGCGATAGATCTTCACGAGTGACACGGCTGCTGGCGGCTTCTCCGGTATTGCGCACGACACGTAATGCCGCCCTGCCTGTTACCGATGAGCCACGACCCTAATAAGCCGTGCCTGTTCCGTCCGTGTGCTACGCTGGGCTGCTCGGCGTGCAGCTTTGAAAAGCCCTCTGCGACGTATCGCTCTCCGATGTTTATGACGGGGGTCAGTTTTTGGATTGGATACGCCGGGTTCGCGGAAGTGTTGTGCGTTATGCTTCGTTCGATCAAGGGACCTGTCTGACGCAGGGGCGCGGGGCTAAATACATGGTTTGGATCAAGATAAAAAAGGAGTTGCGAAATGGAAGTTGAACGCCCACCTTTGCCGCCCTTCACCACAGTTGAAGCGGCAACCCGAAAGGTTAGATTGGCTGAGGATGCCTGGAACAGCCGCGACCCCGAGCGAGTGTCACTTGGTTACACCGTTGACAGCCACTGGCGGAACCGCGCCGAATTTATCAGGGGACGCAACGAGATCATTGCGTTTCTTGCGCGTAAATGGGCTCGAGAGCTAGATTATCGCCTTATCAAGGAACTGTGGGCCTTCCATGAAAATCGAATCGCCGTTCGCTTTGCCTATGAATGGCACGACGACAGTGGCAACTGGTTCCGGTCTTATGGAAATGAGAATTGGGAATTCGGAGAAAATGGTCTGATGCAGCGACGATTTGCGTGCATCAATGATCTTCCCATTCGCGAAAACGAGCGGAAATACCACTGGCCTTTCGGGCGACGTCCGGACGATCACCCGTCCTTAAGCGATCTCGGGTTATAATGATACGTTAGTTGCTGATGACGGCGGCGGTGTTGTAACGGGACGACGGGATTTGTCGTTGGATTTACAGAGTTCATGCCCAGGGGTCCAGGTTACGACGCTGCCGCTTTTTCCTGATACGAGGCTAACCCACCGCTGTCGGTCGTTCTATGATGTGTAGGTATCATGTCGAGCACTACAACGAGTTTCCGGTTGTAGAACGCGTGGTCCCATTCTCTGGTAGCTATCGCCAAAAGTAGCTGGAAAGACAACCCATTTTCCGTCTAGCCCTTCCTAATCGAATGCTCTTCTCGGACAACGGTACATGAGGAAAGCAGCCTCATCGCAACAGTTGGTAGATCTTCGTTATGGCGCTCGTTCGCCGTTTGGCGCGATGCGGCCAACGAGACAGCGCTTTCGCGCGGCCAATAGACCGCGGCATATCGGTGCGATATCGAGCGATGATAACGGGACCACCAAAGGCCGGTTTGAACTCCAGCCGAAGGAAGCGAATGTAGGCGAGTCTACAGCACTGACTGCCGCATGCCAGCCGACGCCCAATTCATGGAAGATTCGAGATCGGCCAATATCGATCGGCGCCGCTACGCTGCAATACGACACTCACCGATTGCCGGGTCTCTGCTGAACTGCAGGTAAAGGTTTCGTCCGATATGGCGATGCTCGAGAAAGGTATGACTGAGATTCAATGAAAAATTTCCATTTTGCCGCCGGAGTGGATTCTAAAACCTGCGGTGTCATGTTATGCTTGTTAGGTGATGGAGAGGCCTCATCTAAGGAGGATCAGAGTTGACGTCCCGTGACCACACAGCTGCTCTGGATAGGGATCGACACCGACGGGTAAAAGCAGGCCGCTCGATCGGCCGCCCTTTGTCGACCGCAAAGGACCATGAATGTTTGCGGAGCGGTGCGCTGCACCTTTCTGGTCGTTCGGGCATCATGACTGGTTTGCTCGTTGCTTTGGCGGTATGCTCTGCGCCGCTGGCAATGGCTCGTCCGACCACACCAAAGCCGCCGACCACCATTGTGAAACTGCAAGCTACAGGCGCTGTTCGCATGATGCCAGACCTTTTTGAGTCAACGCTACGCTCGCAACATCGGGCCGAATCTGCTGCCGGTGCACAGGCGCTTGTGAATAGCGATATTGCGGCGGCAATTGCGATGGCCAGAGACGTCAAAGGGGTTGTCGTCACGACTGGAACCTATAATGCCTGGTATCTTGTGCGGCGTGGCGAGGGGATTTGGCAGGCCGTCCAGACTATCAGGCTGACCGGATCTAACGGCCCGGAGTTAATGGCGCTCATAGGCAAGCTGCAAAGTGCCGATATGGTGGTTTCTGACATGCACTGGCGGCTGTCTCGAGCGCAGCGTAAGTTGGCTAGGGAACAGGCCACCGTTAAAGCCTTGGCCCGACTGCAAGCCGAAGCTCTCTTGGTTGCTAGAACTCTTCATGCCCGTTTTGAGCGTTTCAGGAAAATCGAGCTCGCGATGCATCCAATTCCGGTACCAGAAGCCACGAGGCTCATGGCACCTACAGCGGAGAATGCAGAGTCTTTTGTCGCGCCGACTTCGATAGCTGGGGTTGATACCGTCAGTGCCAGGGTTTCGGCGGATGCAGTACTCGCCCCATAACGGAAATTAGAAACTGATCGGGCTACGTCTAGACGAAACCCCTTGTATCGTGCTGGTCCAACCAAGTGGTTCACGCTGTCAGACGCAGCCAAACACGCGATGCTGCTGCGTTGTTTTTTAAAAAACACGAAATTATTCCAATCGTGTACGGCAACCCAGTCGCGCAATTGGCCGAGAATAATGTTCTTGTTCGGCAACGAGAGTCAGAATAGCTGGTCGTTTTTTTTGACGACCTTTTCTTCAGTGCGCCGCCAATAGCGCTGGTTGTCACGCCAAAATGCGGTTCTCGCTCCCATAGCAACGCGCCGAAAAATCTCGCGCATCTGCGACAAGTGTGACCTCAACCAGCTTGCGCTTACGCTCCCTTGGCTCACGCGAGGTCGCAAATCGGCCGAACCAAGGCAGCGACAAGAGCCGTGCGGCGACGCTGAAACAACCGGGGCACTTTCGCGGGACTGCCGCCGCGACGCGCGTAGCCAACTATGTGCTCGCGTAAATCAACGCTATAACTCATGACCACCCTCCATCAGCAAGCGAATCTCAGAACGACCCGTTATTAATTTAAACCGCCAAATATTGCCCGTCGTCCACGAAGTTTTTGGCAATTAAGAGCGGTGTAGTACCTGGCGACGCGGTGTCTCGGTATTTTCAGCAGCCCCTCGACTCTTTCAAAATTAACGACCGAACATGTTGGCCAAGCGCCGAAACAGCAGAATCCCCAGTGCTGTTGACGATGGAAGTTCTCACGCGGCGGCGTTTGGGCACCATCGGATTAACGTGGCGGGCACCAAATCTGGTGCTGCGGCGTGACCTGACATCGGAGTCGTGTTTGATCTCCGCTGAAGTAAGGATTTGACCTACGCCGGTCGGCGGTGGAATGCTCCACCGTATCGGGTGCTAGTCACCCGTCGCTCGTCGAACCGGCGTATCCGTTCAGCGAAAACTGGCACCGTCGATTGGAACACGAAACCGATCGATAACGTACAGCGCCGTCCGATAGTCCGAGCCGCATGGACGCCGGCGTGTATTCTGTTGCCAAACCGCAGGCAATGAAGAATGTCTTGTGGTGGACGATTTCGTTTGTCCACGTGAACCGCGTCACGCGCTATAGGCAGGTTCACTTCGTCGGAGGTAATCCCGAGTTGAGCCTGGAAGCCGACCAGTTCGGCACAGATGACGGCTTGACCCAGTTCCAGACGATGCGATTGAGATATTGAGAAAACTCCGGGTTTTGAAAGTTCACTGTCAATTAGTCGCCCTGCGGCGCTTTACTGGTACTGCGCGCAGGTGCAGGGCTGAGATCCCGGTGGCGATGATGATCAAGTCAGAACGTGTGCTCAGCTGAGGTGGCCGCTTTTGCGATACAGTAGCGCGCCGCCTTGGCTCGAAACGGCGAGTACACTGCCAGGCGGTCGCCGGAGCCAAGTGCCTGCATTGCATGACGTGCTATTGATCTCGATCTTGCCGTCAATCACGAAAATTTCGACACCATGCGGCCAGTCCTCATCTGCCCCCATGTAACCGGCCGCAAGGCGTAGCATCACCACCCGTTCCCACGAGGCCTCGAATAACAGGGCCTCCTGCTGGTGTTCGTCACAGTCGTGCCAAAGCGTCGGGTCGCGCGTGTTTAGGCGGATCGACCGTGTTTCTTCGGGCGGCATCTGACGAAGTTTGACGAACATCACCGCTCCAGCCGCGCTTCGCGGCTGGTGACGTGAGCCCGGCGGGTTGCGCACATAGGAACCGGCTGGAAAATCTCCAGCCTCGTCAGAGAACACGCCATCCAGGACTAGGAATTCTTCCCCCGCACCATGGATGTGTGGAGAAAACGATGATCCGGGCGCGTAGCGTACCAGTGAGGTTGCACGAGCCACTTCGTTGCCGTTGCGCTCTAACATGCGCCTCTCAACTCCGGGCATGGGCGAGGCTACCCAGGCGAGTGCAGCACTATCGACTGTCGCGGGGCAGGAAAGATCGGCGTTCAGCTCCATTGATGAGTTTCCATCGATTCAAAATCGGGTCGAACAGCATCGGCGGAAAAACGGTTGCGACGCATTTTCCAATAATACGCGCATGGTGGCAGCACGGCAACGACCATGGGTTCACGTACCCCACTATAACTCTTCTTGGGGTCTCTTCGTGCGAGTTGCCATTCAGATCAACTGCCCTGTTCTCTTGGGGCAGGCTGGCCGCGATCCGACACTCGATGAATCAACGCGTCGCCGCCCCCCCCCAGTGTCGAAACATCGTATCGGGCGTACCGCGAGAGTGCCATCGCGAGCGCAGAATGTGCAGGAGTGCCACGTCACTCGGATACCTGAAACCAGAGAGGCTTCTGGTGTCCCGGTTTCTTGGGATGTCTGCTTGGTGCCTTCGGCCTAGCCAGTCGTCCCTAAGAGGGTGGACGCTTGCTGTGCTCGCGCCCTTACCAGCCGTGAACCACTAGGACATTGGGCGCGAACAGATAGAAGCCGCCGCCGACCAACATGAGGTACAGCAGAAGCACCAATGTCCACCCGAAGTTGTGGCGGATGACCTCACCTTCGTTACGGACGAATCGGCTGGTCGAGACGCCAACACTTGCCGTCTGCGGGGCGACCGGTTTGCCGATTTCTGCGCCGACCGAATTCAACGACGGCAGTAGGACGGGGGGTAGGCCAAGTATCCTTCCCACCGTAAGCTGGAACCAACCAAACATGGCGTTGGTTGACGTGTTCGAACCCGACAGGGCAACGCCGATCCAGCCCAGCACAGGCGCGAGCAGCACGAACCAGACACCGATCCGGGAGAACCCGTAAGCTAGTGATCCTGCCATGCCTGAATAATTGAAGTTAAACGCAAGGCCGAAGATAAAGAAGCCAACTAGGCAAGCCCCCCACATTTGGTGCCAGGTTTTACGAAAAATTTCCTTTATCTGGCTGCCGTTTACCCGAAAGAGGAGCGAAATCGCGATCCATGACGCGGCAATTGATGTACCGCCAATGGCCGGTGCCCAGGCGAAGGCGGTTGTGACTGCGGCGCCCTTCTCGAGGGATGAGCCGGCCGACACGGCGAGTTTGAGCGGCACATAACTTGGCAGAGGTGACCAGGGGCCCGTCCATAGCACCACGATGATGATTAGCAGGAAGAACGGCATCCAGACCCAGAGGACTTCGCTTGCGGAGAAGGCGCTGGTCGTGGCAGCACTGGCAGCTTGTCGGTCGACAGACAGCGGTTCGCCACCATAGCCTCGAACGATTTTAGGGCGCCAAACTTTCAGCAAAAGTAATAGAGCGACGAAACAGACGATAGAACCAGCGACGTCCGGTAGGTAAGGGCCAAGAAAGACCGCGACTGGAAACTGGCCGGCGATATAGGCCAGTGAACCGACGATGGCGAGCGGCCAAGCCTCTACCATGCCTTGCCAGCCGCTGACCAAGTATAACAGGACCCATGGCGGCAGCAGGGCTAGGACGGCAACGATGTGGCCGACGGCACCCGACAGGGTCAGCAGCGGCAAGCCGGTAACCGCAGCAAGGGCAATGATCGGCACACCCAGCGCGCCATACGAGACAGGGGCATTGTTAGCGATCGCCGCGACACGAATTGCGTCGAGGTCGGGAATTCCAAGCGTGATCAAGATCGGTGCAACGAACGCCCATGGGTAACCGAAGCCGACCAGGCCCTCAAGTAGCGCGCCGAATGCCCAGGCAAAGAGAATAGTCTGGACCCGCACATCTGCAGTTCCTTGGTAAACGAGCCATTTCCTGAAGCGTTCAAACGCGCCGGTCACGATGAGAGTATTGAAGATCGCGACTCCCCAGAAGGTAATCCAGTCGACCGCCCACACGCCAGTTGCCGAGCCGTAGAGGTAAGACAGAATGCCGTCACCCACCGGCATGTGCCACACCCACACCCCAAGCAGATACGTCACGACCGATCCGATCAGCACCGAAAGCCAAGCGGTGATCCTGAAAACTGCAAGCAGGACTAAAAGGGTTAAAACGGGAACGAGCGCTAGGAGCCAACTGGCAAACATGCTCCCGGTCGGATTCAGGACTTGATGAAACATGGGCTGATTTCACTCCGCATTAGCGGCCATTCCACATCGGCGGAAGCGATTTTTGTTTTATGCTCGTAATCATGCATTGATCTGGATCAAAACCGACGATCTTGCTGCTCATTTCTTTGGCCTGCCCAAAGAGCCGCAGCCGTGGTTGTGGTCGGTGCTGTGGGGGCTCTTTTCCGGGGGTGTAGGATGACAACTCACGTTGATGTTAGACCTTCCGACCTAAAATCCTGATTGGCCGAGAATGGCACAAAGCTTGGGCACAGTGGTAGGTCTTGCCCTTTGCGTGTCGGGAGAAAGGGCTGCTGGCGAGAACCGTCGCACATGTGTATTCTCGGATTTGGCGGTGTGCGGCGCGTCTTGACACACCCGAAAATGTGCAACGCGTTTCATGTTTCCTGAGACGTCACGGATCCCCTGGGCCCCTGGTTTTTCCGGCCCGGCCGCGCAATGCGCCTGCACGTAACAGCAAACGAATGCCTTAGGTCTCGGCCGCCGAACGTCCTTGACAAAGGTCAAGGATCGCACAGCCGCTTTGGCTAATTCTATCCGGGGAAAGGAGGCCAACCACGTGAGCCAACCCATACCCCGCAACCCCGACTCCACCGCCTGTCCTCTTGCGGCTGAGCAACTCTATCGGCGGACAGAGTTGTCGGGGCTCAAATTCAACACGACCGTCGATATTGAGCCGCTTAACGGCCTCGTGGGTCAGTCACGGGCCGCTGATGCTATTCGTTTCGGGGTGCATATCGCGCGTCGCGGGTTTAACCTCTTCGTCATTGGTCCAAACGGTGGTCGGATGCAGGAATCCGTCAAGAGTGTTCTCGAACTGGAAGCCGCAAAGAGGGTGACGCCTGACGATTGGGTATACGTCAACAATTTCACGCAAGCCGACCGGCCAGTCGCGATTCCGCTTCCCGCAGGGCGTGCGCGAGCCTTTCATGATGCAATGAAAAAGCTCGTGGATGACCTTACGACAGCCCTACCAGCGGTTTTCCAGAGCGAAGATTACCAGACACGTCGGGGTGCTATTGATGAAACATTCCACAAACGGCAGAGTGAAGCGTTCTCGGAACTGACCCGCGAGGCAGCGGAAAAGCAGATCGCCGTTGTTCGCACGCCGTTCGGGTTCGCGGTCGTGCCTGCGCGCGACGGTCAGGTCATACCGCCCGAGGAATTCAATAGCTGGCCCGAAGAAAAGCGCCGGCGAGTGCAGGGCGAGATTGCTACGCTTGAAAAGGAGCTTGAGCATATCGTGCGGCAGGTGCCGCAGTGGGAGCGAGAGCGGCGTGATGCGATGCGCGATCTCAATCGCGAGACAGCCCAGTTCGCCGTGGGCCAGCTGATTGAAGAAGCAAAAACGAGCTTCAGTGACCTGCCACGGATCATCGACCATATTGAACGGGTTCGGGGTGATCTGGTCGAGAATGTTGGAATTTTCATCGTCAAAGGGGACGAGAGTGAAGGGGAGGCCACTGACCTTCCGCCGGGAAGCCCGCTCGACCGATACACCGTGAACGTGTTCGTGTCGCAAGACCACGATCGCGACGGGGTGCCTGTAACAGAAGAGTTGCATCCGACCCTCGGCAATCTGATCGGGCGCATAGAGTATCTGCCGTTGCGTGGCGCGCTGGTAACGAATTTTCAGCTGATCAAGGCTGGAGCGCTGCATCGCGCAAATGGCGGTTATCTCCTCCTCGATGTGCGTTCACTTTTGATCGAGCCTTTCAGCTGGGCGGCGCTGAAGCGCGCGCTCAGACAGGGCGAGATCAAGATCGAGGACGTCACCCGCTTTTTGGGATTGACGAGCACTGTCTCGCTACAGCCAGACCCCATACCGCTCGATGTCAAAGTCGTTCTCTTTGGCGACCGCATGTTCTATTTCCTGCTTGCCGCGTACGATTCGGAGCTTATCGAGCACTTCAAGGTGCTGGCGGATTTCGAGGACGACTTCGAGCGGACGCCAGAAAACGAAGTACTTCTCGCGCGCCTGATTGCGTCCATGGCTCATCGAGAGGGACTAAGACCGTTCGATCGCGATGCCGTCAGCCGTGTTCTCGAACATACCGCCCGACTAGCTAATCATTCTGGCAAGCTCTCGCTTGTAGTCGAGCAGTTCCGCGAAATTTTGTTGGAGGCCGATTTTCTGGCTGGCGAGGCGGCTCATTTAACGACGTCGCGCCAGGATGTTGAAGCGGCCCTTGCCGCCCGCGTCCGGCGCGCGTCTCGGTTACGAGACCGGTCGCAGGAAGCCATTATCGAGAAGGTGGCGCTAATCGACACGGAAGGCAGCAGCACAGGGCAGATCAATGGCCTGAGCGTAACCGAACTCGGCGGCTTCACCTTTGGGCGTCCAGTGCGGATTACCTGCCAAGTCCGTCCCGGGAGCGGCAAGGTGGTGGACATCGAACGTGAGGCAAAGCTCGGAGGGCCGATCCATTCCAAGGGCGTGCTCATATTGTCCGGATTTCTCTCGGGACGCTATGCACTTGATACGCCCATGTCGCTGCTCGCAAGTCTTGTCTTCGAGCAATCTTACGGTGGGGTAGAAGGTGACAGCGCGTCTTCAGCAGAACTCTATGCGATCCTATCCGCTCTCTCTGGCTTCCCGCTGCGACAGGATCTCGCCGTGACGGGCTCCGTCAATCAGCTGGGCCAGATCCAGGCGATTGGCGGCGTCAACGAAAAAATTGAAGGATTCTTTGATATCTGTAACGCGCGCGGGCTGACTGGCACTCAGGGGGTTCTAATCCCGCAAGCGAATGTGCAACATCTCATGTTGCGAGCCGACGTGGTAGAGAGCTGTTCCAAGGGACATTTCGCCGTCTATCCGGTGGCAATGATCGACGCGGGTATTGCCCTTCTGACGGGTCGATCGGCTGGAGAGCGCGGCGGCGGCGGGCAATTCCCCGAAGGAAGCGTGAATCGCGCGGTGGAGAACAGGCTCAGGACATTCGCCTCAATCCGTAAAAGCTTCACAACCGAATCCCCCGGCGAGGCGCAAGGCAACATCCATGAGTGATCGAAACCCTCGCTTCAAGCGAGTGGTTGTGATCGTGGCTGGAACCTTGGGATCGCATGGTACAAATCGCTTTGCTGCCGGTTTGGCTCGTCAACTAGAGCTTGAGCTGTTCGGCCTGTACCTTGAAGACAGGCGCCTTCTTGAACTCGCTCCCCTTTCCTTCCTACGTGAGTTCAGGCCACTCGCTGGTGGTTGGCGCTCGCTTGATACCGTGCGCCTAGGTGAAGAGCTGGAAACGGCCCGTCGGATGGCGCAACGGGCATTCACTGAGGCTGCCGTTCAATTGCGCGCAGCTTCCCATTTCGAAGTGGTGAGTGGCGCGACGGAGCAACCGCTCGCGGCCTTGTCACCATCGGGCGATCTGCTGGTCATTGGAATTTCGGCAGCTCCGGGCTTTGAGACGACTCTTGCAACGGCAGAGTTGGTGAATCAGGCGTTCCGTTCGACCGATGCTGTTATGTTGCTTCCTCAACGGATCGTTCGTAGGGCGGGCCCTGTTGCTATCATTGGTGATACGGAAGACGATCCTGTTTTCCTCGCAGCTTCGGATATCGCAGAAGCACTTGGCGCGCATACGGTTCCGGTCGATTTGGTGAAAAACGCCGAGAAAGTAGGAGTGGACGCAGCTGCGGCGGTTCTTGCCTGGGGCTCCATACGCGAGCAGATGATCGTGCTGCCGTACCAGCATGGTGGAGCGATTCTGGCACAACGTCTCGCCGTGACCCGAGGCGTGCCAGTTCTCATTTTTGATCATGAGAGAGTTGTCTGACGCCCGGTATTTCTGAACCAGCTGCCCCGGAATGCCGCGCACTACTTTCATGAGGTACGAGATCTCGGATCTGTGCGTGCAGCTCTTCCTTTACGGCTGGCCCACATCTGGTCGCGCCATTGAGAGAAGAAGAGGGAGGCGATCTGAGTAAGCAAATCATATGATTCGTTGTACACAGGTGCGTTACATTGTTTTGTTGTGGAGGCTGAAGGTGCTGAGGCATTGGGCTGCTATTCCGCCACCTTTGTTGGCGCCTGGTTTGAAGTTTTGCTTGCCTAGCCAAAGCAGTCTAATGGCCAACGCCCGATGCGTGATTACGATACCTACTGGCAGAAAAGGTTAGGCGAACTGGCCGCAAGCGGCCGACGCCGGTGCTTGCGCGTGCTGGACAGACGGTCGGCCTTGCGCGTGCGTGTTGAGAAAGGCCGCGAACTGCTCGATGTGTCCTCTAACGATTATCTGGGTCTCTCACACCATCCCGCACTAATTGCTCGAGCGAGTGAGTACTCGCTTGCTTGGGGGGTCGGTGCTGCGAGTTCACGTCTTGTGGGCGGCAATCTTCCCCCAGCAGAGCGCGTGGAGGCCGCGCTTGCGACGTTCAAGGGAATGGAAGCGGCGCTGCTGTTCGCTAGTGGGGTACAGGCCAACCTTACCATCCTCCCCGCCTTGCTCGACCAAAAAACGCTTGGGGCAGAGCCGCTTGTGTACGCCGACCGACTGAACCATGCCAGTCTCATTCAAGGCTGTATTGCTGCGGGTGTGCGGCAGATTCGCTTCCGCCACAACGATCTTGCACATTTGTGCGAATTGCTGGAGCGGGACCGGGAGCGGAGCCAGCCGCGTTTTATCATTTCAGAGACGGTGTTCAGCATGGATGGTGACAGCCCCGATCTTCCGACTCTGACGGCGCTTGCTGCGCGGTATGGGGCGTTTTTATATCTGGACGAGGCTCATGCGACCGGTGTTCTTGGGCCGGGCGGAGCCGGCCTTGCCCATGGCCTGCGTAACGCGCTTGTCATGGGTACCTTCAGCAAGGGGTTAGGGGGTTTTGGTGCGTATGCCACCTGCTCGGATCCGTTGCGCGACTATCTCATCAACCGATGCGGTGGGGTGATCTATAGTACTGCTCTACCGCCTTCCGTGCTTGGCGCGATGGAGGCAGCTCTCGAACTGATCCCTACTCTTGAGGCCGAACGAACGCACGTGCAGCAGCTTGCAACCCGTTTCCGCGAGCGACTGATAGCGGCGGGACTTGATATCGGGAGATCCACTACGCAAATTGTTCCGTTGATTGTGGGTCATGAGAGACGCGCATTGGCATTGGCAGCGGCACTTGAGGAGGCAGGTTTTTTTGCTGTTCCTATCCGTCCGCCCACTGTTCCCGCTGGCACAAGCCGTATCCGTTTCGCATTCTCCGCGTGTCATCGGTCAGAGGATATGGAGAGGCTGGCCGATAGCGTGATCCGGTTGATGTTATGAAGAACCCGCTTTTCCTCTTCATTCACGGATGGGGCTTTGATACCGAATTCTGGACTCCGTTGCGGGGGCAATTCCCGCCCGAGGATAGCTTGGCTTGGGATCTCGGCTTTTTCGGCGTGCACGAGCGTCCAACGGTGCCATCTGGCCGTCCGGTTATCGCGGTTGGCCATTCGTTTGGCTTGCTCTGGCTGCTGCATTGCCACCCGGTAGACTGGCATTTGCTCGTGTCAATAAATGGCTTTACCTGCTTCGCTGCACGGGACGATTTCCCTGCCGGTCACGCGCCACGCTTACTCGCCCGCATGCGCCGGCGCTTGCGAGGCAAACCGGAAGCGGTGCTGGCGGATTTCCATGCACTTTGCGGTGGTGCTCGGTCGTGTAAGGCGACGCCTGACGTCATGGTTTTGGACAACGGACTAGCCGCACTTGAGACATGGGATGAACGAGGAGGCGAGGTCGCGCTTGCCTTATGCGGCGTTTCAGATCCGCTGATTCCTCCTTCGATGAGCCGAGCCATGATTCCAGAGGAGCGCATCGCTTGGCACCCAGGCGGGCACCTTCTACCGCTGGAGGTTCCAACTTGGTGTGCGACGCAGCTTAAGCACGCAGCCCGGCTATGAATACGACGTGTAACCGGATTGCTGCCGCCTTCAGCGCTGGGGCCGTGGCGTACGATGAAGCCGCGCGGCCTCAGCAGGCAATCGCAAGGTGCTTGGCGCGCCGCATAATCAACGCCCAGCGTGGACGGCATCCGGAGCGCGTGCTGGAAATTGGCTGCGGCACAGGGTTCCTGAGCACGGAACTAGTCAAAGCGTTTCCAAAAAGCCGCTTTATTTTTAGCGATATCGCTCCTGGTATGCTCACCCGGTGCTCCGGCACGCTGGGCCCAAATTACGAGTACAGGCTGATGAACGGCGAATGGCCAGATGCGTCGCTCGGATCATTTGACCTCATCGTGTCAAGCCTCGCTATGCAGTGGTTCGCCGATTTACGTAGCGGCCTGACTCGATTGGGTCGGCAGCTCTCCCCGGGCGGACAGCTGATGTTCGCCACCATGGGTCAGGAAAGTTTTGCTGCCTGGCGACACGCCCATGAGGCTCTCGGTATTCCCTGCGGGTTGCATGACTATCCGGCACCCAACGCGTTCCCATGGCCCGACGGCACACGAGGAACCCTGGAGATCGAATGGTTGGAAGAAGTTTTTCCCGACGGCCACTCCTTTTTGCATGCGCTGAAGCAAATTGGCGCGGGCACGCCGGTGTTTGGTCACAAGCCGCTGAGCGCGGTACAATTGCGTCGCGTACTAGCGCGCTTTGCAGGCGGATTCACTGCCCGGTACCAGATTCTTTACGGCGTGCTTTGCAGGGAGTGAGTACCATCGCAGAACGTCAGCGAAAACTCTTGGGTGCCGAGTGCCGCGCAGCCGGTGGCTAAAGGGCTTGGGCGTTCGATCCGCGTCTCGTTTTTTAGATGCTATCTCCTGACGCGAGGACACTGGCAGCACGGGTACTCTGACACACCTGCGGACCCGGAGCATTTTGGCTGGCCAGGAACAAAATGAAACTTCTAAAAAATATGTATGCCGAGTACCGGGATTTCGTGAGCGGCCAATGAATACGCTAATCCCGTTATAGATTGACCGCGCCTCTCCTTGCCTTGAAGAGCGAAGCTTCCGGTCTCGGGACTTTCGTTTTTTGCTTCGGTGCCTTGTTTGGTGCGGGGGCTCCATACGCTGACGGCGGACGATCGCCCTGCAAGGCAGACGATAGCAACTCGCGATTGCGGATGATCTTGGCGGCTTTCAGATCGGCGTGGTCCTTCAGTTCGGCTCGATGGCCTTCGTATGGGAGGGAGCGCCCGTGTCTCGTGAACATTTCCTGTTGTTCCGGCGCGAGG
>DAIDMG010000003.1 GCA_027449105.1 Acidiphilium sp. | reverse complement strand
AGTGCCGAGCGTTAGGATGCATTCGATACCATTTCCTGCAATTGCTCCCAATCCTTGCACCTCGCCATCGTTAGCTAGTCGCGCCGGCACACCAAGGCGCTCGCTCACAATGCGCGCCAGATCAATATCGCGCCATTCGTTGCCCCCGCCATCCGGCGCTGCAAGATTGGGGGCTGTTAAGATAATTCCTCTTCGTACAGCTCCAGGAAATCCAATTGTAACTCGATCGAAATGCCCAAGCTGGGCCGCCAGGTCAGTAATGATCGTTGTCAGTGTTGCCGGTGAACAAGGATGTGGCGTCTCAACCTTGTCATGATTGGAAGCCATTGATCCGTCTTGGTCGACGACCGCAGCTTTTACGTGCGTCCCTCCAACATCCACGCACAAAGTTCGGGTCATACCCTTCTCGGCAATATCGTGCAGCTGGGCCCGACGCCGCCTGTTCGGTCTCAGCTTGGTGTTTCGCATGGGTGTCATTTTTTCCTCCGCGGCAAGCATAGCGCCTCTTGACACGGGTGACCACTCGCCCGCTGCCTTGGATCCGTCTCACAGCATCGTGTTTCCACCAATGTAACCGATCTTCGCCGGTCCCACGGCAGCCATACCAGAGAAGGCGTACGATAAAGCAGGTGATGATCGGCCGAGCAGTGCATGCTGACATACGATGAAATCTGGCATAAAGGGCGCCAATGACCACGACCCCGACTGAACTGATCCGGAATTTTTCGATAATCGCCCATATCGACCATGGTAAATCCACGCTTGCCGACCGCTTAATTCAAGCCACGGGTGCGCTCACAGCCCGGGAGATGACGGAGCAAGTGCTTGACAACATGGACATCGAAAAAGAGCGCGGCATTACCATTAAGGCGCAAACCGTTCGTCTGACGTACCCAGCCCACGACGGAAGAACCTACATTCTAAACCTGATGGACACTCCCGGCCATGTTGACTTTGCATACGAAGTCAGCCGGAGTCTTGCTGCGTGCGAAGGTTCGCTCCTCGTTGTGGACGCTTCTCAAGGCGTGGAAGCGCAGACCCTTGCCAATGTGTACCAAGCCATCGAGGCGAACCACGAAATCGTCCCGGTACTCAACAAAATTGATTTGCCCGCAGCCGAACCGGAGCGCGTCAAGCAACAGATTGAGGACGTTATTGGCCTCGATGCGTCGGATGCCGTCGAAATCTCGGCAAAGACAGGCCAAAACATAGGTGCAGTTCTTGAAGCTCTTGTCACGCGCCTGCCCCCCCCACTTGGCGACGAGAACGCGCCCCTAACCGCACTTCTGGTAGACAGCTGGTATGACCAGTATCTCGGCGTCATCATACTAGTCCGCGTAAAAAATGGACGCCTAAGACGCGGACAACGCATCCGTATGATGTCAACCGGCGCAGTACATACCGTCGACCAAGTCGGCGTTTTTGTTCCGAAACTTCGTCCGGAAGCCGATCTCGGCCCCGGGGAAATCGGCTATATCACCGCGGCAATAAAGACCGTTGCGGATTGCAAGATTGGAGACACGATTACGGACGATCGCATTCCAGCCGCCGCAGCGTTGCCTGGCTTCAAAGCTTCAGTGCCAGTGGTATGGTGCGGCCTTTATCCCGTTGACGCAGATGATTTCGAGAAACTCCGTGACAGCCTCGGCAAACTGCGCCTAAACGACGCCAGTTTCCATTTTGAACCAGAGACTTCGGCCGCCCTTGGTTTTGGTTTTCGTTGTGGCTTCCTTGGTCTCCTGCACCTTGAGATCATCCAAGAACGCTTATCCCGCGAGTTTGATCTTGATCTCATTGCTACCGCACCATCGGTAGTCTACCGCCTATACAAAACCAACGGCGAAGCAATTGAATTACATAATCCGGCAGACATGCCTGACGGTTCTGCCATTGATCATATCGAGGAACCGTGGATCAAGGCGACCATTATGGTACCAGATGATCATCTTGGCTCGATTCTCGCCTTATGCAATGAACGCCGAGGTCAACAGGTCGACCTTACCTATGTCGGCAATCGTGCGATGGCCGTCTACCGCCTACCTCTAAATGAAGTCGTCTTCGACTTTTATGACAAGCTTAAATCGATTTCGCGCGGCTACGCTAGCTTCGACTACCAGATGGACGGATATGTCGAAAGCGATCTGGTCAAAATCTCGATTCTGGTAAATCAAGAGCCGGTAGATGCTCTCGCGTTCATCTCCCATCGCTCGGTCGCAGAAATTCGTGCGCGTGCCATTTGCTCCAAACTCAAAGACTTGATTCCGAGGCAATTATTTAAAATCGCAATTCAAGCAGCCATCGGTAGCCGCGTCATCGCCCGTGAAACCATCGGTGCCCTCTCCAAGGATGTCACCGCCAAGTGTTACGGCGGCGACGTCTCCCGCAAACGCAAGCTCCTGGAGAAGCAGAAAGAAGGCAAAAAACGGATGCGCCAGTTCGGCAGAGTCGAGATCCCTCAAACAGCATTTCTCGCTGCTCTGAAAATGGATAGCTGAGATTCATCTCATGCAACAAGCCGGCTTCATTTTTTCTGCTACCGGTCTGTTCGTCGTCGTGGCTTTACTTATTTTTCTTACTTTCCGGCGATTACGCCAACTAGGTGCATTGCGTAACTTCCGCGGCACTTTATCTGCCGAGCGAAGGACTCTTCGCCGAAGTTGCGCGGGGTCCCCGGGCTAATCGAGCAAGCGCAGCGTCAGCATCGCGTCCTGCTAATGAGCCCCAGCCTATTGCCAGCGCTCTTGCACACGATACGCGTTGGTCATTTCACCCTTCAACTAGAGCGCAAGGTTGGCGAAATTAGCCAAATTCTTAGCGCCGTGAAGAGTGAGTGGGCCAAGCTCGGAGAAGCCATGGATACTGTGGCGAAGCGGGCCGATATGCTTACCACAGGTATCGACTCGACACAGACGCGAATTCGCGCCGTCGGACGAACACTTAAGAATATTGATGCAATTGACGCCGAAGCGTCCAACGCATTGCTCGGCCTCGACGACTCTCAGGAAAATGGGGCCGCCTGAAATATAGAGTTCGGGCAAGCGATTCTAGGTACGCTCTCCAGCCGATTCGTTAGGCCGAAGTTTTTGGTTTCTCTTTTCCGGAAAGGGGGTGAATACTGCGTCTTTAGGAGGACGAAGCCATGGACGACGCCAACCCTTCCCTGCACCAAAATGAGCCTCGGGCCGTCGCGTTGATTGGACCATATGGCGCGGGAAAAACAACGCTTTGTGGAGCGCTTCTCCAGGCTGCGGGCACCGCAACCCGTCGCGCCGCAAATGCGCGTACTCATGCCCCTACATACGAAACCAAGCTTGCCCATTGCACATTCCTCGGTGACGCATGGACGATACTGGATTGCCCGGGGTCGATCGAATTGGCATACGAGACCGCGTGTGCGCTCGCCGTTGCGGATTTTGCGGTCGTGGTTGTTGATCCGGAACCGGCCCGAGCCATTTTGCTCCGCCCGACGTTCCGTATGCTGGAAGCCGAGCACCTTCCGTTCATGATTTTTGTCAACAAGATTGATACGCTTGAACGGGCTTCCGATACGGCTTTCGACCACCTGATCGGGGCTCTTCAGGCTGAAACCAAAGTGCAACTGATTCCCCGACAAATGCCAATTCGTGAGAATGGGAGAATCGTAGGGTATATCGACCTCCTCTCTGAACGGGCATACCGGTATCGGGCAAGCGCCATGTCGGAAAAGATTGCGGTCCCTGCTAGCATGACGGCGACCGAGCAGGCCGCTCATGATGCAGTTATCGATATGCTGGCTGACCACAACGACACTCTCCTTGAGCAGGTCATCAATGATGCGATGCCGACTCCGGCAGAGCTGTACAGCCACTTTCGGTTGGATATGGAAAAACAAGACTCGGCTGGCGTAATGCTCGGTGCGGCAGAGCGTTTCCACGGCGTGCAGCGACTGTGGAAGGCGTTGCGCCACGATGTCGCCGGCCCAACCGCCACTGCCGCACGACGGGCCATTGTGCCGCATGGCCCGCTATTGGCCCAAGTCTTCAAAACAACTTATGGCAACTCCACTGGCAAATTTTCTTTCGCCCGGATCTGGCGGGGAACGTTTCGCGACGGAACCGCCGTCGATGTCAATGATAACAGCGGAAGCGTCCGAATTGGCGGGATAACGCGATTTGCAGATCATGAGGCACAAAAGGTGAGCGTCGCGGAAATGGGCGAGGTGGTTGTTCTCGGGCGACTACAGGGCGTCTCGACCGGTGCGATATTAGGAACGGCCAGACAGCCGCTTGCGTTCCCTTCCCCGCCGCCGCCATTACACGTGGCAGCCATCGCTGCAGTCGACCGCAAGGACGATGTCAAGCTCTCTGGCGCACTTGAGAAACTGCTGGAGTCTGACCGCTCGCTTGGCCTCGTGCGGAATCCTGAGACAGGGGATACATTGCTTACTGGTCAAGGAGAAGTGCATCTCAACCGTGCCGTGGAGCAGCTTGGCGCCCTCGCCGGCGTTACGGTCCGCATGAGACAACCACGTGTTCCGTTTAAGGAAACCATTCGAAGGCCCGTGCACCAACACACGCGCGTAAAGCGTCAAACAGGCGGGCACGGCCAGTTCGCCGACGTCAAACTCGACATCGAGCCACTCTCTCGCGGGACAGGTTTCCGGTTCATCGATCGTGTTGTGGGAGGCGCTGTGCCTCGGCAATTCATTGCGGCTGTTTCGGATGCCGCGAAGGAAGCCACGCAAAGAGGCCCATTGGGCTTTCCAGTGGTTGATGTTGCCGTGACACTTGTCGACGGCGGATTCCACGCCGTCGATAGCTCCGACATGGCTTTCCGTTCCGCCACCCGCATCGGTATGATGGAGGGGCTAACGAAGGCTGACCCGATACTTCTAGAACCGATCCACCGTATCACCGTTAGTGCACCAACTATCTTTACGACAAATGTCCAACACCTACTAACTTCCAGACGCGGCCAGCTCCTCGGCTTTTCCGAACATCCGGATTGGGCTAACTGGGATGATACTGAAGCATTGTTACCAGAAGTCGAATTGCACGGATTGATAACAGAACTCCGTTCACAAACCGCCGGTCTCGGAACATTTGTTTACCGTTTTGATCATCTTGGCGAGACACCGCCGCGTCTCGCCGAAAAAATCATACAAGAAATTACAAACAGAGTCTCGTAATAACTGATGGCAAGGAGTTTCCGTTCGGCCAGGTCTATGTTAATAGTCCGTTTGTCCTTTCACTGAGCACAAGACGCCGCCAATGCCCGGACCTGTGGGTGGAACTGGTTTTGGTCTCGAGATTACAATCCTCCCGATATTTATTACCGCCGCACTATCGCACCGTCGGCAACGCACGCAACTGGATGCAATTTCATTCAACCAATCGGAATACCGATTTATTTTTGACCTGATCCTGCCACAACCCCTCGATATACTTGCAATTCGAGAGGCATCAAACGCCGTGTATTCCCAGCGTGCACATCTCTTTTTCCTTCCGCAAACACGTGGTGGCGAGAACATGCCAGGTCGACGTGTTGAACGTTCCGCCATCGCGTGTCGCGATATCCACCCTTAAATCGTCGAGGGAGCAAGAACACCCAAGGCAGCAGCAATACCAAACTGCCCTGGCAAGGATCCATAGGGAAACAGAACATTCACATGTCCCAGCTTCCGGCCAGGCCGCGCATGAATCTTGCCATAGTGGTGCGGGATCAGGCCCGGGGTCGCAACGATCTGCGGCCACAGCACGATTTCGTCAGGTCCGACTAAGTTTTTCATCACCGCATCAGAGTGACGAATCGCAGGAGGAAGAAATAGTCCGGCGACAGCACGAATCTGCATTTCAAACTGACTCACTGGGCAAGCGTCGATCGTCCAGTGCCCGGAATTATGCGGGCGGGGAGCAATCTCGTTGGCAAGCACCGCGCCATTCGCGTCCACAAAAAATTCGACAGCAAGTAATCCGACAAGGTCGATGTGCTCGGCAATACGAAGCGCCATCGATTGCGCCTCAGCGCGAATTTCCGCCGCGAATGGAGCGGGCGCTAAAGTAAGATCAAGAATATGGTTGCGGTGACGGTTCTCCACCGTATCGAACGCTACAGCACGACCGTCCATTCCTCGCGCCACAATCGTGGAACATTCTGCAGAAAAATCCACGAACGCTTCGAGAATCAAAGGCTTAGGATGCAGAAGCGAATACGCGAGCTCAGCTTCGCTTGGCGCGCGAATCAGGGCTTGACCCTTGCCGTCATAACCAAGTCGAGTCGTCTTCAGAACAGCAGGGAGACCGATGTGGCTGATGGCCGATCTCAGGTCAGCTAACGTTTCAACCTGAGCCCACGGTGTTGTCCGTATACAGGCCGAATTCAGAAAACGCTTCTCAGCTACACGATCCTGGCTTATCCGGAGGATTTCAGGGCCAGGACGAACTGGCCGATGTTCGGCCAGAAGTGAAAGGCCCTCGAACGAGACATTTTCGAATTCAAAAGTTATGACCTCTACTGAATCAGCAAAGCGTGCGAGCGCCGCAGTGTCGTCGTAGTCGGCAAGTGTCGTTCGGAAAGCAACCTGCGATGCAGGCGCATCTGGTTCCGGGGTGTAAATGTGACAACGATACCCCAAGCGGGCGGCTGCCATAGCACTCATGCGACCAAGCTGGCCGCCGCCGACAATGCCAATTGTGGCATTCGGCGGAAGTGGAAAATCAGTCATGTCGTTTTAGTATCGTCTGGGTTTTGAGCTGTTCGGGCAGTCTGGTTTGAACGCCAAGCATTAAGCTTGGCCGCAAGAGCTGCATCCGATAGCGCTAGGATGGCGGCTGCAAACAGACCAGCGTTGATCGCGCCAGGCTTGCCGATTGCGAAAGTGGCCACAGGAACTCCACCTGGCATCTGAACAATCGAATGCAGGCTGTCGACCCCACGCAAGGCGGTCGATTCAACAGGAACACCGAGAACAGGAAGTGGCGTAAGCGCAGCAACCATGCCAGGCAAATGAGCAGCACCGCCAGCACCGGCAATGATGGCTGCTAGACCGCGACCCGCGGCCGACTGGGCGTATTCGACCATTCGTAAAGGGGTGCGGTGGGCGGAGACAATTCGGGATTCGTAGGAAACATCAAGCTCGGCGAGAATGGCTGCCGCATGCTGCATCGTTGGCCAATCAGATGGGCTACCCATGATGATGCCAATACGCGGTACAATCGAATTCATGCGATGCTGTCCGGGATCAAACGGCTCTCCAGCCTCGCAATCTGATCGCGGAGTTGGAGCTTCCGTTTTTTGAGCCGCTGAATCTGAAGCTGATCGATAATCACGTGGCCGGCGAGGCGGGCGATCACGGTATCAAGGTCGCGATGCTCGCTGCGCAGTTCCTGCAACCGGTGCAGAAGTGTGTCCGTATCAGTCAGCATATTGGCTTTGTATCACATTGGGGCTGACGCACCATATGCTGACAATTGCTAGTAAATGACACGGCCATCCTGGGGTTTTGATCCCCGAGACTCTAAACGGAACCCAGCCGCGGGACTTCTTTCCTCTATACCGAAGATATGCTCGATTGCTGATTTTTCTGGACTCAGCGTACTTCTCACAGACTGCCTGGATGGTTTGGCTATGAATACCCGTCTCCGAACTGAAGCCGGAAGACAGCTTGTTCAGATCAAATCCGCCCGACCACTTCTTGTTATGCTTGATCGCGTGCTTCTGGGCACCATTGCACCCGTTCCACAAGAAATTTACAGCTCGAGCACGAGACCTTAACCATCTTGCATGGTTTCCATCCGTCACACGATATCTACAAAAATCCCGACTTGCGAAAAAACATTGGTGACACGACATCAGGCACAAGTCTACAATTTCGGCACATTTTTTGATCGGGCGGCATCGTCGCAGAGAGGCAGCCCCCGATATCTGTAAGGGAGAACAGAATGAGTATTCAGGCGCGCATTGAAGCCCTCAAGGTACGTCACGCTAGTTTGGAGAACCGTATCGCCGACGAGGATCGCCGCCCGCGCCCGGATAAAGAGGAACTCGGAAGAATGAAATTGGAGAAGCTGAGACTTAAGGAGGAATTGGAACGACTGCGGACGACAAATTCCTAATTACGATCCGTCCTCCGCCTCAGGCTGCTTCATCGGCATGATGACTGGCGTGAGGCGGGAGCGGATGGCCTTCCTGTGTCGCGCGGGCGTTGGCAGCGGCAACCACGTCGTTCAGGTCCGATTGTTTACATAGACCCAGAATGACCGGATCGCGCGGCTTGATGTTTGCACTGTTCCAGTGGGTACGGTCTCGCACTTTTTGGATTGTCTCCTTGGTAGTGCCGAGGAGTCTGGCAATCTGCGAATCCTGCACATGCGGATAGTTGCGAAGAACAAAGGCAATTGCGTCAGGCCTGTCAATTCGCTTTGCAACCGGCGTGTAACGGCCGCCTTTGCCCCGTCTGGCACTCGGCAAAGCGCTCGTGAGCAGCTTGAGACGGCCAGACGGATCTGCTTCACAGCGACGGATGTCCTCCAACGTGACCTGTTTATTTGCGACCGGGTCATAGCCGACGATGCCTTGCGCCACCTCGCCGTCGGCAATGGCTTGGACTTCGAGAGGGTGCATGCCACAGAAATCAGCGATCTGCTCGAATGTTAAGGCGGTTTTTTCGATAAGCCACACTGCAGTGGCCTTCGGCATCAGTGGCAACGACATATCAAACCTCTGGAAAATTGGATGCCAGCGTACGAAAGGATTGGCGCCGTGGCTCGTTCGGTATTGATATGGTGCAGGAGGTACATCTCGGTCAAGAGCAAGTGCAGATTAGTTGTACATCATGTGCCCGACGGGGCAGCACGCTCTCTTGGTACGAGTGGTCATTGAAGCCAAACACGGTAGTGCAATGAGCGACGCGCCTCCGTTGTTCACATACCTCCGGGGTATGCTGGCCCGCCAGCGCCTTCGGGAGGTACCCAGCTGATGTTTTGGGTTGGATCTTTGATGTCGCAGGTTTTGCAATGCAGACAGTTCTGTGCGTTGATCTGGAGCGTTACACTTATCTCGTCGTTACCCACGATCTCGTAGACGCCGGCCGGGCAATAATGCGACTCTGGACACCGATATTTCTGCCAATTGACCCTGATCGCCACTGACGGATCGTGCAGAACCAGATGCGCAGGCTGGTTCTCCTCATGATGGGTGTTGGAGAGGAACAGTGAAGAAAGGCGATCGAAGGTGAGTAGGCCGTCGGGTTTGGGGTAGACTATGGGCGCAACATCCTTGGCTGGCTTTAAGGCTGTGTTGTCAGGGCGGTTGTGTAGGGTCCAAGGCAGCCTCCCTCGCGCCAGGTAGGTCTCGAAAGCGGCATTCGCAAGACCGCCCCACAGCCCAAGTTTTGCGAAGCCCGGGCGCACATTACGAGCGGCCTTCAGTTCCGACCATATCCAGGAGTCCCGCAATTTGGCCGGAAAATCCTCCAGAGTGCTCGGTTTTATCCCCGCGAGTGCCTCCGCAATCGTCTCAGCAGCGAGTATGCCTGACTTCATCGCGGTATGAGTGCCCTTGATTTTAGGTACATTCATGAATCCGGCTTCGCATCCAACGAGCATGCCGCCAGGAAAGACAAGTTTTGGAATCGACTGAATCCCACCTTCATTCAAAGCCCTCGCACCGTAAGCAATCCGTCGGGCGCCCTCGAAAAACAGCCTGAACGCTCTATGCGTCTTGCTGCGCTGCATTTCCTCAAAAGGCGAGAAATATGGATTCTGGAAGTCGAGTCCAACAACTAGGCCGAAGGCAACCAGATTGTTCCCAAAATGATACATGAACGTGCCCCCATACGTCCTTGAATCAAGGGGCCATCCAATCGAGTGTATGGCCAAACCAGGACAATGGTTCGCGTCTTTCACCTCCCAGAGTTCTTTAATCCCGATACCGTAGGTTTGAGGATCAACACCTTGGTTCAGCCCATATCGAGCCATTAATTGTTTGCCAAGGGAACCGCGGCAGCCTTCGGCGAACACAGTGTACGTAGCCCGGAGTTCCATACCGCGTTGATAAAGCTCCGTGGGGTTTCCGTCCTTGCCAACACCCATGTCACCAGTGGCAACGCCGACCACACGATCATCGTCAATCAGCACTTCAGTGCCGGCGAAACCAGAATAGATTTCTACCCCGAGTTCCGTCGCTCTACTCGCAAGGAAACGGACAAGATTGCCGAGACTGATAATATAGTTCCCGCGATTACGCATGCCCGGCGGGGTTGGAAGCCTGAAGTCCCAGGTTTCAGTGAGGAACAAGAAGCGGTCCTCGCGCGCTGGAACGGTATGCTCAACAGCGAGGATGTCGGTTTCGGGCAACAATTCGTGAAACGCACGGGGGTCAAGCACGCACCCGGATAAGATGTGGGCGCCAGGCTCAGCGCCTTTCTCGAGAACACAAACAGAAATTTCAGGCTCAATCTGCTTTAATCGAATCGCAGCAGCCAATCCGGCGGGCCCTGCCCCGACCACCACGACGTCGAACGCTACTGCTTCCCGTGGGCTCTTGGGAAGATCTTCTGGTTCTCTTCGCTGGAACATCACTTTTCTCCGCAGGTGATCTGCGCTGCTTCCTGAGTAGGCATGTGATCATCGATAGACGTATATTTATTACATTGCGATTCTGCATGACCTGCGATGGTGAACGAGATCATCGAAGCATAAGTTGTAAACACCCGGTAACGATACACTATCCGGATAGTTACATTACGCAACCGACCTCACTAATGCCGAATGGGCGCTGATTGAACCTCTGTCCTATGCGGGAACCAGCCTATCGAGGCCGGTCGTGAAACGTGTCGTGCTGGGCCACCCACACTTCCACACCAGAAGCCGCTGCTCACGCAGCGCTCGGCATGACACCCAATGAGATTTTCTTACTTATTCTGTAAACGCGATAAGATTGGTCGTTACGGTCTGGGCGTGAGGCACTTCTGGCCCACATGACACAACCCCATACTCGGCTTCGCCATATGTCTCGCCGCCTCCGCAAACACCGCGTACCAGCTTATCTCGACGTTGTTTCTTCTCGTATTGCGGCGACATACGTGGGAAACATGGGCTCTCGGAATTAAGGCTGCCGACCGGCAAGCGCGAGATCGCCGATCGTACCAAGTCGGGGAAACCGACCTTCAGCCAAGGCGTTCAGGCTTTTCGGCTGAATACCGATTTCCTCAGCGTAGATCCAGCTGTCCGTTATGACTTGTTGTACGAACCTGCGTGTCTGACCGTTAGGAATTGACTCGAGAAAGATGAGAGGATCGCCATGGTCGTGCATCGCACGGGTCCAAGCTGCGACGGCCACGGGGCCAGCATTATAGCTAGCGAGAACGTCCAGCAGATTCCGCTTTACGCCTGGTTGCCCTGCTAAGTCACGCAGGTACGTTTGTCCCAGGGCCATATTGATAGATGGATTCGTCAGGTCTGCCGGCAATCCAGTCTCACGCGCCATCGCGTACGCCGTCTCTGGCATCAGTTGCATGACGCCTCGCGCACCAACACGCGACACGGCCTGCGGATTAAAGCGCGACTCCGTACGGGCTACCGCGTACAACAATGGTGGGTTGATTTTAAAGCCCCCTGTCGGGTGCAATGCCGGTAAGGGCAATGGCGCGCCGTCGGCGGTATGTGACGGCATCGCCCGGTTAAATGCGACAGCGACATCAAACAGTCCGGCGTGCGCAGCGACACCAATTGCGGCCCGGCCAAGTGCTGGGTTTTTTTGTATCGTCGGCCATAGGCTCAGCAAAGCCTCTGATGCTTCGCCTAGGCGCCCTGCCTCCAGTAGTCCAAATGCCAGCTTTCCCGCTGGCAGGGCTTCAATCGATTCGACGTCCGCTTCTGACAATGTTGCCGTAATGCCGTCGCCGACGCTGGATCGTCCGAGCAGCCTAGCAGCGAGAATCCCGTAGAAAGTTCGGTTGGCTTGCGCTGCTCGACCAAGCCAGTGAAAATATTCAGCGGGCCGGTCCAGCCGCAGAGCGGTGCGCGCAGCCCAGAATGCGCCGGCCGCGCGTTCGCCGCTTGATGCGAAAGGGGCTTGAGCCGCTTTTAGGAAAAATGGGCCGGCCGCCTTGATATTGCCTTTCTGCCAAGCGGATAGCCCCGCCATGTAGTCCGCTAACCAGCTTTTCCCATCCGACATTCTTACCGCGCTATCGGCTAGGGAGAGGGCATCATTATACTTGCCTTGCGTGAAAAGTTCGCGTGCCTGTTCGGCTGCACGATAGCGTGGTGCATGCGGGCGAAACACGGGCATGCCTGTCGCACGCGCGCTTGGATTCGGCAGTTTGCTTATCGTTACCACCGGCATGGTCTCCCCGGGAGGGAGACGTTGCCTTAACAGGGCGATAATCCGACGAGAGTTCGGCTGACCGCCGTATTTCAGCAACCATCTTCGTAACTCTGGAGCGGTCGAATAATGATAGGGGCCTAGATACAGCTGCGCGAGAACCTGACCCATTAAAAGGCGGTTCCGGACCCGTGCAATCAGCGCTTTTGCTACGGTAATCCTGCCGTTGTGCTGGTCGGCGAAGATACGCCGGTACAATACTGCCTGGCTTGGCGACAGCGGTCGTGGAAGCGCCACCTCCGCTCCGTCAGAGAGCAGCGGCGTGGTTGGGCCACCATATTCGGCGTTCGCGGAACTGGAAGGTCCAGCACCTTGATGCGTTGATCCCCGTGACTCAGCTAGCGCTGCTGTCGGTGCAGCGAAAGCGCTGAGCAGTATGGTCGCCGCAAACAACGCTGACGCCACACTTTGGCGGGAGAGCAATCCTTCAGCCTCTCGCATGGCGAGTCGGCTACACGGATATCGATGAGTAAGGCAACCCCTGAAAATGAGACTGGTCGCAAAATCGAGACAACAAGTAAGATTCGAGCGCGTTATATCGCGGACTTAATATCACATTTCCGTGAAATGGCGCAAAAATCGCAATGCAGCAATCGAATATGCTGGCTTGCGGTTTCATTTCCGGCTGCGCCTTCGCGGCCCAAATTTTACTTCGGTCCTGCCGCTCTAGAGCGGTGCAGCAACGATAATAGATCAGCCCATGCGTGCGGTTTAGCTGATGGTTGCCGCAGGAGAAAGGCGGGGTGATAGGTCGGGAGTGTTGGGAAGGGCTCGTGCGCGCCGGGGATTACCACTTCCAGCCAGCGCCCACGCGCTCTGGTGATACCTTGCGACGCGCCGACCAAAGCGCGAAGAGCCACGCTTCCGAGAAGAACCAGAAAATCCGGTCGAATCAAGGTGATATGTCTATGGAGAAACGGGAGGCATTGAGCGATTTCGGTTTCCGACGGCGTGCGGTTGCCAGGGGGGCGCCACGGTACGGTGTTGACGATCCGGACTTTGGATCGATCGAGCCCGATGCTTGCCAACATGCGGTCGAGCAACTGACCCGCAGGGCCGACGAAAGGCAAGCCTGACCGATCTTCCTCCGCTCCAGGCGCCTCCCCGATGAACATGATTTTTGCTGTCTCGCTGCCATCAGCAAATACAAGTTTGGTCGCGGTACGTTTCAGCATGCACTTATCGAATGTTTCGAGAGCTTGCCGTAGGGTGGCCAGATCAGGGATCGCCTCGATGTAATTTTCATAATGGCTGGCCGGCTTGAGCCAGACTTGATCACGATCGCCACCGACGGGAGTTCCAGTGGCGACCCGTCGGTCGAACGGAGTGTCCGCCAACGCGTCCTCAGCGCCCCACTCTGTTTGGAGCGCTAACGCAGACAAGGTGTGGGCAGCAGAAGTATTTTTCACGAAATCATCCTGGCTGGTGTACGGACTTTACGCGATCCCGAGAAGATAACAAAAAGCTTTCTCAGCAGCTTGCTGGCTCTTACGGAAGTCAACAGACCCGTCGCACCAAACCATCAATGCCGTAAGAGCGGTAACCACTCAACGGTACCTCCCTTTTGTTCATAGGCAGTCAAACAAGCGCTTGGGCGCGCACCAAACGAGCAAACATTCCATTCTCCGCTAGCAGATCCTCGTGGGTCCCAGATTCAAGAACTTCACCGTCCCGCAGGACGATAATACGGTCCGCATCACGTACTGTCGCCAATCGATGCGCCACGACAATCGTTGTCCGCCCAGCCCGAAGCCGTGCAAGCGCTTGTTGCACAGCGGCCTCGCTTTCTGCATCCAGTGCGCTCGTCGCTTCATCAAGCAGGAGAATGCGCGGATCGCGTAGGAGCGCGCGAGCGATGGCTACCCGCTGGCGCTGCCCACCTGATAGGCGATAGCCGTTGACACCCACATGCGTTTCGAAGCCTTGCGGCATGTCCAGGATGAACTGCGCCGCCGCAGCACCTGCGGCGGCCTCAATCGCTGGACGTGACGCCCCCTTGCTGCCCATCGCAATATTTGCCGCAATCGTATCATCAAACAGCAGCGCGTCCTGGCCGACGTAGGCAATCGCCGCTCGGAGTGATTCCAAGGACACAGTTGTAATATCGACGCCGTCAACGAGTATCTTCCCGCGCTCTGGCTCGTAAAGGCGCGGAATAAGGGCAAGGGCCGTTGATTTTCCTGCGCCAGATGGCCCGACGAGTGCCAGCGTCTGGCCTGGTTCAGCAATAAACGATAAATCAACCAGCCCCGGGCGCCCATCCGGATATGAGAAGCCGACATGGCGAAACTCGACGCGACCAAGCCCGTCAGGAAGGCACATGCCTCCGAGCGGCGGGACGGAATCGGGTTCGTCGAGGAGCGCATAGACCCGGGCAAGCCCCGCCAAACCCTCCTGAATAGCGGCATTCATCGTACCAAGAGCCCTCAATGGTCTGGACGCGATCAACAGCGCCGCTACAAATCCGGTGAAATTACCGATTCCGGCAGCGCCAGCGGCATTGCGCCACCCAGCAAAGCCAATAACAAGGGCAATCGCAAGACCACCAAGAACTTCCAATACCGGGTCCAAGGCGGCGCGCCCACGGATCATTCGCAACAACGCGCTATAAAGATCACCGAAAGCCCGGTCCGCACGATTCCGCTCCTGGGCTTCCAAGCCATATGCGCGGACTGTTCGCGCCTGAGCAAAACTTTCGGTCAGCAACGATGCGGTCTCCCCCATCCGTTCTTGCATGCCACCCGATGCCCGGCGGATGCGTTGGCCAATTCGCTGAACCGGAACAAAGGCGAGGGGGTATAGTAAAGCCGCAATGAGACTCAGCTCCCAGTCGATCCAGATCATCGTGGTAACCAGCCCAACGAGCGTAAAGGCATCTGCGATGCCGTTTACCGCCCGGCTCATAGCCTCGCGGATCACTGTCGCATCTGTAGTAAACCGAGCGGCGAGCGCCGCAGGTGCCTCACGTTCCAGCCGAGCCAGTTCGGCGCCTGTTAGGCAAGCAAACATACTCGATTGGAAACGTCTGATCGTGCCAAGAACGACCTGCTGGGTGAGAACCGTCTGGGAATATTGTGCCAGCGCCTTGATGATCGTCACGACAAGCACAATGGCCGGAACTTGATACAATATTCGTGGATCGCGCTTCGCAAACATCGTGAAAGCACGATCAATCAACGCGGGGTATAGTGCCGTCGTCGCCGACATAACGAGCGTAAATGCTATGATGAGCGCAATCCGACCACGAAAATTTCTCAAGTGATCGAGCCACAGTCTTCGAATAAGCACAAAGCCGTTACCCTCAACGGCAAAGGCAGCTAACTTCGCAGGGTCAGTCATGCCCGGCAATCCGGTCGGTCAAGGCGAACAGCAGGCCAGTAACAACAAAGGCAAGCATCAGTATACCCTGCAGCAACACGACCCGGTTTGGTTCGTCTCGCACCTCAAAAAATACCCGCAGGACATGAACGGCAGCAATCACCGTAATCGATCCCATCAGCTTCAGCTTCAGCCCCCCAAAATCAATATTGCCCATCCATTCCGGCCGGGAGTCGCCGTCTGCCAGTTCTATGCGCGAGACAAAGATCTCATAACCGGTCAGAACGACCAAGACTACCAAATTCGCTGCTAGCGACAGGTCGATCAGTGATAAGCTCGTCATGATAGCGTTGGTTTCGCTCATCGTCGGAAGCAAAATAACCAATCTGACCAGTTCCACGATAAACCGCACCACGAGGGCGGCAAGCAACCCCACCATACCGATGTACAGAGGAGCAAGCATCCAACGGCCACCGAACAGGGTCACCTCAATCGCTCGAGTGAGGTTTACTTTGAAACCGGAATATAAACGACCTCGTGCCGGGTGCATGATCAGGTATCCTTGATGGTTGCCCTAGCGCCAGTTCCACTGCCAATCAGCTCGACTTGTCTGGCCAGGCGTGTTAAGGAGTCCTCAATCGTTGGCGGTGCTGGAGGCCAAGATTGCGGTGGCCGCCCGCTGTCCATCGCGGTTAGCAAACGCTCGCTCCATGCAGGCAGAACACCTCGACCGCCCGTATCGAGAGCTTGTCCCATGATCGCAAGATTTGCCAACCTTCCAGCGGCCCGACGCAACAGCGCGCCCATTACAATAGCACGCTGCAGATCCTCGTCGGTAGATCGATGGGGCTCAGCAAGCGTGCGATTAACCGAGGCTTCAAGATTGTTGCTGGCAAGGCCTGCCAAGCGACGCTCGAGTAAAGTCGACCCAGAACCGGTAGCCAGTGTTCCCAGAACTGCACGTAGGTAATCACGATGAGCGGCGACCGCCTGGCGCACCGCCGCGTCGAGCCGGTTACTCTCGAAGCTTGGCCAAAGCAGCAAATTGGCACCAACCGCAAGAACGCCGCCCGCAACAGTGAAGCCAATGCGCGACATTGCAACCATCAGTTGACTAGATCCGGGCATCACCTGCTCGATCAACAACACGATCATCGGGGTCAAGATCGCGATATAAAGGCTATAATTTACGCCCTTGATCGCAAAAGCAAGGAGCGTCAACGGGATCATCGAAAGTGCTATCTCGCCCGGCGTTACGCAGACAAGACCTATCACGGCCGCTAATGCACCACCAAGTGTCGTTCCGGCGACCCGCTCTGCCGCGCGCGCCCAGGTTGCTGAAAAGTGCGGCTGCAATGTTAGAATCACCGTAATTGCAAGCCAATGGCCGAAGGGATTATGAAGATATTGAACGAGCATCAGAACCGGAAAGATTACCAACGCCGTACGGACGGCGTGGCGAAACGGTATGGAGCGCCATGTCAGATTTGACCGTAGCGGACCCATGAGCCGGGTACGCCAGCGCGGTGGCCGCTGTGCAAGAGCCGGGAAATCTTCGCCTACTGGGGCAGTCACGTTTAACAGCAACAGCAGCCTGTCAATAACCGTACTGATAAGATGCGCCAATCTGGGGTCAGCCTCGGCCGCAGCGGACTCGCGCAACCTCGCAAGCATCTGGGTCCGCTCCGGTGTCACAAGGGTACGATCATTCTCCAAATCGCCTGCAATCGATGTTAAAAGCTGATGGATCTGCTCGAGGGCCAAGTGCATATGCGGCGTGGCACAACCGGCCTCGTCAAGTGAAGCACTCAACGCGATGAGGACCTCGAATAACGTGTCAAGCGCGGCAAGACGCAGTGTGATCTGGTTAGCACGTTCGCTTGCCGCGCCCCGCCGGCGGAATGTTGCCAATGTAATCTCGCGCGCATTTTCGATCGCCTCGCGAACGGCCATCCGATGTCGTGTCGCGTCACGATCATCCACTCGTTGTCCTCCGATGACGTCGAGGCTGCGCACCATATCGGCGAGACTTCTGGCAATTTGCGCGAGGGATGCGCGTGCAGGCGCATAAGGCCGAAACCGCCACAATACCAGCGTCAACACAGAAGCCCACGCAGCACCCGCAGCAAACGATAGCCCAAGCTTCACACCGGCGAGAGGAATAGCAACAGGCGCATCAAGTGCTAACACGATTGCGACCGAAATTAGGTTCCCTGCCTGCATGCCGCCTTGGCCGTAGATGCGAGCCAGACTGGCAGCAAAAATCGTTGCACTTGCCAACAGAAACGCACCGGTCGGAGAACTGCTCAAGATCAATGGAAACACCCCGAATGCAGCGCCACCAAGCAATCCGAATATCCACATGGGCGGCAACCTAGACGCGAGCGGCCCTCCCGGATCAGCAAAACATGTCAGTAACGCGCCGAGGGCCGCAATATTTAGTTGTGGAAGATCCAGAAACCCAGCCACGGCCACGGTAAGGGCCACGGCTGCCGCTGCCCGCAGACCTTCTAGGAGAGAAATCGCCCTGAAATTCAGGCGAAAACTAACGTTTTCAAGAAGCGGTGACGATACCCTCGATTTAACGCGCTCCGTCATCACCGAATTTTCCGCTCCGCGGAAATCCATTGGGAGGCAATCTCCCTACCTGCCCCCGTGTGCCAATCCACGGAGAAAGGTTAGTTTCTGTTCTTGTTCTCTCACCACTCTTCCAACTTAGTCCATCAGCCAAATTCAAAAACTTCGCGTCTGAGAATCCACCATCTTTGTATTTCTGCAGGATGACACCAGCACCTTTTGCCATTTCCGGGATCTGTTCAGAAGGAAACACCAACAACTTACGATTTCGACCAATCACCGCTAGATGCTCCCCCGTCACCTTGCAACAAAGTGCCGCTTCCTCGCCACCACGGAGTGTTAGAAGCTGTTTACCGGTGCGTTTTTCTGCCAATAATTCCGATCCTACCGTGATAAAGCCACGCCCAGCACTACTGACAAGCAAGTACCGCGCTCGAGGGTCTGCCACGAACATCGTGACAATGTCGTCTTCATTGCTTAAATCCAGAAGCAATCGGATAGCCTGGCCATCGCCACGGCCACGCGGCAAATCAGCAGCCCGAAGCGTATAAAATCGGCCGTTCGTCGCAAAAAGCGAAATTTTGTCAGTTGTTTCACATGCCAGAAAAGCGCGCAGGTGATCACCTTCCTTGAAGCGCAAGTCGCTGTTACTCGCAGATCCACCCTTCACTGCGCGGATCCAGCCTCTATCCGAGAGAATAGCCATAATAGGCTCTCGCTCAATCAGCGCCTCGGCAGCAATTACTGGTTCGTCCGGTGCCACGCTGATCGCAGTACGGCGCCTGCCTATTGAGGCATCGCCAAAGCGACGGGGAATATCGTGGACTTCTTCTTCAATGCGCTCCCAACGTTTCCGAGGGTCCGCGAGCAGTACATTGAGTCCCTTTCGTTCTGTAGACAGTGCCTTGTGTTCCTTACGCAACTCCATCTCCTCGAGCCGACGCAGGGACCGTAATCGCATATTCAGGATCGCGTCCGCTTGAACATCTGTCAGTGAAAATGTCTGAATTATCGCCGTTTTTGGCTCGTCCTCCGAGCGTATCAGCCCGATCAGTTTGTCAATATCAAGAAAAACAGCGAGATAACCATCAAGAATCTCAATCCGTCGCGAGATCGTCGCAAGGCGGTGACGCGTTCGCCTAAGCAAGACATCGTGACGATGATCTAGCCAGGCCCTGAGCATTTCACGCAGCCCCATCAATCGCGGGGTCCGATCGGCATCCAGTACATTCATATTGAATGCGAAACGTTGCTCGAAGGCAGTCGCACGAAAAAGGCTCGCCATCAGCACGCCTGGATCTACGTTCCTGGATTTGGGCTCCAATACGATCCGTATCTGTTCGGCGCTCTCATCACGAATATTACCAAGCAACGGCAGTTTACGGTCCGTGAGCAGTTGTGCGACCTGTTCGATCAACCGCGACTTCTGCAGCTGATAGGGAATTTCGGTTACGATGATTTGCCACTGCCCGCCCTTGAGATCGACCTTTGCCCAGCGAGCCCGGACACGTATGGAACCACGTCCAGTTTCATATGCCACATGCAGTGTTTCGGGGTCTTCGGCAATGACTCCGCCAGTCGGGAAATCCGGCCCTTTGACAAAGCTCGATAACACCCTGCTATCCGCGCCCGGGTTTTGGATCAGGTACGCCGCAGCCTCACAAATTTCACCAACGTTGTGCGGCGGAATATTTGTTGCCATTCCGACGGCGATGCCGGCAGCGCCATTGGCAAGGAGATTTGGGAATGCGCCTGGCAACACCGCCGGCTCACTGTCTTCATTGTCGTATGTGGGGTAGAAATCGACGGCGTCTTCGTCAATTCCCTCGAGCATGGCCGCAGCGACCGCTGTTAGCCGACTCTCCGTATAACGCATCGCCGCCGCATTATCACCGTCCACATTGCCAAAATTTCCCTGACCTTCGATCAATGGGTAGCGTTGCGTAAAGTCCTGCGCCAATCGTACCAAAGCTTCATAAACCGCGACATCACCGTGCGGATGGTATTTGCCGATCACGTCACCAACAACCCGTGCGCACTTCTTGAACCCCGCTCCGGGATCCAACTTCAATTGCCGCATCGCGTGAATTAGGCGACGATGCACCGGCTTTAATCCGTCTCGTACATCGGGCAACGAACGGGACATAATGGTTGAGAGAGCGTACGATAGGTACCGTTCTGATAATGCGTCTGCGAGCGGGGTGTCGTAGACCACGCCCATCCGGTCATCCAGCATGATCCTGCTCCTCCATCATTCGATCAACCAGTTCATAAAGGGCCACGCGTGCGGGGGGAAGCGGCGCGTGACGAGTGCCGAAGACATGTCGAGCAAGGAAGTGGCCGGTAAGTAAGAGTCCATCGCGGCATTGCACGAGGTCTGCTTTATCGGCTGTGACAAGAAACTTTGGCAATGCCAGCAACCTAGGCGCCCATATGCCCGCCGCCACGCCCGCCACGGCCCTGCCCGACCGAGGGGAAACGTAGGCCAAGCCCTCGGTCAAACCCGTGACTGCGCATGAGGAAAAATCAAGGCCGTAGCCAAGCTCGCGTAGCAGGCCAAGTTCATATTCGACATAGCGCGGTAGAATAGTTTCTTGCAGCGTTACACTGCCGAGAAGTCCTGCAAGACCCGCAAATGCCGCGGGATGAGGTTCTCGCTCCGGCAACGCGCCAGACGCCACCGCACAGGCCGACCGCAACACCGTCAGAGCCAAGCGGTGCCCCATTGCCAACGCAGCTGCAGGATGCACCAATTCCCCTGTCAAATTACCTAACTGTTCAGGCAACCTCGCGATCCACCGCGCCGCAACTACATTACCCACTTGCCACACCGCAGACTGGCGCCGACTTGCGCCACCGCGCACCAAACCATGCCACGCGCCTTCTTGTACAGCGAATACAATTGCTCGCACATCGCTCTCGCCATAGCCGATACATTCCAATATTATAGCCGTATCGGCCCATTCCATTCCATATTCTCACAGCAGGTTACAAACGCCACGCCGACACAATCGCGGTAGAGCCCGCCAGTCAACCCGATCCGGGTGTCACTGCGCTTCCGCGAGGGTGGGTCGATGACGATAGAGCCCACAAGGATTGTTTTTAACTTAAGCACGGTCGTGTTGTGGTTCTGGTCTCCCGCTCCATGCGTCATGTCTCCCTATCCAAGGCTCGCACTCGAAAAGGCGCAAGGCCCACAGGGCGCCCCTGCCAGTCATACGCGGAGCAGGGCCTATAACGGCCATACGTAATTCTACCCCAGAACCGACAAGAACGCGTCAGCACGCGGACAACCGTGCCAGTTAAATTATTTTGTGACTCACGGCAGACACCTTTTCATCTCCCGCGCCTTAACCAGCCCATCAACCTCCCAAGCTATCCAAAATCCACGCTCCCCAGCCGTAGCAGCTCGGGATGCGCGGGATACATCTCCTCCCGCCCCTTCCGCCTGACCTGTTCTTCAAACGGCAAGCTAAAAGAGTGAAGCTGCGCGCGAACTCTCGTAATCTCGTTGGCTTCATATCCGAAGCCGTTGTTCGGTGACCTTCTTACTTTTTCCTCGCCGGCCTGCTCGCTCTTTCAAAATGGAGCAAATAATTATCCGGACCATCAACCATCTGCCTTTCGTACGCATAATTCCGTACATAATTAGATCCGGTTGATTTACCGATGCGTTGAGGGGATTTCGGGATAACAAAGATTGCGAAATAATACCAAATATAGTATACCAAAAAAGCAGCGGATAATCGGAAGCTTGTCGTATGGAAGAGCTGATCAGAGGTTATCGTCGGTTCCGTGCAAACCGATGGCTTGTCGAACGCCACAATTTGGAAAACCTGGCCCGATACGGTCAGCAGCCCCATACTCTTGCCATCGCGTGCAGTGACTCCCGGGTGGCTCCCGAGATGATCATTGACGGATCACCGGGCGAGATTTTTTCGCTTCGTAACATCGCCAACCTTGTTCCACCGTATATGCCCGATGGAGCTTTTCACGGAACTTCCGCTGCAATCGAATTTGCGGTCCGGGTTCTGGAGGTTAAACGTATTGCGGTTTTCGGCCACAGTTCCTGTGGTGGTGTAGCTGCCCTGATGCACGGCGCGCCGACAAATGCTAGGGATTTCGTCGCCCCATGGGTGCAAATTGCCGAGCCTGCTCGCCGTCGGGCGCTTGCTGCCCACCCGCACGATCGTGATGCAGCACTGCGGTGCTGCGAAATCGAGAACGTTCGAGTTTCATTGGAAAATCTTGAGTCGTTTCCATGGGTAAAATCGGCCCACGAAGCAGGTCAGTTGCAGCTTCTAGGCTTTTATTTCGACGTGGCGTCGGGCACCCTTCACCATGTAGAAGCCAACCAAGTCTTGCCGATCAAGGAGAACGACGCGTGACCGGGCAAACCAACCCCAACACCAGGACGTCGCGCAAGTCGATTGCAGGGTGGGATCGAGCCAAACACGCCGGCGAAGTGCGCGCCTGGATCACAGCTTATGATTTTGCATTTGCGCGACTTGCGCAGTCTGCAGGGATCGACGGCATTCTGATCGGCGACTCCCTTGGCATGACGGTACAAGGAGAACGCGATACGCTACGTGTCAGCCTCGATCAAATGATCTACCACACCGAAATGGTGGCACGCGGTGCACCTCTTTGTCTGATTATGGCCGACTTGCCATTCGGCAGTTTCGAATCGGGCCCACAACAGGCGTTTACAAGCGCAGCGGCGCTGATGAAGGCGGGAGCAGACATCATTAAGCTCGAGGGTGGTGCGCCAATGATCGAGACGGTGGCGTTTCTTGCCGACCGGGCGATTCCAATCTGTGCCCACATCGGCCTTACGCCGCAGCATGTTCGACAGTATGGCGGCTTCAAACGTCAGGGAACTACGGAAGCTGCGGCAGCCAAGTTGATCGCGGACGCGGACGCACTGATAGCAGCGGGAGCCAGAATGCTGCTGATGGAGGCGATTCCTGGCCCACTCGCCGCAGAAATCACGAAACGCTCCTCTATTCCCACCATCGGTATCGGAGCCGGCCCGGATACCGATGCTCAAATCCTGGTATTACATGATGTGCTGGGGCTCGACGCCGAGTACGTGCCTGCATTCGCCAAACGTTATCTTGATGGAGCGCGACTGATCACCGACGCAATTGCAACGTACGCCGGGGAGATCAGGAATCAAGTATTTCCGCCAAAGCGTTGATCAAAACGTTGCCGGCCACTTCCACAAAGCGGGTGTGGCCGGGCTGTATGCCTAGCGGGAGTAAAACTCGACGACCAAGTTTGGCTCCATCTGCACAGGATACGGCACGTCAACAAGCTTCGGGGCACGGATATACCTCCCCTTCATCGCTCGGTGATCAACCTCCAGATATTCCGGAACGTCACGTTCTGCGCTCTGCGCGGCATCGAGTAGAGCGGCAATCTGTTTGGATTTCTCACGAACCTCAATAATGTCACCGTCTCGCACCTGATAGGACGGAATATTCACGCGTTTACCGTTCACGAGGATGTGCCCGTGGCTTACGAATTGCCGCGCCGCAAACGGCGTGACGGCAAATTTCAGCCGATAGATCACGGAGTCAAGGCGCCGCTCGAGGAGCTCGATAAGGTTCTCCGACGTATCACCGCGACGGCGACCAGCCTCCTCGTAGTAGCGATAGAATTGCTTTTCGCTGATATTGCCATAGTAAGCGCGAAGCTTTTGTTTTGCCATCAACTGAACACCGTAATCCGATGGCTTCTTCCGGCGCTGGCCATGCTGGCCGGGGCCGTAGTCACGTTTGTTAATCGGTGACTTTGCTCGCCCCCACAGGTTGACCCCTAGGCGACGGTTGACTTTGTACTTACTCGCAGTGCGCTTGGTCAAAGCGGTCTCCTTAATTCTTTGCAAACATTTTGTACCGGTAGTCCCTCTCATCCTTGCAGGACGAGCGGGCGGGCGCAGACCCCGTAGGTCCGTCCACATTCCCGGCAATGCTGGACCACCTATGGGATCAAGAGCCTGCTGTCAAATTAGGGGAAACAATCGTTTTCCACTCCCGCATCAACGGACGACGCGCCGGTAATTGCCAACCGATAATGCTGAAACCTGCCGCATCACTTCAATGAGCCCTTACGTCCCGGCCACCGTCCTGAGTTCTCGCCTTCCCAAAAAGCTTCCCCGGGTAGCCGCACATAAGCGCGAAGAAAGCACTATCGAGTCCAATCCAAGGCTGGTGTCGCGATCACAGGTTATCGCGGAATGACGCGATCAGCGCCTCTGCCGCCTCCATATCCATCGCCATGGCAGACTCAGCAATCCTGCGACTAAACCCAGCCCGGGCCAGTAAGGCGAGCGCTCGTTGCCGATCGGCCGTTCCGAAAGGCGGAAACCGCCGGCGTCGCAGAACCACGCAGGCAGCGGCCAAGTTTCGGTCTGCATGCTCGGGCACTACCTCCCTCGCTAGCCCCGCGTCGATTCCGTGCGCCTCGAGATTGGCCAGTACCGCCCCGCGAGACTTGCCCGATCGGAAGAGCCGACGCGCCCGGTTGGCAGCAAAATCGGCGTCGTTAACCAACCCAGCGCTTCGCAACGCTACAACAATCACAGGGATTGCTTCCCGTGCCACAAGAACTGATTCGGCGATCGCCTCTCTGGTCAATCCCGCGCGTTCGGCACCACGCACCCAGCGCTCAATGCGCCTCCGAAGGATTCGCGCCAGCCCCGCCTCGCTCGCTTCAAACCGTGCCAGGTACGCCAAGGCGTAGGCCCGTAACGAATCCCGGTCAGGCGGCACCGGTAATGCAGGCGGTGTCTTCATGTTTCGTAGCATGAGCGTAAACGCTGCTTGACCACAAGAGGCTGCGGGCGATAGTCACGCGGTTTATCAGTGCATGCCCCTTTTTATACGCGTCATACGCCGCATTCCCGAAGGAGTTCCCATGGCCAAATCCCCAATACGCATTGCTGTTACCGGCGCAGCCGGCCAGATAGCGTACGCACTGGTTTTTCGGATCGCGAGTGGGGCGCTACTCGGGCATGAGCAGCCCGTCATCCTGAATTTACTAGACCTGCCGAACATGCAGGGCGTTCTCAAAGGAGTGATGATGGAACTGGAGGATTGCGCCTTCCCCGCGCTCGCTGGCATGACCGCCACCGACGACGCCAAGGTCGCTTTTCAGGACATCGATATTGCCTTTTTGGTCGGGGCTCGCCCCCGCAGCAAGGGAATGGAACGCAAGGATCTGCTTGGTACAAACGCTGAAATCTTCACCGCGCAGGGACGCGCCTTGAATGAAGCGGCAAAGCGCTCTGCACGGATCCTGGTTGTCGGCAATCCGGCCAATACCAACGCCTATATCGCCATGAAATCAGCCCCTGATCTCTCGTCGGATTGCTTCTCTGCGATGATCCGCCTCGATCACAACCGGGCCGTCTCGATGCTGGCAGCAAAAGCTGGCGTGAACGTCGGCGACGTAAGAAAAATGATTGTATGGGGAAATCATTCCCCCACAATGTATCCCGACTATCGCTTTGCCGAAATTGCTGGAAAAAGCTTGCCCCGCATGATTGATGATGAGGTCTGGAATCATGAAATCTTCATTCCGACAATCGCTAAACGCGGCGCCGCTGTAATCGAGGCACGCGGCGCATCGTCGGCAGCCTCAGCAGCCAACGCCGCGATAGACCACGTCCGCGACTGGGTACTAGGCTCACAGGGTCGCTGGGTATCAATGGCTCTTGCCTCGGATGGCAGCTATGGAATCCCCGAAGGGATAATATTTGGAGTGCCCGTAACAAGCGATGCTGGCCGAATTATTCGCATCGCAGGTCTCGAACTGGATGATTTTTCCCGCTCGCGGTTTGCTTTGACGCTTGGTGAACTCGAAGAAGAACGTCATGCGATTTTGCATCTGCTAAGGTGATGCATGTTCCACTCGCCAAACTCAGGGAGCTTAAACGGTAAACTGCTCGCGGATAATCCGTTCAGATAATGCGCGGTCCGGATCAGACAGGATCCGCGCCCGCACACCACGGTCTTCACTCACAGCGACGTTTAGGATGTTGCGTACCTCCGTGAAATCGGCGACAGCCGCAACCGGTCTCTTTTCGGGTTCCAGTATCTCAAACAAAACGTCACTGTCGGATGGAAGCAGCGCTCCACGCCAACGGCGTGGCCGAAATGCCGAAATCGGCGTCAGCGGAAGCAAGTTGGCAGAAAGCGGCACAATTGGTCCATGGGCCGATAGATTGTAGGCTGTTGATCCTGCGGGAGTGGAGATCAGCACACCATCACATATCAATTCCGGCACACGAACCGTGCCATCGATGGAGATGCGAATTTTCGCCGCTTGACGCAATTCACGCAAGAGCGCCACCTCGTTGAACGCCAGCGCCTCGTCAACACCGCCGGATTGTGTCACCGCGTGCATCCGCAACGGGTACAATTCATTGCTTTGTGCAACCGCGATCCGCGCGGGCAGATCGGTCTCGGCGAAATCATTCATCAGAAAGCCGACGGAACCACAATTCATGCCGTAGATCGGCACATCCCGATTGAGGGTGTTGTGGATCGTTTCAAGCATCAGCCCATCGCCGCCAAGCGCGACGATGACGTTGGCTCGATCAAGGGGTGTATTACCATAAAGCGCCGTAAGACTCTGATAAGCTGCCTGCGCCGGATCGGTCTTGGCTGCGGTGAAATGTATTGCGGTCAAATCAGTCTCCGGTGTTCAAAGACGGGCATATCACGCCGAATTTTCCTAAGCCGCTCCATATCCAACCGGGCTGTGCAAAAACCCGCCCCCTCGCCCGCACGGGCCGCGACCATCCCCCACGGATCAATGATCATCGAGTTCCCATAAGTCACTCGCGCCTCGTTCGAGCCATCGAAATGCGTACCTTCACAAGCGGGGGCAGCAACATAACACTGCGTCTCGATTGCACGTGCTCGCAGCAGAACCTCCCAATGATCTTTCCCAGTTTGCCAGGTGAACGCTGCTGGAACCATGATCAAATCTGCGCCAGCTCGACGAAGTGCGAGGAACAACTCAGGAAAACGCAGATCATAACAAATAGTGAGACCAACATTCCAATCCCCAACCTTTATCGTGACGACATCGTCACCGGCACCGTACACGGCGGTTTCTCGATATCCTTGACCATCCGGCGCAACCATGTCGAAGAGATGGATCTTACGGTAGCGGCCAACCTCTCGACCATCCTGGTCAAAAAAAACGGTAGTGTTAAAAAGCCTCCCGCCGACCCCACCAGAGCAGGACCCGCTAGCCAGCTCCGCAATCGAGCCTCCATGAAGATAAACGTGATGAGTACGCGCCATATCACGCAGGAATTCGTATGCCTGGCCACCAGTACCGCCTTGGTCGGGCAATCTCTCCGCTGCAGCAAATTTTGTAGCGCGATCGCCACCAAGACAACTCCACATTTCTGGGAGTGCAACGATGTCGGGACGATCAGAGGCCATCATCTGATCGATGAGGCGCCGCGCGCGATCAATGTTGCCCGCCTTGTCAGAATTCGGCGCCATCTGAATTACGCCGATCCGGATTCCCGATCCATTCATTAAAGCATTCTGTACAGTATGGGGTGTGCAAGCAAGTGCAACCGATGCAACAGTCTGCCGACATCAACCAGGTCGCCGCACCGATGCTTTCAGTGGCTGCGCACGGCTCCCGTGATATCTCTCATCCGCTGGATCATCATGAGTAAACCCTCCTTGGTCCAGAACGACAATGCGATCGCGCTCCCTATAAACTCCCCCCTACTGTTCTTCATCGGCCGGTCAACAATCATGCTAGGTTGTCGTCTCACGTACGATCGCGCAATTTCAGCGATCGCGTTATCCTCGGTAGTGCAGTGCGCTCAGAATAAAACGCGGTAGCCGGATACCGAACTGACAACCCGAGGAAAATGTTGCAGGGTCTCATTACTCAGCCGCCTGTGTCGCCTGCGTGGTGTCGCGGAACGAACCGCTGCCAAGGTCGGCCATTTCCGATTGTGCCGCCCACATCGCAGCGTAGGTGCCGCTAGCTCCCAGCAACTGCGCATGCGTTCCACGTTCTACGATCTTGCCCTCCCGAAGGACCAAGATCTCATCCGCATCGATTACCGTAGAAAGCCGATGTGCGATAACCAGAGTTGTCCGGTCGCGCGCGACCTGGCGGAGTGCCGTACCGATCTCCTGCTCGGTTGCCGTATCCAGCGCGCTTGTTGCCTCATCAAGAATCAACAGACGCGGATTCTTTAGAATGGTGCGAGCGATCGCAACGCGCTGTTTTTCTCCGCCTGAAAGTTTCAGCCCCCGCTCACCGACCCGAGTAGCATATCCTTCAGGGAGTGAAAGAATAAACTCGTGAATCTGCGCAAGTCTCGCAGCCTCCTCGATCTCTGCACCAGAGGCATTCGGCCTCCCATAAGCAATGTTGTAGCGAATCGTGTCGTTAAATAGCACTGTGTCCTGCGGCACGACACCGATCGCACGACGTAGACTGTCTTGGGTCAGGTCACGAACGTCAACCCCATCAACCAGGACAGCGCCATGTGTCACATCGTAAAAGCGAAACAGCAAACGCGAGATAGTTGACTTGCCAGACCCGGTCGGGCCGACCAGCGCCACCTTGCGCCCAGGCTCCGCCAGGAACGAAATGCCGTGCAGTATCTCGCGAGCCGAATCATACCCGAATCGGACATCTCGAAACTCTACCGAAATCGGTCCGCCGCGTGCAGGCATAACGCCCGCGCTGGGTCGATCCGTGATATCCCGATCGGTGCGCATTAGGGAAAACATCTGCTCCATATCAACAAGTCCCTGATTGAACTCGCGATAGACAAAGCCCAGAAAGTTGAGGGGCTGGTACAACTGCATGAGGTACGTGTTAACCAGCACGAACTGGCCCACATTTAGCCTTCCTTGAGAGACGCCGTGGGCCGCCATAAGCATCATGATTGTCAGTCCCACTGCAATGATGATGGCCTGGCCAACGTTGAGCACGCTCAGCGTCAATTGCGATTTGACTGCTGCCTGCTCATAACGAGCTAGGCTGTCGTCGAACCGATGAGTCTCGTGAGTTTCATTGCCAAAATATTTTACCGTTTCGAAATTTAGAAGCGAATCAATCGCCTTCGTCTGGGCAGCATTATCGGTCTCATTCATCTGACGTCGGAATCGCACACGCCATGCAGTGAACGAGAAGGTGAACGCCATATAAGCGCCGACGGCCAGCAACGTGACCATTGCGTACCGCCAATCAAAGATGTGCCAAAGAATGCCGATCGTAAGGACTAATTCAAAGAATGTAGGCACGACCTGAAATGTCGCCAGACGTAATACGGTCTGAATCCCGGTCGTTCCGCGCAGTATCATTCTGGACAGGCCGCCGGTCTGTCGGTCGAGATGAAATCGAAGCGACAATCCGTGCAGATGCTCGAATGTTTCGCGCCCAACGGCGCGGGCCGCGCGCTGCTGAACCGCGGAGAACAGCGCATCGCGCAATTCCCCGAATCCGGCCGCCGTGACCCGTAACAACCCGTATGCGACGATCAGCGCCGCAGGAATCGCAAGAGGACCAGCCGAAGGGGAAAGAGCGTTGACTGCGCGGGAATAAACAATCGGGACGGTTACCACTGCAAGCTTTGCCGCGATCAATGAGAGGATCGCGAATACCATCCTGAAGCGCAGGCCGGCCTCGCCTTTTGGCCAGAGATACGGCAACAGAGAGACTATAGTAGCCCGGGCATTCTTCGCACGAGCAGCGCGGGTTGTTTCGGTCATGATCTGGAGATGGCATTTGAAGGTGGACTTGCCAATGTGTCGAGCACTGAATTTGGTGAGCGTTGAACGCTTACTGGACCTAACACGCGCGTGCCAGACCGCCCGGTTGCCAGGCGATCGACTGAAATTTTGCATTGGGCCGCATCATGTCGGATATGTCGACCCGACTTTGGCCGAGGCGCTCATTCCGGATTTCACCCTTACTAAGGGGACGGTTTGCCTCCCCCATGAAGCAGCACCACACCTGAATGCGATTGTAGCCCCGCGTGCCAAGCAGTTTGGTATTCGTTGGCGATCAGAAAATTTTGACGTCCGCGCACGCGTGGGTGGTGATGTTTTGGCTGTGCTCGATCGTGGCGCCATCCCCGCTTTCGGTATAATCGGCGTTGGGGTGCATCTGAATGGAATCGTCCGCCGAAGCAACGGACCGTTTATCTGGGTTGCTAAACGTAGCTCGATGAAACAGCTGGATCCAGGCAAATATGACAGTCTTGTCGGTGGCGGCGTCCCTTCCGGCTTCTCTCCGCGAGATGCGCTGATCAAGGAAGCCGCCGAGGAAGCCTCTATTGGCGCCGACATAATTGCTAATGCTCGAGAGGTTTCACGTGTGGATTACGCAATGCAACGACCCGAAGGCCTGCGCCGGGACCACCTTGTGTGTTACGATCTTGAGCTAGCCGAAGATTTTGTCCCACGCCCCAACGATGGCGAAGTGGACGGCTTCGAACTCTGGCCTGCGGCGCAGGTCCTAGAAACGATGCTTACCAATAATGCATTCAAATTCAATGTTAACCTCGTTCTCATCGACTGGCTCATTCGCGAGAAACTTCTATCACAAAACGCCCGCGAGCGTTTGCGCGCCGCATTATTGCTACAGACCGCGGAGCCGAACTCGTGCGCCTAAATACGGCTGACTAGTAGTGTTGAACTCGCACGCATGAGCAGCATCTCGCAACGAATATTTTCCAGCCGAACTGCCGAGTTGCCTAGCCAAACATCCAAGATGTAGAATGACGCACGGTTATCCCGCTTCGTACGCTCAATGAGGCAATGACGTGTCGGCGGATCAGAATGGGGTGCCGACGTGGTTCGGGAAGGTACGCCGGCCACTCGGTCTGATGTGTTACCATTATGGGCGGGGAAAATCGGCGAGGCCGAGCATCGGCGAACGGTTTCATCGTCCGCTCGAAAGTCTCAATCCTTGCTGAATGGGTGCTCCAGCTCAACAAGTAAAGGGAGTTCGCCACCCGATCTGGTGGCCAGCGGTTCCACCTACGATCAGCGATTGACCAATCCCTGCTTCGGTTAGAAATCTCTCGCGAATCGGATTTCTACAACGATGCCATCACCAGATCGTTGGGTGCTGAAATAACTCGATCGTGCGCTTTCCCAGCTGATGCTGACCGAGATCGTGGTCGAGTAGCTCGGCCATTTGGCTCCGCCCTCACAGATCCGGGCAGGCGGCTTTCCCGCACCCGGCTCCTCCTGGAAGTAACCCGCCTCATGCCGCGCGTGGTGTCCAGGGATGTGTGATCCGAGGCTTGGGTAAGGGCAAGCACGCAGTCACAGTCTCGAACCAGTCCCATCCCATCCGCCGGTTCTTCTGGCTTCGCCGCCTTAGGCAGTTGAACCAAATGCGGCGGACGTCTTGGAGGAACCCGTTCAGAGAACGCCAGTTATGCGGCAGGCCGAAGTAGCCGTAGTGGCCACGCAACAGGCTGGAGTACCAGCGGTGCTGCTCGGTCAGCGGCGTATGCATCCGACCTTTTGCCTCCTGGCGCAGCGCCGTCAGTTTGCCTGACAGGCGCTTGCTCTGTGTCTTGTGCTTGACGATAAACCGTCCGTCGCGGGTCCACCCGCAGTAGTGGGTGAAGCCCAGAAAGGCGAAGGTTTCCGGTCGCCGCTCGCCACGCTGTTGTCGCGCCATGGCCGGTAGACGGCCAAACGCAATCAAACGCGTTTTGTCCTCGTGGAGCGACAGACCGAACTTGGTCAGGCGCACCTTGAGATCAGCCAACATCTGCTGCGCGTCGGCCTCCCGCTCGAAGCCCATTACGAAGTCGTCCGCATAGCGCACGATCGTTACCCGACCATGTGCATGCTGCCGACGCCATTGATGGACCCAAAGATCGAGGGCGTAGTGCAGGAAGATGTTGGCAAGGAGCGGGCTGATGCCTGCTCCTTGCGGCGTTCCCCTTTCCGTCTCGTGCCACTCACCGCTCTCTAGTGGATTGATTCCAACGTTTGGAACCCTCGGTTTCGAGCGGCGATGATGTCATCGGGATCGGCTTTCCAGATTAACGGCTTTGGGTTGTTAGCGTTGTAGTCGTGGATGAAGCGGTTGATGGCGGCCTGAAGATCGACGACGGAATGGAAGACGCCATGCTTGAGCCTGCGCCTCGTGAGCTTGGCGAAGAAGCCCTCGACGGCATTGAGCCACGAGCACGAGGTTGGTGTGAAGTGAAATGTCCAGCGTGGATGGCGGGCGAGCCAGGCACGGACCTTGTCCTTCTTGTGCGCGGCATAGTTGTCGAGGATCACGTGGATGGCCTTGTCGGCCGGCACCTCGCGCTCGATGCGGTTGAGGAAGCGGATGAACTCCTGATGGCGGTGGCGCTGCATGTTCTGCGCGATGACCGTACCGTCCAGCACATTGAGCGCGGCGAAGAGCGTCGTCGTGCCGTGCCGTTTGTAATCATGGGTCATCGTACCGGCGCGGCCTTTCTTCATCGGCAGGCCGGGCTGGGTGCGATCGAGCGCCTGGATCTGCGACTTCTCGTCGACCGACAGCACCACCGCATGGGCCGGCGGATCGACATAGAGCCCGACGATGTTGGTGAGCTTCTCGGCGAAGGCCGGGTCGTTGGAGAGTTTGAAGTGTCGCCAGCGGTGCGGGCTGAGGCCGTGCGCCTTCCAGATCGCCTGCACCGTCGAGGCCGCGATGCCGACGGCCTTCGCCATTGCGCGCAACGTCCAGTGGGTCGCCTCGTGCGGGGGCGGCTTAAGCGTCAGGCGGACGATCTCCGCAACGCGGTCGGGCGCGACTGGCGCCTTGCCCGGTGGACGGGATCTGTCACGCAGCAGGCCATCAACGCCTTCGCGCATGAACCGCTCCTGCCAGCGCCACACGCAGGTTTTGGACTTGGTCGTGGCGGCCATGATCGCCGAGGTCCCCAGACCCTCGCTACTCAGAAGGATGATACGCGACCGCCAGACATGTTTCTGCGGGCTTTTGGGGTCCGCGACAATGCCGCGCAAGCGCCGACACTCGCTGGCCGATACCGTGAAGGAAATGCCGTTGCGCATCCCACAGACTCGCACACAACCGCACCAATGGGAATCCTAAATCAGACTCTTTCGTTTCGATCAATCCACTAGATCATTGGGTCAGGTATTAGAAATGCCGCTACGCTGAAACCTTATCCCAAAGTATACTCCATCTCAGCCGTATAGTCAGGTACATGACCACCTAGGTGCGAGCTAAACAGGGTTATATGTTCAGCTATAATCGGCGGAGAACGGTACAGATTGTGAGCTTGGACGAACTCAACCAAACGAGGGGTAACAGGGTGATCCATACGAGCGAGAGTAACGTGGGGCATGAATTTTCTTCGCTCGGGCGGCAAACCGATCCGGCGAAGCGCAGTCTCGACTTTTACCTGGAGACGAAGCAGCAACTCGTTACGCTCCACCCCGATCCAAAGCGTGTTTACACGGCTGGCTTTTTCAAACCACCCGATTCCGGTTAGCACGAGCGAAAATTCGCGAGCCTGAATGCGCGAGAGTGCGTGATCAATTTCCTCTGCTTCCGCTCCTTTGCTTTCACCAATAAAACGCAAAGCCAGATGCATATTCTGTGGAGGAACCCAGCGTGCACTCGCAAGATTGATTGCAAACGCGGCCAAACTGCGCTTGACTTCCCAAGGCAGATCAAGGGCTACGAAAAGGCGCATGTTCTACCTCCTTTCAAACAGCAACGTGAGGCGGCTTACCAAAAATAAGGTCAAGTTTCATCAAGCGATTCAAATCACGATGAAGCGATTGATATCCAATCATCGCAGGATAGACCCGTGAGTAGGTTTCGCGTCGAGTCGTCCAACAATGGGCCGATTTCACCGACAACTCTAGCATGGTATGCGTCCAGCCACATACGTGAGCGCGCATCAAGGAGGGAAACGTCGACCAAACGCATGTCAAATGGGACAAGGGTCAACGTTTCAAATTCCAGAAAAGCTTTAGCGGCAGAAAGCGCGGCTTCGCGGACCAGAAGAAGATTTTCCAGGCGGATGCCATACTTATTTTCCCTATAGCAGCCAGGCTCATCAGAAAGAATCATTCCGGACGCGAGTGGAACCGGTTTCCCGGTCCGGTGGAACGCGACAGGACCTTCGTGAACAGACAGGTATGAACCAACACCGTGACCGGTCCCGTGATCGTAATCGAGGCCAGCGTCCCAGAGCATCGTGCGAGCGAGGGCATCAAGCATCGGGCCGCTCGTACCCTCTGGAAACCGCGCGCGAGCCAGCGCAATATGACCTGCAAGAACTCGAGTATAGCAGTCACGCACATCTGAAGGTGGGACGCCCGGACCAGTCCAAAGCGTCCGCGTAATATCGGTCGTGCCGTCAGGGTATTGCCCTCCGGAGTCGATGAGATAAATTTCATTGCGACGAATTGGCCGATTGGTGATGCTGTTTGCATGATAATGAACGATAGCTCCATGTTCGCCGGCAGCCGAGATTGACGGGAAGCTGTCACTACGAAATTCCGGTGCGAGGGATCGAAACTCATGCAATTTCGCCGCGGCTGACATTTCGTCCAGTTCCCCGGTTGGAGCTTCAGCAATGAACCACGCCAAAAACTTGCACATCGCGGCCGCATCGCGTCGATGCGCGATGCGCGCTCCTTTCCGCTCCACGCTGTTTTTTATTGCGCGCGGTAAGACGCAAGGATCGTGACCAGAAACAACAATTGCGCCAGCCTCGGTGAGGATTTGAATATAGCGAATAGGAGAAGTGGCGGAATCAATGCGAACTCGGTGCCCCTGCAATGTCGAAAGCGAGCGAATCATCGACTCGCGCGGCACAACCGTAACATCATGTCCAAGGTGGGTGCGAACAGCATCGTTGAGTTTCAGTGGATCGACATACAGCTCTGCCGACCCGTCACTGCGCAGCAATGCGGTTGCCAGCAGAATCGGCGTATATGGCAAGTCACTTCCGCGTAAATTGAAAAGCCAGGCGACAGCGTGCGGATCGGTCAACAGGGCGGCGTCCGCTCCTTCGGAGCCAATGACGGCGCCGATACGTGCGCGCTTGTGCTCGGCAGATTCACCAGCAAATTCCAACCCATGCGGCCGTGCTGGCGCGGGATACGGCTTCGGACGGCTTTCCCAAAGCATGTCAATCGGGTTCGCGATCGCTACGGGCGCAATTCCAGCTTTAGAAATCTTCTTAACTGTGTCAGCGCTCATCAGCCAAGGATCGTAACCAATGCGGGCACCCAGTGGCGCATTGACGCGCAGCCATTCCTCGGGTCCCATATCAGCGATGCGAACCCGCTCCCAGATCAACGGGTCGGTCTCTTGAGCCAGTTGTATCATGTACCGCCCATCTGAGAATACTGCTGCACGATCACGCAGAAGGATCGCGAGGCCAGCACTACCGGTAAAACCCGTCAGCCATGCCAGACGCTCGTCGGAGGGTGGAACGAATTCTCCAAAGAACTCGTCGTTCCGTGGCTGGATAAAGCCATCGAGATTGCGTTCCCGTAGTATGCCGCGGATCGCATCGGCGCGGGTTGGCCCCATTGCATCATCCCTTACTAAACCGATCAATAACTTTACAACGAATAAGACGCCTTTTCAGAGTTTGGCCAAGATCTTACGACGTTTGGCCAGTACGCGCCATCGTAACGCCGCTCCAAGGTGTACAGTCGTGCGCCTATCTTGAGTTGTAGGTAAACCGTGACACCAAAACAGGCACGCCAAAATACAGGACCGGCTTTCGGCGCTTTTAGGAAAAGCGTTATGTTCTGAGGGCTCCGGCCCAATTAGGCCTAGCCGCCGTATCACGCCGCTACAGACTGCAATATGCTTGCCCGCCTCAGGCATGAACATCGGATCCGGCAACGCGTCGAGCACGCAGACTCCATTTCGAAAGGCCGTTAGCTAATCGCTGTCGCACAAGAACGCTGCCCAACTCAGGTGTCCCTGCATATCACTCACGCCGTTATGCATAGCGTACACATTGCGTACGACTATTCTTCATGGCGGATCGGTGGGCCAAACATGCTCTCACCATCCGCAAACACACGCAGCCTACGCCCGAAACCTCTGTTTGAACAAGCCGCAATGCCGTTAGCTGTCCATTCCCGTTTTAGGCCGAATTAAATCACGGTTTCAGAGCACAAAAATCCGCAAACCAAACATCACCGTGGCCCCTTCTGGAGCACAAGTGTGGTCCACCCGCCCATATGAATACGATCACGGAGCCAAAGGCCATGCCGACGATGGGCCGTGAGTACGAAACGCTCCTGACTACGAAGTAGACCCGACAAAATGGCAATCCCTCCCGGCGCAAGATTCAGGGCCAGTTCATGCGCCATCGCTGCAAGCGGGCGGGCTAGAATGTTCGCAAAAACTAAATCGTAAGGTCCTCTGTGACGAACAATTTTGTTTCTCCAGCCATCTCCCCGTATAACGTGTACAAAAGGGGCTACGTTATTACGTGCCGCGTTCTGCGCCGCCACGATCACGGAACGTTGATCGATGTCGCTGGCCAAAACTCTTCGATATAACAGCTTGGCAGCAGCGATCGCCAGAACGCCAGAGCCCGTACCCAAATCCAAGATCCGGCACCGCTGCCTTCCGCGCGACATACGTTCGAGCGCGAGCAGGCATCCTCGTGTAGTTTCGTGTTCGCCGGATCCGAAAGCGAGGCCCGCATCCAGCCTGATGTCAATGCGGCAACCAGACGGCTTGGATTTAATATGACTCCCCTGAATCACAAAATGGTCGCCAATGATTTGCTCCGGGAAACCGGCAAACGAGTGTGCTAGCCAGCCTCCCGCCGGAAGAGTACTGCGGTCGAGCGGAGGCGCGATCCCGCTTATCTGTTCGGCAAGCGCCAACGCCGCAGAAAGCTCGGATTCTCGCCTTCCCCGCTCACGCAAGCCTTCAAGAATCCAGACTCCAGCCATCTCATCGAAGAAAAAACTTACTGCACAGCAACAAATCTCGAATGCAGCCTCAAAGGCTTCAAGTGCCTCAGCAGGTACAACAACAGTAATCCGCTCGACCTCGCCGGTACGCCAGTTCATTTTTCTGTCTTACCTACTCTGTTCGATGTAGCTTTTTAGAACACGCTTTTTTCCGGCCCGATCAAAATCAATAGTAACGCGATCACCATCTAGGTCGCGTACAACCCCGTAACCAAACTTCTGATGAAATACGCGCGAGCCGAGAGACAAGTCGTCGGAATCGCGAAGTGACGTAGACGTATGCCGTCCATTCGTGATGCTATGCGCCGCACGAACACGCGCATCTCCCAAATATGACGAGACAGAGAGAGATTCTTCAGACTTAAGTAAGTTTGTCTTTGCAATCGTACAAAATTCCGCCGGGAGCTCCTCAGTAAAACGGCTAGGTATACTCGATTGCCAAGTGGCGTAAATGCGGCGGTTTGCACAATGCGATATGAACACCCGGTGCCGAGCGCGCGTGATGCCGACATAAGCAAGGCGACGCTCTTCCTCAAGGGCCTTTGCGCCCCCCTCATCGAGGGCCCGTTGATTGGGGAATACACCTTCCTCCCAGCCCGGGAGAAAGACGTTGTTGAATTCTAGCCCTTTTGCGGCATGCAGTGTCATTAGCGCAACACGGTCGCCTGCAGCCGTCTCATCGTTCTCCATAACAAGAGATACGTGGTCGAGAAAACCTTCAAGCGTTTCAAAATCGGCAAGCGCTCGACCCAACTCCTTCAGGTTTTCCAAGCGGCCCGCAGCATCCGGCGACTTGTTCTCGTTCCACATCGCGGCATAGCCACTTTCATTGAGGATCGCCGAAAAAGCTAAAACGTGGCCACCCTCCAGCAAAACTCGCTTCCAGTTGCCGAAGTTTTCTAACAACTCCCTCAGAGAGTCACGCGCCTTGCCACGCACGCCGCCGCCCATGATGACACGCGACGCCGCCTCAATGAGCGACACGCGATCAGAGCTCGCGCGTTCGCGAAGACAGCGTAACGCTGTGTCACCAATCCCGCGCTTAGGTACATTAACGATACGCTCAAACGCGAGGTCATCAGCAGGTCGAGCAAGTACACGCAGGTATGCGATCGCGTCCCGAATCTCCGCGCGCTCGTAAAAGCGCAATCCTCCGATAAGCCGATAAGGCAAGCCGATCTGGATAAATCGCTCTTCGAAAGCTCGGGTCTGAAAGCCAGCACGGACAAGCACGGCGCATTCGGCCGACTTCTCGCCCTGCTCACGCAAAATTTCAATACGACCGGCAATGGCCCTAGCCTCTTCGTCGGAATCCCAAAAAGACAGAATCTCAACCTTTTCTCCGGCAGTCCCGGTATGGCCAGAATGGAGGGTTTTGCCGAGGCGGGACTGGTTATGGGAAATGAGATGAGCTGCTGCCGCAAGTATCGGCACAGTCGAACGATAGTTCTGTTCGAGACGAATGATTTTGGCGCCGGGAAAATCGGTTTCAAAGCGAAGGATGTTTTCAATCTCTGCGCCGCGCCATGAGTAGATGCTCTGATCATCGTCACCCACACAGCAAACATTCTTGTGCATCTGAGCTAGAAGACGCATCCAGTGATATTGGATTGTGTTCGTGTCTTGATATTCGTCAACGAGAATATAACGAAACGCGCGATGATAGGCGGCGAGTACATCTGCGTCTCGCTTGAGCAAATCCGTTGTAAGCAGCAAAAGGTCACCGAAGTCGACGGCGTCTAGCGCACGCAGGCGTTCCTGATAGGCGGCATAGAGATCGCGCGCCGACGCGGTACCCCAATCAAGATCCTCGTACCGGGACACCTGATCCGGCATCAATCCACGATCCTTCCAGCGCTGAATTGTCCCGATCAAACCTTGGGGCGGGAAGCGTTTCACGTCCAAATGGCGCGCTTCCATCACCTGTTTAAGTATTCGCAGCTGGTCGTCCGGATCAAGAATCGAAAAATGAGCGGTTCGATTGACGCGATCAGCGTGGCGGCGGAGCATGCGCGCAGCCAGCGAATGAAAGGTGCCGAGCCACAGCCCATCAGCAGGTCCACCGATCAGGACTTCGATACGCCCGCGCATTTCGCGCGCCGCTTTGTTAGTAAATGTGACGGAAAGTATTTGGTTCGGGAGTGCCCTTCGCGTGAGCAGAATATGAGCAAACCTTGTTGTAAGCACACGGGTCTTCCCTGTTCCTGCTCCAGCAAGAACCAGAACGGGCCCTTCGGTTGTTTCAACAGCCTCCCGTTGGGCGTGATTCAGTCCATTGAGGTAGGTACTCACGAAATGTTACTGCCGGTCGACGGCTCATCGGGGCGCGTCCGTACACCCAGAATGTGCGCAATCGCGAATGCTAAATCAGCTCGGTTTAGCGTGTAAAAATGAAATTGATCAATGCCGTTCGCTTGTAGCGTGCGGACCTGTTCAGCCGCAATTGCAGCAGCGATCATGCGGCGAGTTTCGGGGTCGTTATCAAGCCCGGCGAACATTTCTTCCATCCAGTCTGGCACACGTGTGCCGCCCATCTCGCTCATACGCTTTGCCTGCGTGAAGTTTGACACCGGCATGATCCCCGGGATGATGGGCGCGGTGATGCCAGCGGCAAGAGCCCGGTCCAGAAAGTCAAGAAAAATTCCTGTGTCGAAGAAGACTTGGCTTATGGCGTTGGAAGCACCGGCATCGAGCTTACGCTTCAGGTTATCGAGATCAAATTCGGGGCTGATTGCCTGTGGATGCGTCTCTGGGTAAGCCGCCACCGAGATTTCAAAATCGGCAACTCGCTTCAGGCCTGCAACGAGGTCAGCAGCGAACCTGTAACCGGCCGGATGCGCTACATAAGAAGCGCCACTCGGAGGATCCCCGCGCAACGCAACGATATGCCGTACACCTGCTTCCCAGTACCGCCTTGCGACAGCATCCACTTCGTCACGACTTGCTCCAACGCAGGTGAGATGAGCCGCCGGTGTCAGGCTAGTTTCGCGGACCAGACGTAAAACTGTTGCATGGGTCCGTTCTTGCGTTGACCCGCCAGCACCGTACGTCACCGACACAAAGCGTGGGCGAAGTGGCTCGAGGCGACGAATGCAACTCCATAACTGGCCCTCCAGAACCTCGGTCTTTGGAGGGAAAAATTCAAACGAAATTTCCGGCGGCGTAAGGTGTGCCATTCGCGTGGCGATTGGTACGAGTCGCTCGCCTGACAACCAGCGCGATAGGACCGAAGGCGAAGATACGGTATTCATCGTTGGAGCTCCTTCATGTATTGTGGTGGCAGGAAGAACGATGCGGTTCAAGGCCAAGAACACCAGGGAGGCTTGTCTGCCGCGCTGCAGAGCAACATGAAGATTGATCGATCCAATACACGCGCTACATAAACCCTGTCGCCCGTATCGAGGTCGACGGAAAACATTCTGTGTCTAAGACCAGCAAGGCCCCGGATCGGGGGCGAAACAGGAGCACCATGGCAAACGCGATCCGACCGTTCCTTGCCCTCTGCGGCCTTTGCGTAAGTCTCGTTGGGTGTGCGACTCCACCACCCAAAACGGACAAATTGGCTTATCAAGCATACCAGCAGCAGAACGATCCGCTGAAACCGATGAATCAAGCATTTTATAAGGTCAACAACGTCCTTGATACCTATATAATGTTGCCTGTTGCAGAAGGCTACGACCGTGTGACGAGCCAGCCATTCCGCAATCATGTTACTGATTTCATGAACAATCTGTCAGCTCCGGGCCAACTGCTATGTTTTATGGCAGCCGGCAAACCCTCGGACGCCGGTACAACGTTGGTCCGGTTTCTCGTCAATTCGACCATCGGTCTGGGGGGAATTTTTGATCCAGCTAGCGCCTTGGGGTACCATAGGGTTTATACAGACCTCGGCCTAACTTTGGCTGGCTATGGTGTGCCACCTGGACCGTATCTCTATTTGCCGCTTTTCGGCCCTTCGGGGTTACGGGATGCAACATCGATTCCTGCTGACGTGGTACTATCGCCGACATTTCCGGCACCAGGCTCAACGGCGTTGACAGCGTTCAACTATTCATCAAATGCCCTGAATTTAGTCAATCTGCGCGCAGAGCTGATCGGCCCTATCAAGAACATCAAGGAGACTGCTCTGGATCCCTATGCCACATTTCGGAGCCTTTATCGCCAGCATCGCGCCTCAGAATTGCGTACTATCGATGTGAGCAACGTGCCGACCGTTCCTGCGTGGTATCCTCCCGCAGAACGACGCGCGATGCAAAAGGCTTTGGATGTGAAATACAGGAGAGGCTTCTGACATGACCAATCGCTCGCGTCGCGTTCTGCTAGGAGCATTCGCCGCCTTGCCGGGAATCTCTGTGCTCGCCGATCTGGTGCCGGCCGCTGCCGCTGCACCTCAAAAATCTGCGGCTGAGCAATTTATCAGGCAATCGGGGGAACGTCTGGTGAATATCGTCAACGGGCCCGGCTCGGCATCGCAAAAAGCTGACAAGCTCCGTGCGTTGGTTGATGAAATTGTGGCTGTCAACCAGATCGGCCGATTCGTACTTGGCCGATTCTGGAACGTGGCAACGCCGGAACAGCGCCAACAATACATGGCCCTATTCCACCAACTTCTCGCTTTCAATATCACGACACAGATCCGGGCTTATGTCGGCATCACTTTCCAAGTACTTGGCGCGCAGAACGGGCCGGAAGGCGAAATGGTTAGTACTGTAATCAATCGACCGGACCATCCCCCAGCTAACGTCCAGTGGGTGGTTCAGGATATCAAGGGTACGCCCAAGATCATTGATGTTGTAGTTGAGGGCACGTCACTGCGGATTACCGAGCGATCGGATTACGCAAGTGTCATAAGTGATAACGGTGGCCAAGTGACCGCGCTACTCGAAGCCATGAAGAACCAGCTAAAGCGCATGGAGGCTAATGAATAGAGTTCGTTACCCTGCAATTATCGTTGGTGCAAGACAAGGCAGACTCTTCCCGAAAGTGAAAAGAACGCCTCCAGAAATCTCGACTGGCGTTTTCGTCCATATCAGGAAGCGCAGGTGCAGAATAAACTACTGCCAGCTCACAACCAGGGCATCAGCTCCGATGACAGAAAGTGAGATAACGCATAGCACCGTTTCGCGTTGGCCGAGCACCAAAGTGACGAATGGTTACTTACCCCAGATCCGGATGTTGCAGCACCATAAGACGGCGCCTTTCAGAGTGCGGCCAACCTAGGTCGCCTCTTCTTAACCGCCTAAAGTCATCATGTCGCTACAATCTTGAGAGGCCAAGCGATGCCGGCCTCCCTACCAATCGAAATGTGCCGGAATAGATGTCGGTGCCATCTCCAGGCTCGGTGGTGATGAAAAATATGCCGCCGAGCACCCTTTGTTTGGCCTGCTCAGGCTCATTATAATTTTTCCTCCGTCTTGCATCCGACTCCGCCCTCACGTTATGAGAGCGTAGATGACGGTGGCCCGCAAGGGCTGAAACGGGAATGCAGGACGAGCCGATCGGGCCCAGACTGCAGCTGCCCCCGCAACTGTGAGTGGTGAAGGCGACCCACTATCGGCCATTGTCCAAAGGGGACGAGAAGGCCGGGTCGCTTAATGACCCGCGAGCCAGGAGACCGGCCGGCATCTAGACGATGTGCGCGCATTCGGGCGGGGTGCACCGAACGCGAAGGGTGAGAGTCCCAAAGCCGTCTGTCGCCGTCCCAAACCGTCGCCCAGCCTAAAAAGGCAAGCGACCACGGAGACACGCGATGCGTTGCCTCGTCAGCATATTCCTGTTTACTGCCCTTCTTTGTGCATCAGCTTCTGCTCAGAATGCTTCAACAGAAAGCATTCGGATCAAAAGCATCACAGCCAGCTACGTTCCAACCACAGTTAGCGACACGCCAGCCAGCGTCACCATCATTACCGCGACCGAGATGAAGCGTCGCGGCGATTCCACCTTGGCACAAGCACTCGCAGCTGTACCAGGTCTGAACGTTGTTCCCTCCGGTGGTCCAGGCAGTGCAACCAGCGTGTTCATTCAAGGAAGTAATTCCGAGGACGTTTTGGTTCTCCTCGATGGCATCCCAATCAACGATCCATCTGTCTCTAACGGTGCATTTAACTTTGGCGTTGACGGCTTGGCTGACATTGCCCGCATTGTCGTGGTTCGAGGCCCAATGTCAGGATTATACGGGTCCGGCGCCATCGGTGGAGTAATCAATCTCGTGAGCAAGCGGGGCACAGGTGTGCCGCACATTAGCTACAATGTGGCAGGTGGGTTTCCGGGACAAGGTGAGGCCAGCGCAACGGTTTCGGGCGTCAAGGGCGCGTTTGACTTCGCCCTCACCGGATCAATAATCGAACAAGCGGGCTTCGATTCTCTAGCCCGGCGCCTCTTAGCCTACCGTGCCATCCGTAATCCATTCCGCTATCAACTCGCTGCCGCGAACCTGGGCTACAGGCCCTTTGCCGGAACCCGCGTTTCGTTAATCGTGCGCGCCCGGAAGGCGGGGTCGACCTACCCTGATCTGGGTTATCCTGCGTTCGACGACCCGTACGAGAATAGTTATGATTCGCAGGTTTTTAGCCGACTAGGAGTCAGATCCCACCTTTTCGACCGGCATCTCACCAGTTCTCTGTATCTGTCCCATCTCCAGGATGACCGCCGCTACCTTGCGCTTCTCGATCCAGCCGACCCAAATCAGTTTGCCGGTAACAGTTCGTATGCCGGTACCCGAACAGTAATCCAGTTCAACAATGTTCTTAGCTTGAAATCCTGCGGAATAATACATCATTGCGCGTTCGTCGCCGGGTTTGAGCAAGATCGTACCCGCGCAAACCAGAACGTAAATGAGAGTTTCTATGGTTCGCCTTATAAGTCCACCGTAAATGCCGGACAGCGCACGACTGCATTTCACATAGGAGCACAAGGACATCTTTTCCCCTATATATCACTTATGGCTGCCCTTCGTGACGACGGCATTTCAGGTTACGGTAACGTAATGACTGGGCGCATTGGTGCTGCAGTCATGATTCCCAGTTTATCAACTCGTCTTAAATTTTCGTACGGTTCTGGATTTCTTGCCCCGTCGCTTTTTGACCTCTACGGCGTTGACACGTATGGCTATCGTGGAAATCCCTCGCTGAAGCCCGAACGCAGCGTTGGCTACCAGGTAGGTGCAACTACTACACTCGCTAACTTCGGCTGCGACTGCGTTGCAACGATTTCAGCTGACTACTTTCATGATAATATTAACAACCTGATCGAATATGTTCAGGTATCCCCGGAAATCGCGACTGAGGAAAATATCGCCTTGGCCCGAATCCACGGCGTTGAAACCCAGCTTAATTTGCATCCTGTGACGTGGCTAAAGGCACAACTTAGCTATACCTATACCCAGGCCCGGGACGGTTTAACTGGAACCGCGCTGCTACGCCGCCCTGAAAACGCGGGTTCCGCGTTATTCGAAATCGAGCCAACCCCACGCATCGATATAGTGCCGCAGATCCGGTATATTGGCCAATTTTCTGACTATCTGACCAACAATTCTGGATACCCTGCGGGTATCGGTTTGTCGAATGCTGGTGTGATCGTAAATCTCACGGTTAACTTTCGAATCTTTAGGGGGCTTACCTTGTTTGCTATTGGTCGAAACTTGCTTAACTCTCCATTCGAACCAATTAATGGCTTACAAATACCTGGGCAGAACTTCCTGTTCGGCGTACGTGGTCGGACCAGGCTTTGATACCGTTCGTCGCGGCTCCCTTTGCTTGAGCAGTACGATCTGCTTTTGTTCAACGTCGCCACCTTCGATGGCCACGGCCAATTCCATCCTGTCCTTGGCCATCGAGGTGGACGAGATGTATGCTGGCGCGCCGCCCCGGAAGCGGGCGAAACCGTCGCGCGACCACGATGACAGCGAGCCCCCCATCCAACCTTAAGAGGCCGGGGCACTAGGCGCCCGCTGGTGCTGTTGGCTGCGGAGCACGGCGGTGATGTGGTGGCGAAGGTCATCCCCGACCCACGGCAGGGAGGCCGTTGCCTCGGTCCTCGATGGCGTGGTGGATCCGAAGGCGACCGTGATGACAGACGGCCTCCCGCCTACAAGCACATCGGCGAGACGCAGCCGCACACCACTCGGTCAGCCACTCCAACCGCGAGTAACCCCGCACTGACGAAGCGACCTGGCATCGGGTTCACGTCAACCGGATGGAAAGTTTCAACAGCTTCATGGGCCGCACCGTGATCGGCTGCTGGTGTCAACGGCGGCTTGAATCTGACCCGTCATTGGCATGATCGGCGGTTTGAATCTGACCCACCGGTCTTCTTTCGAGGTTGATTGTCCCGCGCGCGGGACAATCAACCTCGTTGGCTAATTTTGTGCTGCCTCCTTTGCCCTGGAGGGCTTGGCAACGATGCCGGCACGCCGCTTGTCCTTCAGCCGGTAGCTCTCGCCACTAATCTGTACGACCGTGGCATGGTGCAGGAGGCGGTCGAGCATCGCCGCGGTCAGTACAGCATCGCCCGCTAACGCATCATCCCAACTGCCGAAAGAGAGATTCGAAGTCAGGATCGTTGAGCCTTTTTCATAGCGCCGGGCGATGACCTGGAAGAACAGATTGGCCTGCTCACGGCCAAGCGGCAGATAGCCGATCTCATCGATGATCAGCAGCTTCGGCGCGGCAACTGTGCGATGCAGAACTTCCTTCAGCCGCCCCTGCCGGTGTGCGGCCTCCAAGGCGATCACCAGATCAGCCGCTGTAGTGAAGCGCACCTTCCAACCCCGGGCCGCTGCCAGCAACCCAAAGGCGATGGCCAGATGCGTCTTGCCCGTGCCGCTTGGTCCGAGCAGCACAACATTCTCCGCCCGCTCGACAAAGCCAAGCGTTGCCAACTCCTGGATCTGTTGGCGAGGGGCGCCCGCCGCGAAGCTAAAGTCATAATCGTCCAGCGTCTTTAACACTGGAAAGCCTGCGGTGCGCGTCAGCATCTCACGGGCGCGCACACGCTTGGCATCGCGTTCCGCCCGCAATACCGCCTCCAAAAAATCGGCGAAGCTGGCATCCTGCCGCTGCGCAAAGTTCTGGGCGACGGCACCGTACAGGTTTGGCAGGGCCGGAAGCCGCAATTCCACAGCCAGCGCTGCCAGCCGTTCATGCTGCAGGTCGCTCATGACATGCCTCCCGCTGCCGCCAGCTCTTCATACAGGGCAAGCGGATGCTGGTATCCGACCACCGGCTTGCGGATGGAAACCTCAGCAGCACACCGCGCCGAGCGCCCGGTATAAGGTGCTGGCAACCCCTGCAGCAAAGGCCGCTCAAGCGACAGCCGCGCCGCCGGAACCTCGCCTGTCGTGGCATGCACACGCGCGTTCGCAACCTCACGCAGCCAACGCGCGGCCGCGGCGTTCGCCGATTGTTTATCAGGCCGCAAGCCAGCCTGACGCATCGATGCAACGAACGGAACCCAGAAGCTACGCTTCAGATAACCAATGAACCGCTCGACCTTGCCCTTCGTTTGCGGCCGGTACGGCGCGCACAGGCGCGGCACAAAGCCGGCATGGCGGGCATAGTCCAGGAAGGCCGGATGGAACCGATGCAGGCCCTGGCCATAGATATTCCGTTCGATCACCACGGTCTTCATATTGTCCAGCAGCGCCTCGACAGGCACACCACCAAACGCCCGAAAGGCGTTGTCGTGGCAGGAAATCAGCGTCTCGACCCGCTCGTTGTCACAGAATTCGATATAAGCCGCGCGGCTCCAGCCCATCGTGCCAATGAACACCGAGAGCTTCTCATCCCCACGCCCAACGCTCGCCCAGTCAGCCTGCATCTGCCGCCCCGGCTCCGTCTCAAACCGCACCACCGGCAGCGCGGCCGGCACTGGTGCCAGGCCACGCACAAATTGCTTCAGCCGCGTCTCGCCACCACAATAGCCGCGCGACCTGATCTCCCGAAACAACACCACCGCCGGAATCCGATCCGGCGCCGCTGCCTGCAAGCGCCCGATGATGTAGTCCTTGTACGGATCAAGCTTCTCGATCCGCGGCGGCCCAGCCTTGCGTTGGCACGCAGCCTCTCCTTCGCGCAAATACCGCCGTACCGTGTTGCGAGACCAGCCCGTCGTCCGCGCCAAATCCCGAATGCTCTCGCCATGCCGCCGTAATATCGCCAACTCCATCTGATCCTCCGTTCTCAGCATCGGGTCCTCCATCAGGGAGAACTCCACCAAAACGGTGGGTCAGATTCAAACCGCCCACTGGGTCAGTTTCATCCCGCCCGTGACACTGGCACCAGATCAGCATCAAGCACCTCAGTCGGTATGCCGGCGAGGCCACCTGATGCCTGCCTCGACCGCACGACGCAGATATGTGTCCGGAACGGCGAAGGCCGCCCGCTTGCCAGCCCCGAACAAGGCCTCACAGGGCGGCAAAGTCGGCTGGCGGGACAACCTGTGTAGCGCGACAATCTGGGTGAGAAGGAGCGACAATCAGCATGAGAAAGAACTGATCGCGACGGCGGGGAGGATATCGGGTTAGGTTTGGATTGCAAGAGGTGTTTTGGTTGATTGACGCAGAGCGGCCAGGCCGTGTCATCAACGGCGTGCAGGTCAATCTCGACCGCGAGGGCAAGCTATCTTCGGCGTCGTGACCGACCTTGGCGAAGCGTGCGCCAGGAGCCGGGCCGACGGTGACGGTCGTCATGGCGTCCTTGTCCTCGACTTCGGCTTGTCCACCCCGTTCGCCACCTCCAAGGGGCAGTTGCTCGGGCAGGGTTGGTTGAAGCACCTTCGGCGTTACGACGCCATGCTGACCATGATCGCCGCCAGCCAGCAACGGGCAACGGGCCGCGAGGAGGCCCCGCGACAGCAAGCGGTATCGGGGGCCGGTCGCGGACGTTGCATGGGGGGTCCTCTGTACCGAGGTCTGGCGTGCCTTCGGGAAGCGACGTGCCCGGTCCACGCGACCGGGCGGAACCGGGAGCAGGGGCCGCCCTCGCCGACCCACGGACAACGAACCCTTACTTCGGTGGGATGCCGTTGGTCGTGACAAGGTCATCCGAACGCCGCGAAGCGTCCGCGAAATCAGGGATGACGCAAGCCCTGGCGGCTTAATGCTCCAACTTGATATCGCCCATTCCGATTATCCCGCGCTTGCCGCGCCGACTTGACGTAAACCGATTACCCTCCGTGTCGAGGAACGCCGGCGCGACGGTCCACCAACGTTGCAGGAAACCACAAGCCTAGGAATTTTTTGTCTAGAGATTAGTGAGTGTTGGCAAAAAAAGAACTGTGTTCCTTTCTTCAGTCATGTCCCGCCTCCAAAACTCGATCAACCGAATCACTATCTGCTCGCCAAATTTCGCAAAGCTACGCCAACAGCCGGTACACATTAAGACCTACTCCGGCCGGTAGCCAGTTCCCACCTGAACTTCCCCTCCCCTACGGGGGACGTCGTTTGAGCCCACCGTTCGCTGGGGCGGTCCCAACGCATTTCGTGCGGCTCTCCGGCTCCCCCCCTTTAGCCAATGCCGTGACAGTTCCAGTTTTACACCGCGTCTTCCGGTGTCTGTACGCCCCCGATCCCTGCCTGGGCCATCGCGACAGCATCAATCTCCAACCTCTGCTTTGGCAGAGCATTCGGGTATTCTGCCTGCAAAAAGGCGATCATCTTCTCGCGCACGTAACAACGTAGATCCCATGCCTCACCGGAATTGCGGGCGGATACTAAAGCACGCAGCTCGATCGTCGTTGCTAGCGCTTGGGTAACTTGCAGTACCATGACTTTGCCGCTCCAGAGCGGCGTTGAATGAACAATTTCATCGAGCTTCTTACGGAGAACGTCAACAGGCACCGTGTAATCGACGTTCCAATGTACTGTCCCGATTAATTCCGAGCTATCGCGCGTCCAGTTTTGAAACGGTTGCTCCAATAGCCATGCCAATGGCACGATCATCCGTTGCCAATTCCAGATGCGAACAACCACATAGGTACTCGTAATTTCTTCGATCCATCCCCATTGACCGTTGATCACCACGGCGTCCTCAACGCGCAAAGGTTGAGTGATCGCGATCTGGACACCCGCAATCAAATTGGATAGCACCGGCCTTGCCGCCAAACCAACCACCAAGCCTGCGGCCCCAGCGGACGCCAGGAGCGACACACCATATGCGCGCACCGCCGGAAACACCATCAGCGCGGCTGCAACGGTAACCATAACGGTCAACACATAACTAACGCGCCTTAGCACCTGCCATTGCGTGACGTGCTTGCGAGCGATTGCGTCAGATTGAATATTTTCTGGGCGATGAGCTAGTTGATGAGCTGTAGTAGCGTCCACCATAATTGTGAATGCCCAACCCATCAAGACAATAAAAACGGCCCCAAGGACATGAAGCAGACTGATCCGCGCGTCTTCCGAAATCGGCACCACCGGAACAACACCACTAAGCAAAATGACCGCAATATAAAAAAACAAGACCTTCCGCATACGTTTTATCATTCGTCCGAGCACCGGTCGTGTGCTTAGCAGCCGCTTTGGTACCATACGAACAATCATTATCTGCAGAATTGCAGCTACCGCGATAGCCGCGATCACCAGAACCGCCGTCGTAATTACTGCAGGCCACCCCTGCATGGCCGTTTCAATGTTCTTGACAACGGCAGAAATAGCCTCGGAATGCATCAACTCTCCGTGGCCAGATAGAATATGGGCTTTAGTTGTGTCTTTCATGGAACCTCCTGTCGCCGGTCTCGCACATAACACCTGCGAGAGCGATGCACACTGACCTCAGAATGCCAGTTAGGTCTTTACGGCTAAGATACAAGTTCTGCAGAGAACGTTGCAATTTCGTTCGAGCAATGAAACTGTCTCAGACAGCGCCTTAGTCATGTCTCATATGTGTAACCTAACTGCTTTCAAGAAAGATTGCTCTTCCCGCCCCCAACCGCAAACCATGCCAATCCACGCATACACAAACGTTTCCTTGCGCCATTTTCCGCACGGAAGGCCGCGCATATACCCCACACCTCGTAAAACACCACTAAGCCGCCATCACTCGCGAAAAACCTGACCGGATGTGCTCTCGCCCCGCATTGTATAATTATGAAAAACACACACTATGTTGGGGTCTCAGCAAGTTGACTAGATGGAAATGAGCATAACTCCCAGATCGAGGCTCTGCATAACCGCAGCTCTCCCAGCTTCACGCTGGGAGAGCAGTCTGGTCATCATTTGGCTGCGATATGTATCGCCTTGTATTATGTATCGCCTTGTATAAAGCGATACATTTTACCCATTAGAGTCAGCCATGATCGAAGGATATAAATGAACTTACTTGCTAGGCTTGGCTAGGCTTGGCTTGGCTTGGCTTGGCTTGGCTTGGCTTGGCTTGGCTAAAATTATAACCGCTCGCCATAGCTGTCCAATACCCATTATCTTTTAAGTCGCAAAAAAGATTCAAGCCGCTTTTCTGTTAACGTAAACCGCATTCATCACTCAATCATTTGCGGGCGCCTCTGATTGTTTCCGTTAGTTTAAATCGGTTCATTCCAACCTCGCTTTCCACCTCTCCGAAAGACCGGCCTCGTCACACCGCTTACTATAAAACAACCCTTTCAAAAAAGACTTACTAGCGCGAAACCAAAACAATATCTGGGGTCTACGCAATGTCATATCAAGTTATTTTCCAGTTGCGGCACGCCCTCTGAAGACGGCGTGCCTCACCCGCGCTGAAGTTCGGCGAACACAGTCATGCGCACCAGTACGGTCCTGCACGGCTTGACATCGTGACGTGAGTGGTCCCGAGACAGGCAAATGGAACACTCAGAACTGAGTAACATTCCCGACGCCGTCAATTTCCTTAACTGCCTCAGCGAGCTGCGGAGATACGTTGAACCTACCAGGTAATGCAATCTGGAGCGTGGCGCCAGACTCGAACCGAGGAACGAGTATGATTCGTCCCTTACCTCGGCCCGCGTGATCAAGTAATGCACGAAGCGAACTGATGGCGCTTTTTGTTTCGAATTCAACGCGTAAGTCGCTACCAACAGCTACGGCTGCCCGCTCGAGCGCATCCACGTCGAGCGCCGTCACACGGAGCGTTTCACCGTCCATCCTTAATTCTGCGGAGATCACGAGCATTTTCCCATCCGTCAAAAGGTCGCGGGATCGCGCAAGAATCTCCGAAAAAAGTGTCACCTCAAACGTACCGTGGCGATCTGAGAGCTGCACCCACGCCATACGAGTACCCGTGCGGGTTGTGCGCTCCTTTCGGGAAACAAAAATACCAGCAAGTTTAACACGCGTCACGCCGACCCGAGCAGCAGACTCAAGGCGCGTAGACTCTATGACGTTGAGGCGCCGAAGAACAGTGCCGTAGGCATCAAGTGGGTGGGCCGTTAGATGGTAACCAATGGCCTCCGCTTCCTGAGAAATAGCTTCAAATCTCGACCATGCAGGTACATCGGGAAGGCGTACGGCATCCGAGCCTTGCACGACAACGAGGTTTCCTATAGCTCCAGCATCAGCGGCCGCAATACTGCTGCGGGAACGAAGCAGACTACGATGCTCCGCAAACAACCCCAATTGTCCTGTTTGTTTTGCTTCTGCTTCTGCCTGGGCACGCCGAAGCAAAATCTCAGCGCCAGCGACAACTCTTGCTCGGTTAGATTCTAACTCATCAAATGCTCCTGCTTTGGCTAGCTGCTCAATCTGCGTCTTGTTCAGAGAACGAGGATCAACGCGCGCACAAAAATCTGTGAAGTCAGAAAATGGTCTGTCGTTCCTGGCGGTGGAGAGATCACGCATGGCATGCTCACCGACACGCTTGATTGCAGCTAGTGCGTACCGAATTGCCAAGGCGCCATCTGCAGCGCGTTCAATAGTAAAATCATGCGTGGACTTATTGATGTCGGGGGGCAAAATTGAGATGCCCAAACGTATCGCATCCTGCCGAAGTGCAGAAAGTTTTTCGGGGTTGGATTTGGAAAGGCTCATTGAAGCGGCAATGAAGGCCACTGGGTGGTTCGCGCGCAACCATGCAGTCTGGTATGACACCAATGCATATGCTGCCGCATGCGATTTATTAAACCCATAATCAGCAAATTTCGCCATCAGATCAAAAACCTCGATCGCCTTGTCTTTAGCAAAACCCTTTGCCATTGCCCCTTCAACAAAAGTCTTTCGCTGCGCCTCCATTTCGTCGCGTATCTTCTTGCCCATCGCACGGCGCAGCAGATCGGCCCCACCTAAGCTATACCCGGCCATCCGCTGCGCGATTTGCATCACCTGTTCCTGGTAAACGAGGATCCCGTAGGTTTCGCTCAAAATATCGTGGATTGAAGGATCTGGTGACTCCCAAGGTTCGCCGTGTTTGCGGGCACAATACGCTGGGATATTGGCCATCGGACCAGGCCGATTCAAAGCCTGCGCGGCGATGAGGTCTTCAAACCGGTCGGGGCGCATCTGCCGCAGGACATCCCGAAACCCTTGCGTTTCAAATGTAAATACGCCGCCAGCCTCGCCACGAGACAACATCTCGTACGTTTTTCGATCATCTAGTGGAATGCTTGAAAGATCTATCTTGAGGCCTAGATCAGAAAGCAATTTTACTGCTCGATCAACGATCGACAGCGTCGTGAGGCCTAAAAAATCAAATTTAACAAGGCCCGCAGTCTCTACGTTTTTCATCGAGTACTGGGTTATTAGCATTTCGGAACGGGAATCTCTGTATAGGGGGACCAAGTCCATTAACGGTTGATCACCTATGACAATGCCTGCCGCATGGGTACTGGCATGCCGATAAAGTCCCTCCACCTGCATGGCAATCTCGAGCAACCGCCGCACCGACTCGTCATTGTCGCGAAGCTCGCGCAACCGTGGTTCGGTTTGCACTGCATCCACCAAGGGAATCGGCTTTGCGGGGTTGTTCGGTGTAAGCTCTGCCACCTTGTTGACCTGCCCGTATGGCATGCCAAGAACGCGCCCTATGTCGCGGACGGCGGCCCTTGCTTGAAGTTTTCCAAACGTTATGATTTGCGCAACGCGATCGGCGCCATATTCGCACCGGACGTAGTCGATAACCTCGTCACGGCGTTCCTGACAAAAGTCGATGTCAAAGTCAGGCATTGACACCCGCTCGGGGTTTAAAAAGCGTTCAAAAAGCAGGTTGAACGGGATTGGATCAAGATCGGTAATCAGCAGAGCATAGGCAGCTAGGGATCCGGCACCGGAGCCGCGACCAGGCCCAACCGGAATACCCTGAGACTTCGCCCATTGGATAAAATCTGCCACGATCAGGAAATAACCTGCAAATCCCATCTGCTCGATGACATTAAGTTCAAATTCCAGACGATCACGATATTTGGTCACGGTCACATCATCAGCATCCATAACGGCAAGGCGCCGCTGCAGACCGTCGCGTGCCATGGCACGCAAGGCTTCCGCCTCGCTGGTACCTGGCCTGAGTTTCGGATATGTCGGAAGCAGAGGCTTGCGGGTAGGCGCGGCCACCGCGCATCGCTGGGCAATCGCTAATGTATTGTCACACGCGTCCGGCAGGTCAGAAAAAAGGGCGCGCATAGCCGTAGCTGTCTTGAACCAGTGTTCGCCGGTCACTCGCCGGCGTTCAGCTTCGGAGAGCAGGTGGCCTTCAGCGATGCAAAGTAGTGCATCGTGCGCCTCATACATCTCTGGACTTGCATAGAAGCACTCGTTCGTAGCAACAAGCGGAATCCCAGCATTATCAGCTAGCGAAATTAGGCCAGGCTCAACGGCTTGTTCGGTTGGTAGGCCATGACGCTCAATTTCCATCGCAACGCGGTCGCCGAAGCACTCGACCAATGATCCGAGCAAATGTTTGGCCTCGTCGCGCTGGCCCTCCGCAAGCAAGCGGCCGAGCGGGCCAAATCGCCCACCGGTAAGCAGCATGAGACCTGTATGGTGTTCGCAAAGTTGGGAAATGGTTATTTGAGGCCGAGAACCAGCCTCTGTGGAAAGAAAGCTAGTGGAGGAGAGCTTTGAGAGGTTGTTGAAGCCCGTGAGGTCCTTCGCAAGCAAGACGATCGGATCTGGTGGCAGATTCTTATGGTCGGCACGACCCAAAGCAATCTGGCAACCTATGATTGGCTGGACTCCGCAGTCGGTGCATGCCTTTGAGAATTCTATGGCGCCAAACAGGTTCGATGTATCGGTAATTGCAACGGCCGGCATCTTCTGCGTTTTCGCAAGAGCGGCAATTGCATTGGGTTTGAGCGCCCCTTCCGACAAGGAATAGGCAGAGTGAACGCGCAAGTGAACGAAGGAATCGTTGGTCATATCCCAATGTATCAGACGCATCTCGGTGGCCCAAGCATGATTCCGCTCAGCCCTTGATTCTATTCGCCGGCGGGCACAACTGTCATGTCCGGTAAGGCTGCCGACGTTGCCTACAGCGAAGGCACAGGCGATCGCCTGTGCAGGGGCACGCCCGCATCAGCGCTGACCAATAAGGCGTATTCTGGTTTCAGAGAATGACCGGGGAAATGGCCGTTTGGCCACCTCAACCGCCAGCAAGTGTCATCGCCCGGAGATGATTGAAATGCCAGGCCGGTTCGCCATGGCGGGGAATAAGCCGTCGGATAAAAAAACCTGGAATGTTAGAGCGGTTTTACGCTGAGTGTGTGTATTCGCAGTTCCGTAGGTAGTTGCTGCATTCATTTGGAGTGTAGTTGCTGACGATTGATCCGATTCTGCGCCAAAGTGCCTCTCGGCTTCGCGGGGCTGTTTTTCGCAGCAAGGCTTTCAGCTTGGCGAAGACTTGCTTGATAGGGTTCTGGTCTGGCGAATAGGGCGGCAGCAGGAGAAGCTCTGCTCCCTGCGCGGCGATGGCTTCGCTGACGCCCGCCACTTTGTGGCTGGGCAAATTGTCGGCAATGACAATGTCGCCTGGACTGAGCACTGGTGCCAGGAATTGTTGAACATAGGCGCGGAAGGCGGCCCCGTTAATCGGGCGATCCAGCACCAAGGGTGCCACGATCTGGTCGTGCCGTAAGCCGGCCAGGAAGGTTGTTGTCTTCCAATGCCCCCAAGGCGCATGGCCGACCAGCCGCTGGCCTCGCGGGGCACGGCGACGTGATTGGCGCCCTTTATGTCAGCGCCCAACGCCATCCATCATTGGCCGGACGAAAAGTGGTCTGCTCACGCGGAATGGCGAGCATTCCTCCTGCTGGGACTAGCGGGGGAGTACCGGCCCGGCAGCCTGAGGAAAGGTGCGAATGGGCAATGACTGACGCTCGATTGAGCGCCATTTCCGTTTGATGGGATCGTCTGATCCAAACCTTGTACCTTGTGCTCGAACGGGTCGTTCCCTGCGCGCACAAGGTGTTTCGCTTGCGAAATTGCTAATCAGTCTTGCTGGTCGCCCTACCCGGGGTGAGTGGCCACATTTAACCGGCGCGAACAGCCTTAGCAGCCTCAACGATCGCTGCAAAAGCAGCTGCGTCGTCGAAAGCCATCGCAGCAAGAACTTTACGGTCCAACACGATATTCGCCTCTTTCAGGGCTCCTATGAACTGACTGTAGGTCATGCCATGCTCACGAACAGCGGCATTGATCCGTTGAATCCAGAGTCCCCGGAACTCGCGCTTTTTTACTCGGCGATCGCGGTACGCGTATTGTAGGGATTTTTCCAAGCGCTCCAAGGCAATACGGTAGCTACTCGAGGAGCGACCAACAAAGCCCTTAGACTGCTTTAGAACTTTTTTGTGGCGTGCATGGGTGGTTACACCCCGTTTAACGCGGGCCATATTGCGCTCTCCTCAGTTCAGGCCGTAAGGAGCCCATTGCTTGACGGTTTTTGCGTCCTGCTCAGGAAGCGCCATCGTGCCACGGTTAGTACGCTTCATCTTTTGTGGCCGGTTGATCAGCCCGTGGCGCTTGTTGCCGTGGCCGGCAAGCACCTTGCCAGTGGCGGTAATCTTGAACCGCTTTTTAACTGACGATTTCGTCTTCATCTTTGGCATTTCTGTTCTCCTCATAGCCTTACCCGTGACACACGGGTGCGCGGTGTGTGGCCGGGCATGCCATCAGGCCCGGGCTCACGACTGAGTCGCGCTGGCGGAGTGGAGTGTATACATGCCTACGGCACCCTATGCAATCGTGTGTCTGCTTCTTCACCAGTTCGCGCTTCGCGGCGGCACTATTAACCATTGATGATGATGGAAACTGGTCAAAGGGGACGGGGCTAAGTGGTTGCTACGTCGTGCCGCAACGTATCCAACGAAGCACAAATATTCCAGACGGACATATGCCGCTCGGCGAGCTCATGCCGCCGTTGTCGGACGAAGACGCCCCCCGGGGCCGCTGCCCCGCGTGGTATCGTTGGCAAGAAGGCCAGGTTGTCCCGGCTGTGGCCAACAAGAACTTTGACGAAGACAAGACCCGCGTTCACTCACTACCGTGATCGGGTGGCCAATGGCGTGCAGATGTGCCGCCATCAGCTCGGCCGGGCCGTTGCAGAGCTGGATGCGATTCATATCCTTGCACGCGGTCGATCATTCGCTGGTCGTGCGGAGGCACCTCCCCCGGACTTGCGCCACATCTCAATGCCTTTCTGCAGAACTGCGACCGCTCGGTCAGCTCCTGGAAATTAGGCGATACCACAGAACCTTTCGATATCGCGTCTACCAACGCCAGCCCAGGCAACGCCTATTGTGGCTACCTGGACGAAAGAAGCCGCCATAAGTGGAGCCCCAACATAGGCAACTCGCCGTCATCGCCACCGCCTTCTTGGAACAGCATGACAGGGGTGGTGCGAGAGGGGGGACTCGAACCCCCATGCCTTGCGGCGCGCGATTTTGAGTCGCGTGCGTCTACCGTTCCGCCACTCTCGCCTTGCCCCCGATTAGCATGCACCTCGCATCAGCCCAAGAGTATCTCTAGTTCTTTTTTTCCGGCGTTCCCTGCGCGCTCTCGACCGCGTCCGCGCTAGCCGCCACAGACGCTTCCGCGTGGCTGGCATCGATGCTGCTTGCCATCGACTGAAACTGTACAATCATCGTATCCGCTTGGCCCGGCGTCATACTTGTCTCGAGTATATTACGCGCCTGTGCTGTCTTTCCACCGATCGCCAACGCCGCCGCATAATCTTCGCGGATTTTTACGGTTGCATCAGGCGCCTCTGCCAATGGCGCCAGAATCCTCTGGGCACGTGCCGGTCGGCCGCCAATAGCCAGCGAGAACCCGAGATTAACCTCTGCAGCTTTCATTGATGGCTTGATCATTAGCGCCTGCTTAAAAGCAGCATTTGCCCTCTGAATATTGCCAACTTCATCTTCCGCAACACCAAGGTCATTAAACGCGACTGGGTCTCGGGGATTGTCCTTCGTCGCCTGAACGAAAGCCGAGACAGCCTCCTGAGGATTCCGCGTCATCGAACAACGGCCAATACCAATCTGGCCCCCTGCCGCACTTTTGGAATACGTCAATGCGCGATGATAATCGAGTAATGCTTCGCGACAATCCCCCATTTCATAATAAGCATCGCCACGGTCAATCAAGGCCTCAACGTCGTGCGGATCACTCTTAAGAATCGCACTAGTCACGTTAAGCGCCATTTGGGGGCTTCCACCTTCCAAAGCCGTGCGGGCAACGTTGAGCATGGCAGGACCGATTGTCATCTGTCCTTGGGGTTGGGAGACACAACTAACGAGAAAAACTGCCGTCAAAGGCGCCAAATATGTAAGATTACGGCGGGTCAATACAAGCACTCCCCGAACTCAGATCGTCGCCGCTGGCTTGCCGTCTCCTTATCAGGGTTGATATCATGGCTACTAACAATGTCAGTGGCCGCCAAATGTCTTTAATGTGTGGAGTACATTCATGGCGGCCGGACCAGCAATGATAGCAAAGAGGCTTGGGAGAATAAACAAGATCATGGGCACGGTCAGCATAACCGGTAACCGGGCAGCCTTCTCTTCAAACCGCACCAATGCAAGTTGACGCAACTCGCTCGACAGACTGCGGAGCGCTTGGGTCAGAGGCGTGCCATAGCTCATCGCCTGCGTCAGCGTCGATGAAAGTCGCCTGAATGCTTCGACGTCCGTTCGATCTCGAAGATTCTTGAGCGCCGTATCCACCGCCGCTCCGATCTGTAGCTCACGTACTGTCAGCATCAATTCCTGCGAAAACGCAGCATGCTGATTTCGCATCTCTTCGGCAACACGGAGGAACGCCGACTGCAGGCCCAGCCCCGCATCAACACAGATCACCAGCATATCAAGCCCGTCAGCAGCACCACTCTCAACCTTCTGAACGTAGTTAGCCCGAATTCGATGCAACACGAATTCTGGTGCAAGCATCCCGACGATTAGTGAAATGATCGCCGCCAAAATGACGAAAATTGGACGCTTTCCCAAGCTAAATCCTACTAACAACACCAGTAGCGGGCAGGTGATCATCAGGATGACTTTGGTACCAAGAAATACTCCAAAAGCCGACCGGCTCCGCATTCCGGCGTTTTCAAGAACCGTCTGCACTTCGCCGACTGTCTTTTTCGATAGCATGCCACGGGAAACAAGGAACAATCCGATGGCGCTAATACGGTCAATAAAGGCAGAAACTCGTGGCCGGTCATCGTTCCGTACCTGTGTCCCGCTGCTGACGGCCATCGAGATCCGCCGGGCCATAATATCCCTCTGCATCAGATCACGAACAAGCATAACGCCGCTTCCAAAAACAAACGTAACAACCGCAGCAATAATTCCAACATAAAGCATCATTTGCAGAACCTACCGAACCGAATTTAGAGTACTGCGGATCATCCACTTCATCACACTCTGGCCAACCAACAGCAAGGCAACGGCGATCACAAGGAACTTGTTTCCTTCGTGAGTAAAGAACAGCTTGTCTATATATTTTGGGCTTATAAACACCAATGCGCCGGTGGCAAAAATAGGAAGGGCCGTCAAGATCATGGCACTGGCCCGAGCCTCCGATGTCAACGCATAACCACGTTCCTTGATTGAAACGCGCCGACGAATGACATTCGAGAGGTTTTCCAAGGTCGCTGCAATACTTCCGCCAGATTTGGCTTGAAGTGAAATCGCCGCAGCAAAAAAGTGATATTCTGCGATTTTGTTGTCTACAGCGATCTGTTTGATCGCATCTTCCATTGGCATGCCAATCGCCAAGAAATCCGCGAGCCGTGAAAACTCACCTTTTGTCGGCTGCGGTGTATCACGAACAACGTGACGCAGGGCTTGATCAACTGGAATACCGACCCGAACAGAGCGCACAACGGCATCAAGAGTATCCGGGAATTGCCGGAACAGTTTGTTACGCCGCCCCTCGTTAAAAATGCCGAAGAGCGTTCTTGACAACAAGATGAACAGGGTTGGTGCCACCAACAGAAACATGACCAGACGGTGGCCGAACAGTCGTGCACCGAGCAAGGCGGTGACGGCGGCGAGCATAAGGACAAGCGCGCTCGCCACCCACCAGTTCAAAGGATAATATCGGCTTTGGTAAAAATCGACTCTCAGCACTTTTTCCGCAACCGACTTCAGGCTGTGGGATCTGTCGTGTTTACGTTGCAGCGAAACGTCATCGCCGTCGATCACATCGCCATAGCCTCCGATGTCGCTGGCCAAGTGCAAACGTTTAAGCAGACCCTGTTCAGTGTCGGCCCGCTTTAACAGGCGGAGGCCAACAAAGACGATCACCAGCACGGCGGGTATCGTTGCGTATAAATACGCGGTTACATATGCTGGCTGGTCGTAATTCATTGCGCGGCCTCCTCGAGAGCGGCCTGCCAGAGCCGATCAAGGCGGAAATAAGCCAAACGTTCCAGAAATGTAGACCGGATCGGCGCCACCTTGTAGCTGCCGAGTAGGCGGCCATCGGCCGTTTCACCTTGGACTTCGTATTTAAATAACGTGTTCATCAGCGGCACTTCGTCTTCAGCACCGGCAATTTCAGCAAATTGTACGAGGCGGCGGCTACCGTCACGCTGCCGCTCGACCTGGATAATGATGTGAACCGCCGATACGATCTGCGAGCGGACCGCGCGCAGAGTGAGACCGACGTTGGCCATCTGCACCATATTCTCAATACGTGCGATTGCATCGCGCGGCGTATTGGCGTGTACAGTGGACATTGACCCGTCGTGACCGGTGTTCATCGCCTGAAGCATATCAAACGCTTCAGGACCACGAACCTCACCGACGATAATCCGATCAGGACGCATCCGCAGGGCATTCTTGACGAGATCGCGTTGGGTAATCTCTCCTTTACCTTCCAAGCTTGGCGGCCTAGTTTCAAGTCTCACCACGTGTGGTTGCAGGAGTTGAAGCTCCGCAGCGTCCTCAATCGTGATGATGCGTTCCAATGGGTCAATAAACCGACTCATGGCATTGAGCATTGTCGTCTTGCCAG
>DAIDMG010000002.1 GCA_027449105.1 Acidiphilium sp. | reverse complement strand
AACGCGGTCTGATGATTGTCGCCGCGGTGTGACAAACACAACAACTGACGAGATCGCCGCGCTTCCGGCGAGGCGTTGACATCACCGTCGATCACCACACCCAACATCGCGCTCCAGGAAATGTCAGAAAATCAATGCGAAACCTGACCCGCACACAGGTCTCATAATTCGCTTCCCGTATTGCCTAGAGCGCATGACTGGTGCGAAAACAGACTAACAAAATTTAGGAGGGTGGGCTGCTGGTGCTTGCGAGGAGAACAAGATCGTCGCGGTGCAACACCTCATCGCGACCGCGCCAACCAAGTAATTGCTCGATCGCATCGGTGTGGTGGCCGGCGATAACGCGGGCATCAGTTGCTGAATACGCACATAACCCACGCGCCAGCAAACGACCATCGGGGCCAACGATCTCTACCGGGTCACCGCGCTCGAACGCTCCCTCGACGTGGATGATTCCAGCGGGCAATAATGAAGCGCCACGCATGATCGCGTGTGAGGCGCCATCATCGACGCTGATTCGCCCAAGAGGAGAGAGCGCGCCGGCAATCCATTTTTTTCGTGCCGACCGCCCGCCTGGCGCAGGTAAGAACCACGTGCAACGGGCACCAGCTTGGATCGCGGCCAACGGGTGCATAACATCTCCCCGAGCGATAGCCATGGCGCAACCAGCTTGTGTTGCAATTCTCGCCGCCGTGAGTTTGGTTCGCATGCCACCTGAAGAAAAACCGGGTGGCGGTGCGCCGCCCATTGCTTCGACTTCCGGCGTTATAGCCGTAACGATTGGAATATGTGCCGCCGTGGGGTCACGTTTGGGGTCGGCGGTGTAGAGCCCGTCGATATCGGACAGCAAAACCAACTGATCGGCCTCGATCATTTCCGCCACGCGCCCAGCGAGTCTGTCATTGTCGCCGAACCGAATTTCGGATGTTGCTACGGCATCATTCTCGTTAATGACAGGCACACAGCCGAATTCGAGGAGAGTGCGTAGCGTTGCTCGGGCATTCAGGTAACGGCGCCGATCCTCGGTGTCTGAAAGCGTAAGAAGAAGCTGTGCAGCCGTAATCTGGTGTCTGGACAGTGCTTCACTCCAGGCTTGAGCAAGTCTGATTTGCCCGACGGATGCAGCTGCCTGTTTTTCTTCAAGCCGAAGCCGTGCCTGTGTCAGCCCTAGCTGACGTCGCGCCAGGGCGATGGCGCCCGACGAAACCACGACGACCTGAGTACCCGAAGTCTTGATCGCGGCGATGTCGGCAGCGACGCTTGCAAGCCACGATGCGCGTGGTTCGGCAATGTCCGAATCGACGATCAGCGCGCTGCCAATTTTGATGACCAGTAGTCGCGCCTCTCCCAGAGAAAGCGGAGATGGTGCATCCTTCATTTTCTTGCTGCCCTGATCATCGTATATATTTCATACAATACGTCTTCAATTCCGGCGTGCGTTGCGGCCGATGCTATCATGACTTTGCGCCCGCTTGCGCGGGCTAATGCAGCGCGCCGCGCAGATATCTGGCGTGAGGTCATCGCGTCCGATTTGTTCAGGACAATCAGTTCGGGCTTGCTTGCGAGTCCCGCGCCGTAAGAGTCGAGTTCGCGCCGTACCGTCCGCCATGCCCCAACAATGTTGCTTGAACTCCCATCGATCAGATGGATAAGAACCGCACAACGCTCGACATGGCCGAGAAATCGATCGCCGAGTCCTGCTCCCTGGTGTGCACCTTCGATCAACCCCGGAATATCCGCAAGCACGAATTCCTCGGTCAGTGAAAGTTGAACGACACCCAGTTGCGGATGTAGTGTTGTGAATGGATAGCTTCCGATTTTCGGGCGAGCGGATGAGGATACTGACAGAAACGTCGACTTCCCGGCATTTGGCAGCCCGACGAGGCCGGCGTCAGCAATTAGCTTGAGTCGCAGCCAGACCCAGCGCTCTTCACCTGGCCAACCAGGATCAGCCCGCTGTGGAGCGCGGTTGGTTGCAGACTTGAAACTCGCATTGCCGAATCCACCATCGCCGCCGCGCAGCAGAACGACCCTTCTCTCCGGCTTATCGAGATCGGCGAGCAGGGTTTCGCGGTCATCGGTAAGAATTTGGGTTCCTACTGGCACCTTGATTATTAGCGCAGGAGCGGCTCTGCCGGTGCGGTTATTGCCTGCACCATTCCCGCCCTTCTTCGCCTTGAAGTGCTGGTTGTATCGGAAATCAATTAGGGTATTGAGGTTTGGCACGGCCTCGAACACGATGTCGCCACCGCGCCCCCCGTTGCCGCCATCAGGGCCACCGAATTCGATATACTTCTCCCGTCGGAACGCAACGACCCCGTTGCCGCCGTCGCCGGAGCGGAGAAATATTTTTGCCTGATCAAGAAACTTCATGATCTCTCAAAAAAAAGGCCGGCATACGCCGGCCATCTCGGATGAGACCAGCTTCTTTGCTATTCGGCTGCGACCGGCAAGGCATCAACCGAGACATAAACGCGTCCTTCTGACTTCCTTTCGAAACTGACCTTTCCATCAACCAGCGCGAAAATCGTGTGATCTCGGCCTAGTCCAACATTGCGTCCTGGTTTGACTTTGGTTCCACGTTGACGAACGATGATGTTACCGGCAATAACCGAGGATCCGCCGGATTTCTTGACCCCGAGGCGGCGCCCCGCTGAGTCGCGACCGTTACGTGACGAACCGCCAGCTTTCTTATGGGCCATTTACTGCGCTCCTCCGGCTGCGTTGATCTCGGCTACGCGCAATACGGTTACGTGCTGGCGGTGGCCGTTCTTACGGCGACTGTTTTGCCGACGGCGCTTTTTGAAAATGATTATTTTGTCCAGGCGATCCTGCGCTACCACGGTCGCTGTCACTGAGGCTCCGTGGACTATCGGCTTGCCGATCGTTACTCCTGAATCGTCACCCACTGCCAAGACGTCGGTAAAGGTTACCGTGTTCCCGGCCTGAACGTCGAGCTTTTCGACCTTAAGCACCATATCCGGTGCCACACGGTATTGTTTTCCGCCGGTGCGGATTACTGCGAACATTACACAACTCTTTCTGGCTTTTCTGAACTGCGTACAGTACACCGCATCGGGAAACCGATAGGACATCCCGGCGAGCTGGCGGGATATAAATCGTCTTGCTGGCAAAAGTCAACTCGTTGATGACACCGGTTACCTGTGGCCAAGTTGACGCGCTCGCGTTGGGGGACGGTCCTATGATGGATCATACCATACCGAGTGCGCGACGATACACATCAAGAAGCGTCTCTTGCTCCTCGATTTCGGCTGGTTCCTGTTTCCGCATCCGGATCAACTGCCGCAGCACCTTGATATCGAAGCCAGCTGATTTCGCTTCGGCGTAGATGTCTTTGATGTCAGATGCGAGTGCCTTTCGCTCTTCCTCAAGCCGTTCGATACGCTCAACGATACTTTTCAACCTGTCTGCAGCAATGTTTCCTGTCGTCGGGGTATCGGTGGTATCGAGCGCCATCGGCATGTTCTCCAATTGAAAGCGGAGCAGGGGGATAGGGCGGCGGTAGCGCTGGGTCAACCGAGCGCCCTCAGGAGTGAGGTTTGCGTGCTTCGGCAAACGCCGCGTCCTGTGCAGGTGAAGACGCCGGCTGGTATCTGGATTTCCACTCGCTGTAAGGCATGCCGTAGATAATCTCGCGTGCTTCCAGATCACTCAACGTCAAGCCTTGTGCTTCGGCGGCCTCGCGATACCAGCGAGAGAGACAGTTACGGCAGAATCCAGCGAGATTCATGAGGTCAATGTTCTGAACATCGGTCCGTTGACGAAGATGTGCTACCAGTTTTTGGAATGCAGCAGCTTCAAGTGACGTGGTAGTCTGCTCGTCAAATTTCTGTGCGGTCATTGCGTTCATTTCCTTCCGTACACGTCATGTGGTCATTTGCTCTCTTATTTGCCATACGGAGCGCGCAACGCCCTAGGAAGGACATAGGATGACATCCCGCTCACGCCGCCATCGGCGCACAAAAATCATCGCGACGGTCGGCCCAGCCTGCTCCACACCGGAGATGCTGGCGCAATTGGCCGAGGCAGGTGCCGACGTATTCAGACTCAATTTCAGCCATGGGACCCACGCCGATCACGCGGAACGCATCGAGATGATCAGGGCACTTGAGCATCGAATTGGTCGTCCGATCGGGATCTTGGCGGATGTGCAGGGACCGAAGCTTCGGCTCGGGCAATTTCAGGGAGGGCGCGTCCAGTTGCAAGCTGGCCAGGAATTTCAACTTGATCTGAACCCGGCTCCCGGCGATCGTCGTCGGGTCAATCTGCCACACCCCGAGATTATTTCTGCAGCAGGTATCGGTACTACTTTGTTGCTTGATGACGGCAAGCTTCGGCTTCGTGTTTTGCGCAAGCGTGGCGACCATCTTCTCACCGAGGTCATGAATGGGGGCATCTTGTCGGACAGAAAGGGTGTGAATGTTCCCGATGTGGTTCTCCCGATCCCGGCCCTCACCGAAAAGGACCGCTATGACCTCGACTTCGTTCTTGATCGCGGTATCGATTATATCGGCCTGTCCTTCGTCCAAAGGCCCGAGGACGTTGTGGAAACCAAGGAAATTGCTGCTGGTCGCGCCTTGGTAATGATCAAATTAGAAAAGCCTCAAGCACTTACCAATCTTGATGCTGTGCTTGATGCTTCCGATGCCGTAATGGTAGCGCGCGGCGATCTTGGGGTTGAACTGCCTCCTGAAGAAATACCTATTGCCCAGAAGCGTATAATTCGAGCGGCCCAATTGCGCGGCATGCCGGTTGTTGTTGCAACGCAGATGCTCGAGAGCATGGTTACCTCTCCCGCGCCGACCCGAGCGGAGGCATCGGACGTAGCGACAGCAGTTTATGACAGCGCGGACGCCGTTATGCTTTCGGCGGAATCTGCGGCTGGTCAGTACCCTCGCGAAGCAGTCAATATGATGGATCGGATCGTCGCCCGCGTGGAGCGAGACGAGGATTGGCAACGAGGGATCGATCAGAAACGTCCTGATCCTGAACATTCCTCTCCCGACGCGATAGCTCGGGCCGCTTGGCAGGTTGCCCACACGATTGACGCAAAAGCAATCGTTGCCTTTACCAGCTCTGGCGCAAGCGCATTACGTGTTGCACGTGAGCGGCCGCATTGCCCGGTGATCGGCCTTACTCCGTCCCTGCAGACAGCGCGCCGACTTGCGGTCGTCTGGGGAGTGCATGCCGTTGTCGTGACGGATGAAGTGTTCTCGATGACCGAGGCTGTCACGCTGTCGATGCGCGTCGCTCGTCAGGAAGGATTTGCCAAACCGGGCGAGGAAATCGTCGTTGTAGCTGGTGTTCCATTTGGTCAGAGTGGCACAACGAATGCATTGCGGGTTGCAAAGCTGATGAGTTAGGTTCCGAGGTGGTCGGCGAGGTCTTCAACGGAGTCGGCCATGATGTTCCAGTCGCCTTTTGCTTGAGCGCGGTCATTATGCTCGTTGCCGAATTCGCGTGGACGGGCAATGAAGCCGGTTTGTAAGCCGAGGCTCGAAGCGGCGGCGAGATCGTCGTTGTGGGCAGCGACAAGCATGACTTCCTCTGGAACAAGACCCAGAAGATCGCATGCGCCAAGGTAGACTTGCGGGTCTGGCTTGTAGTAGCGAAAAATATCTGAGCCAAAAGTCACGTCCCACGGAAAGGCGTTGTGACGTGCTAGATTGACTTGTAAGGCAAGATGTCCGTTGGACAGTGGTCCGATAATGAATCGGCGCTTCAAGCGGATTAACCCGGCAACGACGTCTGGCCATGCGCTGAGTCGGTGCCAGAGGCCCACTAAATAGGCACAGTCAGCATCGGCGAGCGGAGAAAGGCCGTGGCGCCGGGCGATATCCACCAACGCGTCGCGGTGCAGGTCGTCGAGGATGGTCCAAGGGATCGCACCTCGGCGTACTCGATCCATGGACGGACGATAGGCACGGTACCACGCGTCTGCGATCTCTGGCCAGTCACCTGAGACACCCCGTGCCGCGCCAAATGCGATTAGGCCGGCAATGACACTGCCGCGCCAATCGACCAATGTCCCGAATACGTCGAACAAGATTGCCCGAGTAGCAGCCATAGGCGATCAGTGGCCCATCATGAGCAGAAGCACCACCAGAGCAATCGCGATTGCTTGGAGCGAGACCCGCAGGCGCATCAGCCTGTTCTGTCGCCGAGGATCCGCGCCCGTCGTCATGCCAACGGCGCCGGTAAGGAGCACGGCTACTACGGCGGTCATGTCGATTCCAAGCAGAACTAGAAGAACATCCCGCATTTGGTTGCTATAAGCGGTCTTCGCTGTGTCGGATAGAGGGTCAGCCATCAGCCTTCCGCGTAAATGACATTAAAGCAATGTTGTGGGATGATGACGGCACCGTCCGGAATCTTTATAGGCTTGGCTATGTCCATATTAGCGTGGTTGGTACTCGGGCTGGTTTCCGGGTTTATTGGTAGCAAGGTTGTCAATCGGACCGGGTCGGGTCTGGTCGGAGACATTGTACTTGGCATCGTCGGTGCATTCGTCGGCGGCTTCATATTTAACTTGTTCGGTGCTTCCGGCGTGACCGGACTCAATCCGTACAGTCTGATTGTTGCCGTTATTGGTTCAGTAGTCGTGCTCGGGGCGTTTCACGCGGTTTTCTGATCCTCACGTCACGCACGCAGAAGTCGTGCTGCCTCAACCGCGAAATACGTCAGAATGCCTGATGCTCCAGCGCGGCGAAAGCAAAGCAGAGTTTCCAGGATTCCACGCTCGCGATCGATAAGACCCGCTTGCATGGCATTTGTCAGCATGGCGTATTCACCAGAGACTTGGTAGGCAAACGTTGGTATGCGAAACTCGTCATGCACTCGTCTGACAATGTCGAGGTAAAGCATGCCGGGTTTGACGATCACCAAGTCGGCGCCTTCTTCGATATCCATAGCGACTTCGCGCAAAGCCTCATCCGAATTGGCGGGATTCATTTGGTAAGTGCTCTTGTTTCCCCGGAGTGCCACACCGGAGCCGAGCGCCTCGCGGAACGGACCGTAAAAGGACGAAGCATATTTAGCCGCATAGCTCATGATGAGTGTGTGGATAAGCATTTCCCTATCGAGCGCTCTCCGAATGGCTCCGATGCGCCCATCCATCATGTCGGAGGGCGCAATGATGTCAATTCCTGCATTCGCTTGGTTGATTGCTTGGCGCGAGAGAATTGCGACGGACTCGTCGTTGGCAACATAATCGCCTCGCAGCAAGCCGTCATGTCCATGATCGGTATAAGGATCAAGGGCGATGTCCCCAATCAAACCAACATTCGGGAATTCGCGCTTCAGAACGCGAGCGGCCGAACAAATTAGGTTGTTGGGATTGAGAGCTTCGCTTCCTTCCGAGTCCTTTAGGGACGCCGGCGTTGCAGGAAACAATGCGATCGCTGGGATGCCAAGTTTTACTGCAGGCTCAACGTATGCTGGAAGGCGGTCAAGGCCTACACGCAGCACGCCCGGCATGGAACCGACCGGGGTTGGGTCGCCTTTCCCAGCACCAATAAATATTGGCCAAATTAAGTTTTCAACATTTAGCACTGTTTCCGCGACCATTCGTCGGGTCCACGCCTCACGGCGAGTACGGCGAAGGCGCGTAGTGGGGAAGCGTCCGGAAATCATGGGAGATTCATCGCGCAAAATGTATTTGTCTGCAAGATGGGAATTCTGTCCGGAACTCTTCCTTTCACGTGATTCTATGAGAATCTCTATGTTAAGACAGATTGGAGTCGTTGATTCGCCTACAGCATAGATGAAACTATGATCGCCTGAATGGCAATTTGCTTATGCAAAATTGTCGGAGGTAACAGGGGTAAAAATATTTTTTTGAACTTCATCGTAAGAGCTGGTCTAACGGAGTTTCTGAAGAAATTTTTGCCATCGGAATAAAAAGCCGAAACAGAGTGGAAAAAATTGTTCGTAGGATGTGCCTTCTTCTTGGCCGGCGGCTGCTTGAGGAGAGTTCGAAGCGCAAGGAGTTTTTGTCCATGAAAGAGAAGAAGACTAACAAAGAAAACTGATTTTACGAGGTTTCAATGATTGTGCCTTCGCCTACAGTAGAAAGTTAACGTGAATGTAAGTCTATTGCTAGAGTGCAGCCCATGCGCGCGATCGCCAATCGCTAGATTCAGGTGTTGTCAACGATCAGATGGCATTGTCGACATGCCCGGGCGGCGCCGACGATGAAAGGAACTTACTCGAAACGAAAATAACTCGCTCGCTGCAAGCCGCTTATCATCTATTGCTGCAACAATGTTCTTCATCGCCTCTCAATCGAGGAGGCTTCCGCGTCGCCCGACGAAACTGCCGACGTTTGACGCAGATAAAAATCGACCCAGTGGCCTTGTTGCCGCGTCGGCGCGCGTGACGGCTTTTCCACCGCGGTTATGCGGTAACAACAGCGATCTCATACGGAAACACAATGACCCATTTAATGGAGGATGATTTCCTTAAGAGTCCAGGATCGTAAAAGAATGTCCACTGTCAAATTTAATGACGATGCAGGAGCCCGACAGCCACGGTCCTGGGTCTCCAAATAGATGCGCTGCCGTATTCACGGTTCGACTCTAGGGAGGAAATGCTTGACGCGGCAAAAGGCGGATACTGCAACGGGTATCGTATCCGGGCTGGAGCCATTTCAGGTCATGCTTTTTTCAGGCTCATTTCGTCAAGGACACGGGACTGCCAGACCTCCAGTGCTTGATGATTCAGCCGGGGCGCCCGCATCACAGCCAATTGTGTCAATTCTCGTTTCGACACTGGCTCACCGGATGCTATCAGCATACCGCCTGCGAATGTCAGCGTTGAAAGTATCTTAGTCTGTGACCGCCAGGTGGCAATCCAATTGGTACAAACGGCGCGCAACGCTCCGTTCCTAATCTTGAGCAACTGCGACCTCAGGAACGCCACATTACGGATTCGCGAGCTTTCATGGGGCGTGATGACGGTCGACCGCGACCCACTTTAGGCGTTGCTGAATGGTAAGCGTCGATATCGCCTGTTTCCAGAGAGCGTGGCGTGTTTCGATACCCTTGTGGCCTGCGGGGATTGCCGAAACGCTTGGTTCGCCCTACCGGACAACCGATATGAAGGGGGAGAGATGAGAATTCTGTTTCTGGGTGATGTTGTTGGACGATCTGGTCGTGAGGCCGTAATCACCACTCTGCCCCGCCTCAGGCGCGATTTGGCCATCGAGTTCGCAGTCGTGAATGCGGAAAATGCATCGCACGGATTTGGTCTTGGCCCAGACATGGCAGACGCTCTCCTTGCCGCTGGAGCTGACGCCATTACCTTGGGAAACCACGCTTGGGACCGGCGTGAAATTATTCCGTATATCTCCACACAGAAGCGACTTATACGTCCGATCAACTTTCCAGCTGGCACGCCGGGTGAGGGCTTTGTCGATATTATGCTAGCCGATGGGCGCCGCATTCTAGTCGTGAATGCAATGGGGCGGTTATTCATGGACCCATTGGATTGCCCATTTCAAGCAACCGAGGCGCTGCTTGCGCGCGTTAAGCTTGGGGTTACCCACTCTGCCGTCCTGATTGATTTGCATGCGGAGGCAACCAGCGAAAAGATGGCGTTCGCACACATGGTTGATGGTCGAGTCAGTGCGGTGCTCGGTACGCATACCCATTGTCCGACGGCTGACCATCAGATTTTGCCTCACGGCACAGCGTTCATCGCAGATGTTGGCATGTGTGGCGATTATGATAGCGTTATCGGAATGGGAAAGGCGGGTGCACTTGCGCGCTTCGTCAAGAAAATGCCGGGTGACAGGCTGAAGCCAGCGGAGGGGGACGCCACAGTTTGCGGGGTTTTTATAGAAACCAACCCAGATGGTTATGCATTGCGTATTGAGCCGATTCGTATAGGCGGACGACTAGCGCCAATCTTTCCTTCTGTATAGCCGCCTGCATCATGTTGCCACGTTATACAGGTTCACATAGCGCTCGATAAAAGTTCTCGTATTATACAAAGCTCGTATCATGGAGTCGCAATAAAAAGAATGGAAGTACATATGCTAACAGCGGAATAGGGTTATTGGAACTGAATTTGATGCTTTCTGGCCAGTCAGGTATCGCCACTTTGAATATTCCTGTCCGACCAAAGCCGAATTCGTATTCCCTTCACATCCGCTACATCCTTGCAATAGAAACTGGGACATGAAGCTTGGCACTATCGCGTATTCCTATTGTTCCATTTTCTGAATAATGAAAGCCCATAAACATTATTGATATACGTTACGCCTGTGGGTATAAATCACAGCAACAAGGAAGAAATTTGAGATTTCATCAAGCGTTGCGAAAATGTCGGTATAAATATCGCAACGTTCCGGCTTAAACATGCCGCCAATCTGTGAAGGCGTAACAATAGAAGAGCTCCTGACAAGATCTGCGCTGCAGAACCCACTGCAAAGGAGAGATGGGGCGTCCTGGTGTGCTAGCTTTAGCTATATTGTCAGGGCAAAAAAATGCTTGTTTAAGGGTGCCAGGAAACTTTATTACGGTTTTCCAATTGGATAGCAATGCGTTTGTTGGCTTTCTACAACTTTCATTTGTTCTTTAGTGTTAAAAGACTTTTTCAATTAAAAAACAAAAATCAGCACCGGCCGACGTGCCCACGTGTTGCTGCGAATATTTTCGTTGGCCCGGCTCGAGCTAAAGGAAAGGCAACAATTTGGGCCAAAAAAAAACCTCTGAGTCGTGGACGCGCTGTAGGGGAACTGGGGATCAGTGTGCTCAGAAGCAACACAGATCGTACGTTGACTCCACGATTGATACGCGGGAGTGGGTGCCGGAACATGGTTGATTTTTGTTGCGACGTGCAAGACTTCTTTCTTAGGCGTATTCCATGACCACGATCCTTGCAGCGCATGCCGACTGGAGCGTTGATCCCCGCAAGCGATTTCTTACGGTTGCGACGCGCCGAGACGAGAAATGGATCCTGAATCAACCGGAGCTAGTTGGTGATCCTAGAAATTTGCTTGCAAGATTGATCGATAAGGCGGGTGGAGATCCGGTAGCGTTTGGGGCTGATTTCGCGCTTGGCGTACCGCGGGCTTTTGCCAAATCCAAGGGGATCTCAGATTTTTTGGACTGGTTACGCGGTTTAACCGGGAATGAACAAATTTTTCAGGTATGCACCTCCCTTGACGAGGCTTCACTTGACCGGCCATTCTATCCGCAAGCAAGCGTCAAAGGTCATGGCCACATGGCACGGCTCGCTGACAAGCTTGGCTTTTCGAAAACTGATGATCTGCGACGTTACGTAGATTTTCCAACGTCCAGGCGGCGTGGCGGATCTCCCTTGTTCTGGACGTTAGGGCCGAATCAATGCGGAAAGGCCACTCTTTCTGCGTGGCGTGAATGTTTGCTGCCAGCGTTTAGACAAAATTTGAGCATAATGGTTTGGCCGTATGCAGGTAAATTTGCCGATTTGCTTGAACCAGGTAAGATCGTCGTTGCGGAAACATACCCGGCTGAAGCGTTGGTACAGTTCGGTCTGACGTTGGTTGGCAGCAAACGAAAGCAATCGGATCGAGCAACTCTAAGGCAAAGTTTGATGGAGACGATGGATCGATTTGGTGCTGTCCCGTCACATCACCTAGTGCGTGAGATTGCCGACGGATTCGGCGGGCGGAGAGAGGGCGAAGATCGGTTTGACTCTGTACTCGGCGTCTTGAACGTGATCGCTGTCGTGGAAGGAGCGCCGGACGGTGTTCCGACGGACCCCCTGATATGTACCGTGGAGGGCTGGGTCTTAGGTCAGATTGATGCGCCTTTGCGTTCGACGCGATGAGGTAGTTACAGGGTGTGTCCCGGAACGCCACCACGATGGCCAAGGTTTAGGTCTTTGTCGGCCGTACTCGTTATCGATCAATAGCGCCGTTCGCGAGCAGGGTGGCGCGGACCACCGACTCGGGGACATCCCGGCTGGTGAACGCATGGCCAATTGCGTGTGCAAGCACAAACGTGAGGCTCCCGTTCCGCATCTTCTTGTCGCTTTTCATATGTGCCAGCAGCTTTGATACGGGGAGCGGCCCAATGCGGACCGGAAGCCCAACGGAGGTAAGATGTGCCGAGATCTGAGAGGTGAGATCGGGAGGGCAATGGCCAAGCCTGGCGGAGAGATCAAATGCACAAACAAGACCGATGGCGACGGCTTCGCCGTGTAGCAAGCTTCCACTAAAACCTGTTTCCACCTCGAGCGCATGTGCGAAGCTGTGCCCAAGATTAAGTAGCGTGCGGCCGCCGTCCGCCCGCAACTCGAAAGGATCCTCAGTGACAATGCGCGCTTTGAACGTGATCGCGCGTGCGATAGCCTGCTCCTGCAAGCCGACATCGCCCCGAAGCATTGGTGCACCGTTTGCTGTGCACCAACGATACAGATCGGGGTCGGCAATTAGTCCCGCCTTAACAATTTCGGCGTATCCAGCGGCGCGCTCTCGGGCCGGTAGGGTGGTAAGAGTGTCGAGGTCGATCAGAACACATCGCGGTTGGTGAAAGCTTCCGATTAGATTTTTCCCGCTTGCCGAATTGATCCCGGTTTTGCCGCCAACGCTTGAATCAACTTGGGCTAGCAAGGTCGTAGGGATCTGAACGAAAGGTAAGCCGCGCAGAGCGGTGGCCGCGATGAATCCGGCGAGGTCACCAATGACTCCCCCGCCGAGAGCTATGACTGTGGTGCCGCGCTCCGGGCGCGTTGCCAGAACTTGTTCGATCAGTGCGCCATACATTTTGAGGCTTTTTGATGCTTCACCCGCTGGTGCCGTGATCGTATGGTGCGAGAAGCCGGCGTCGTTGAGCGATGCGATCAACGACGGAAGGTGGTGTGCTGCGACGTTCGGATCCGTTACCACAATGACTTGGCGCTGCGGCAGCTTGGCTGCGAGCAGCGACCCCACACGCCGCAGCAAAGATTGCCCGATGATGACGTCATAGGCTGGACCGCCAGCCGGCTCCACGGGGATAATTCGAGGCTCCGAGTGCTTGGCGATAGCGTCCAGAACTGCCTTTACGGTCATTGCGTGTGGGGCCTCCGTGCTGTCAACGATTAGATCGGCGCTGGCATAGACCGGGTTTCGTTCAACGGAAAGCTTTTGCAGAGTCTCGGCTGGATCGGCGCCGCTAAGTAGTGGCCGGTGCCGCTTGCCTGACACGCGACGGAGGAGCACTGGTACGCTGGCACGGAGCCAGACGGACCAGGCCTTACCCGCAATAACAGAGCGGGTTTTCTCGTCCATGAAAGCGCCGCCCCCAGTGGACAGGACGATCGGCGGTCCGGCTAATAGGCTGGCGATAATTCGGCGTTCGGCCGCACGAAAGGCAGGCTCGCCATGATGGATGAAAATCTCGGAGATACTCATGCCGAACTCCGCCTCGATCGCCTCGTCTGAGTCATGAAATGGAAGCGACAGTGAGGCAGCGAGGCGCTTGCCAATCGCTGTCTTGCCGGAGCCCATCAGGCCGACGAGCACTATGCTGCGCGGTTGATCGAGTTGTTCGGTATTGTACTGCATGGCGTAGGCGGATTACCACAACTGCACGATGGTGATAGAGCAGCACGTCGAGGCGTTTTTGGAGATGCTCGCAGCTGAGCGGGGAGCGTCGCGCAATACGGTCCTAGCGTATCTTGGGGATCTTGATGATTTTGCCAAATTCTGCAAGGCCCGTGGAGTCGCCGCTCATCGAGCCGACCGTTTTATAGTAGGTGAGTATCTCAGTTCGCTTGCGGCGAACGGCCTGACAGCGCGAAGCCAAGCACGTAAGCTTTCGGCATTGCGCCAGTTCCACTTGTTTCTGATACGTGACGGGCTACGAGAAGATGACCCCACCGATCAGGTAAGTGCGCCTCGTTTGGCGCGAAGCCTGCCGAAATTTTTGACTGAGGCGGAGGTTGATCGGCTTTTGGCAAAGGCTGCGGAAATGCAGGGTCGGGCGGGTCTGATCGCGCGTGCTGGGTTGGAAATTTTATACGCGACTGGCTTAAGGGTATCCGAGCTTCTTGGATTGGCGGCTTCAGCGCTTTCAGGCGACGCGGCAGTGCTGCTCGTCAAGGGCAAGGGGGGACGAGAACGAATCGTTCCGCTGTCAGATGCGGCCCGGAATGCCGCCGCTGCCCTTCGTGCCGAACATCGCAAGGGAGAAAAATTTCTGTTTCCTGGCCGCACCACGGGGCATGCGATGACGCGTCAGGGGTTTGCCTTGGTGCTTAAGCGTCTGGCGACGCAGGCGGCTATTGATCCTGCGAGATTATCACCGCATGTACTCAGGCATTCTTTTGCTTCCCATTTGCTCGCTCATGGTGCGGATTTACGCAGCCTGCAGATGTTGCTTGGCCACGCAGATATTGCGACAACCCAGATTTACACACACGTTCTCACCGAGCGCTTGCAGGCGCTTGTGGAGGCGAATCATCCGTTGGCGCGGGCGATTACACGCGACTGAATTCGTGGTGATGTTGTGAGAAGCTTCTCTTGTCCGACCTGATGGTTTAGACGTTCAGCGAGAATTTCAACCCATCAATATCTGTTTTTCATAGGCTCCAACGACGCATGGAAATCGGGGCGCGCGACGACTGTTTGCACTTGCGGATGCACATGAACTCGCAGCGCCGTTCCCTTTGCGTAAGTCCTGCGATCTTGCTTCCATATGTTCCCATTCAAGCCGGATGGGGTTGCCATTAGTCCAATGTGAATGCGGATTCCCCATGATCGCGCCTCGATCGGAAGAAGCTCTTCAACAAGGCCGCGCTCTTGCTTTCCTCAACGCCACCGGTCACCGCAGGCTTATGGTGACAAGTGGCGTGATCGAACACTCTTGGCCCATGCACCACTCCACCCGACTTAGGGTCGTAGGCGCCGAATACCAGATGCTTGATTCGAAACAGGGAAATCGCAGCTGCACACAGAGGACAGGGCTCTAACGTGACGGTGATGGTGCAGTCCTGCAGATACTTTTCACCTAGGCGCGCTGCGGCCTCGTGAAGTGCAAGGATTTCAGCGTGGGCGGTTGGGTCGCGCCGGGCTTCAACGGCATTGCCAGCTGCTGCCAAGACGAGGCCTTGCTGGTCCGTGATCACAGCCCCAACGGGAACCTCGCCGTTGCGTGCGGCTTTGGCAGCTTCATCAAGAGCACGGCGCATCGGCATCATGAGCCTCTCTTGCCTTGCTCGGGCTTCTTGGTCTAGCTCCGACTATGCAGACGTATCCGACTAGAAAGCCTCCGCTGATCGGGGTGACTCTCGACGCCGAAGAGCCGGGCGGATATTCGCGATTTCCTTGGTATGCAGTACGACAAAACTACATGGCCGCTATCGCATCTGCTGGAGGTGTCCCCATCGCGCTACCCCACCTTCGGGATCTGGCCGAAATGTACATTGACACGATTGATGGCTTGGTTGTCACGGGCGGAGCTTTCGATGTTGATCCCGCTTTATACGGTGATCATGCACGGCACAGCTCCGTAACCCTTAAGGCGGAGCGCACGGCGGCGGAAATAGCGCTGCTGCATTGCGCCCTGTCTCGCGATGTTCCTGTACTGGGCATTTGCGGCGGTGAGCAACTTCTGGCTGTGGTGCTCGGCGGCACGCTTATCCAACATATACCGGATGTGGTGCCGAATGCCCTCGCACACGAACAGCCAAATCCGCGCGACCAAGTGGGACATGCGGTCACAATCATCGAGGGGACGAGGCTTGCGTCAATCATGAGTGTGGACGGCGTCAACGTCCAGGTAAATTCTGCGCATCACCAGGCGGTGGCAGATCCCGGCCACGCACTGGTGGTGAACGCTATTGCTCCCGATGGCGTCGTTGAGGGGATAGAAGCGCCCGACCGTCGGTTCTGCATAGGTGTTCAATGGCACCCCGAATTCCTGATCAATCCGGGCGATAGGCGTCTGTTTGAAGCGTTCATTGACGCTGCCAGCGCAGCTTGACCCGGTCGCGGCGACACTACGTGATCTGAATTTCCGTTCCAGATTCGGAAGACATAACTTCAGAGCGTGTTGTTTATGCAAGGCATTTATCAATCTTGACCTGTTAGTTGTGGTGGCTCAAGATAACAATACATCAACGTTGTTGACGTAGTCCCGGTGCGCCCAGGAATTTTGAGGTGCAGTGTAGCGCTGGCTACCTGCGCGCCCTGCGCTCCCCTGCATTGTTGGTGTGCGCCGGGACACATTGAGACGGGCGCCGGGGTTTCTGCACAGCTGGCTGCCCACGATCTATGTTCAAGTGCTGTTGCAGTTGATGTCATCTTCACAAATGAACGTTTCTATCCTTCGCGAGTCATGGGTGACAGTTTTGTCCCGAATGGATTATCGGCGGGTTCAAGTCTGCACTCCGTATCATCGAAGTAGCCGGGGTCATAGTCCATGACGCTCGCCGTCCGCGCCAGTCGGGCACCGCATGGATGGTCGAGATCGCAGGCCTGTGGATGCCCGGATATCGCATGGCTGGAAGCTGCAGGATCTTTTGCGCGCCCGGGGTGGACAGCTTCCCCCAGCTTCAGCTGCACATTCAGCGCCTTGATCTGGAACCGAAGCTGATCGGGCATCCCGGGGTGGTCAATGGTTCCGGCCGATCAGTCCCCAAAATCCGAACGAGTTCATCCATAACATTGCACATCTTCCAAGGCATTCGACATTCCCTCGGGGCGCAAATACTGGAAGTATGTTTCCGGTCCAGAATGTTACCGGTTTCTCCGGTCATGACAATTCTTGGGCTGGTGCTGTCAGAGGGAATTGAACCCTCGACCTCCTCATTACCAATGAGGTGCTCTACCCCTGAGCTATGACAGCAATAAAAGACGCGTATATCGGATGGCATTTGGAGGTGCAAGCACGGCTGGAATGGATCTCGATCTTGACGGATGTGGCCTAAAGCCGCTTTGTCTAGTTATGACCGGCACGATAGAGAAACAAAACACAAAAACTGAGGCATCAACGAGGTTGGTGCGGCGTGAGCGCGAGGCGGCAGCGCTTCGCGCCAATCTGGCCAAGCGGAAGGCCCAGTCGCGGGCGAGGCGAGATGCGATCGCGCGCCAATCTGAGCAAACGGAGTGCGAGGGATTGACATGCCGGTAATGCCCGACCACTGGATCCGAGATCAGGCCGTTTCGAAAGGCATGATCGAGCCGTTCATTGAGGCGCAAAAGCGAGATGGCGTAATTTCTTATGGCCTATCATCGTTCGGGTACGATGCGCGAGTGGCTGAAGATTTCAAAATCTTTACCAACGTTGACTCGGCGATCGTTGATCCGAAGAATTTTTCTCCTTCAAGCTTTGTAGACCGAGCTGGCCCGGTCTGCGTCATACCCCCAAATTCCTTTGCGCTTGCCCATACGGTTGAGTATTTTCGAATTCCACGTGACATTCTTGTAATTTGTTTGGGTAAGTCAACCTACGCGCGATGCGGGATTATCGTGAACGTGACTCCCTTGGAGCCAGAATGGGAGGGACAAGTCACGATCGAAATTTCCAACACGACGCCACTGCCGGCCAAAATTTACGCAAATGAAGGCATATGCCAATTCCTTTTCCTGCAAGGCGCGGCATCATGCGAGACGAGCTATGCTGACAAGTCCGGGAAATATATGCGCCAGCGTGGTGTTTCGTTGCCGAAGCTTTAACTGAAACTCATGGACCGTATTCGCATCGCTGGAGGGCGCCCGCTTGAAGGTAGCATTGCTATCTCCGGGGCGAAGAACGCCGCGCTTCCGCTTATGGCGGCAGGTTTACTAACTGATGACCGGCTCATTCTAGACAATGTCGCTGACCTCGCCGATCTCAGAACGATGGCTGAACTTCTTGCGCAGCACGGCATCGCCGTGGAACGCACGCTCCCACGTCGCCTATCGCTGGGTGGTGCAATTACCAATACCGAGGCGCCATACGATATTGTCCGTAAGATGCGTGCCTCAATTCTTGTGTTGGGACCATTGCTGGCCCGGACACGCGAGGCGCGCGTGTCATTGCCAGGAGGTTGCGCCATTGGAACCCGGCCCGTCGACCTGCATCTTACGGGCTTGGAAGCGATGGGGGCGGAAATCAAACTCGACAGCGGTTACATCCATGCCACTGCGAAGCGGGGTTTGCGGGGCGCAAAAATCACGTTCCCTTTCGTGTCGGTTGGCGCCACGGAAAACCTTATGCTCGCCGCCAGCCTCGCTGACGGCGAAACAGTGTTAATCAATGCCGCGCGGGAGCCGGAAATCGGTGATCTGGCTGAATGTCTGAATGCGATGGGCTCAAATATTACGGGTATGGGCACCGATCGGCTGACGATCATTGGCGCACGAAGATTACACGGTGCGCAGCATGAAATTATCCCGGACAGGATTGAGGCCGGCACCTATGCCTGCGCGGCGGCGATTACCGGCGGTGAAGTGCTGCTTCGTGGCGCTCGTTCAGCCGATCTTGGAGCGGTCATGGCCTGCCTTTTGCAGGCGGGCGTTGATATTAATGAAACGGTGGAGGGGTTGTCAGTCAGCCGGCGGAACGGCCTACACGGTACCGACGTCATGACGGAGCCGTTCCCTGGGTTTGCTACTGATATGCAGGCGCAATTCATGACGCTGATGGCAGTTGCCGAGGGCGCCTCAATGATCACGGAGTCGATTTTTGAGAACCGGTTCATGCACGTGCCGGAACTCAGCAGGATGGGGGCGCGGATTAACGTTCACGGCGCTTCGGCTATCGTTCGTGGCGTACCGGTCCTATCTGGCGCGCCCGTGATGGCAACGGATTTGCGGGCTTCGTTCTCTCTGGTGCTTGCAGGGCTTGCTGCAAAAGGCGAGACGATTGTCAGCCGGGTGTACCACCTCGATCGCGGCTACGAGCATGTGGAGCAGAAGCTTGCGGCCTGCGGGGCAGCTATTGAGCGCATTTGAACCAATTTTCGCCCCGTGGAAAAAGTTTTTTAGAGCCCAACGGTTTTCATACCGCCTTCTGCATAACGGGCCCCGACAGCTACACCTTGCGGGACCGCTGCGTCGATCGCGGCTAAATCGTTTGCCGTTAGGGTGACGTCTACGGCTCCCACGTTTTCCTCAAGGTATTTCCGATGTTTGGTGCCGGGAATTGGCACAATATGGTCTCCTTGCGCCAAGACCCATGCCAGCGCCAATTGGCTGAGGGTAAGCTTCTTCCTTGCGGCTAGCTGCCTTAGGTTGTCGACGATTCTCAGGTTTTTGGCGAAATTTTCATTCTGAAACCGCGGGTTGGTGTGCCGCCAATCGTCGGCCTCCAGGTCTGTCGGTTTGGTAATTGCGCCGGTCAAAAAGCCTCTCCCGAGCGGCGAATATGCTACGAAGCCGATGCCAAGCTCACGTGTTGTGCGCAGAACTTCCCCTTCCGGGTCACGGGTCCATAGTGAATATTCGGTCTGGAGGGCGCTGATCTTGTGGACTTTATCCGCGCGGCGGATCGTATCCGGCCCGGCTTCAGACAGCCCCAGATTTAGGACCTTTCCAGCTTTGATGAGATCCGCCATGGCACCAACCGTGTCCTCAATGGGGACATTTGGGTCGACCCGGTGCTGATAATAGAGGTCTATCGTGTCTATGCCCAGCCGTTTCAGTGAAGCATCGCACGCCGCTTTCACATACTCTGGTCGGCCGTTCACACCGAGGCGCCGGCGATCGGTTGAAAATTGGTTACCGAACTTCGTGGCAATCACAATTTTATTGCGATTTTTTTTAACGAATCTACCAAGCAGCGCTTCGTTGTCCCCAAAGCCGTACATGTCTGCGGTGTCGAAGAAGTTAATGCCCAGCTCCAGAGCTCGATCGAGCGTGGCTAGAGCCTCACGCTCATCTCGGCCTGCATAGAAATCCGACATGCCCATACAGCCAAGGCCGATCGTGGAAACAACAAGACCCCCGAGTTGACGCATTTTCATCGCTTTGCTCCCAGCTTGAACAGACGTAATGTTGGTTTTGCCAGTCATGCCTCCAAGACCGGCAACGCTGCCATGTTTGAAGGCGGACCGACTCGACATAACTGGGCAGATCGGTTATCTGCGGCGCTTCAATTGAACGCGGGAGGCTAGGCCAACGGTGGCTCGGCCGTGTGCACCGCGGTCTTTTTGGCGTGTTCTGGCTGATTTGTGGCCGTATGCGCCTTTGGGATTAGGAGCGCGCGCCACATGGCGAAGAAGATCACCGGGTATATCAAGCTGCAGATACCGGCCGGTAAGGCAAATCCCTCACCGCCGGTTGGTCCGGCGCTTGGACAGCGGGGACTCAACATCATGCAGTTCTGCAAGGATTTTAACGCAGCGACGCAAGGCATGGAGCCCGGTATGCCGGTGCCGGTGGTCATTACTGCGTACGCGGACCGGACCTTCAGTTTCATCACCAAAACCCCGCCAAATACGTATTTTCTGAAAAAGGCTGCAGGCGTTTCCAAAGGTTCAACCACTGCGGGAAAAGGAGCGACAGTGGGCAGTGTGACTATGAGCCAGCTGCGTGAGATTGCAGCGACCAAGATGGTCCACATGAATGCTAATGATGTTGATGGTGCCGTGCGAATGCTTGTCGGTTCGGCCCGCTCGATGGGCCTTTCGGTGGTGGAGAGTTGATCGTGGCACACAACAAGCGGCTTGCGAAAGCGGCCTCCACAATTGACCGCAATAAAACATACTCGTTGTATGAAGCGGTGGATCTTGTGAAGAAAAATGCCACCGCAAAATTTGATGAAACGGTCGAAATTGCGCTCAACCTCGGTATTGATCCACGTCACGCCGACCAGATGGTGCGCGGCTTGATTTCTCTACCAAACGGTACTGGCAAGGTCTTGCGCGTGGGCGTATTTGCGCGCGGGGCAAAGGCCGAGGAAGCAAAGGCGGCGGGTGCAGATGTGGTCGGAGCAGAGGATCTGGCCGAACAAGTTCAGGGGGGGGCGATCGATTTTGACCGTTGTATTGCCACCCCGGACATGATGGCTCTCGTTGGACGACTCGGGAAGATTCTTGGCCCGCGCGGTTTGATGCCCAATCCGAAGCTGGGTACGGTGACGCTTGACGTGAAGGGCGCGGTTTCTGCAGCGAAGTCAGGTCAGGTAGAGTTTCGAGCAGAAAAGGCTGGCATAGTCCATGCGGGAATCGGGAAGGCGAGTTTTGCTTCCGAGAAGTTGATAGAGAACGCAAAAGCCCTCGTTGATGCTATTCAAAAAGCCAAACCTGCCGGCGCGAAGGGTACGTATTTGCAGAAGATAGCCTTGTCATCAACGATGGGGCCAGGTGTACGGGTAGACGTCAACAGTCTCGCGACGTGAAGCGAGTGACAGAATGTGCCGGGGTATCAAAGCTGCAAGGCTTCCCCGGCCACAGCGGCGCGCTGGAGTAATCCGGCGGGCCGACCTGTCCAAGACGGCATGCAACCACGCGATTTACGAATCGCAAGGTTTTAATGGGGCAACCCACAGGCCGGAGACGGGGTGTTGGAGCGGGTTCGTTCTGACGGTTCCGGATAAGAGGACAGGCGAGCGTGCGGTCGGGGTGGTCTCGACCGCTTGTGGGCAACCCGGTTTCGTGCGGTCCAAACGCATGCAACCAAAACGTGGAGAGCGGCGTGGATCGCGCAGAAAAACGTGATTTCGTCGACCTGCTGAACAAGGTGTTCGCTGAAACATCAATGGTTGTCGTTAGCCGAAATGATGGGTTGACGGTGGCTGATGTTTCAGAGTTGCGCCGGCGGATGCGGGCGGCGGGAGCGCAGTATAAAGTCGCGAAAAATCGTCTGGCTCACCTCGCCTTGGCTGGGACCCGGTTCGATGGCATTAAACCGTTGCTGAAGGGGCCGACTGCGCTTGCGTGGTCGCATGATCCGGTGGCAGTGGCGAAGACCGCCGTCGAGTTCGCCAAGATCAATGAGAAGTTTGTGCTGGTTGGCGGCGCCTTGGGGACGCAGATGCTTGATGCATCGGGCGTTAAGGCGTTGGCCGAATTGCCGTCGCTTGAAGAATTGCGTGCGAGGCTGTTGGGGATGATCCAGACCCCAGCTACGCGCATCGCGGGTGTTCTGCAGGCGCCAGGCGGGCAACTCGCTCGGGTCTTTGGTGCCTATGCCAAAACGGGTGAGGCTGCCTGACGTCCAATCTGAGAAAGCCAGCCGATATTGGCTTGCACGAAACCCAACGAACCCCCATATTAAGGAAAACGTAGATGACTGATCTGTCAAAGCTGGTAGATGAATTGTCCAGCCTCACTGTTCTCGAAGCGGCGGAGCTATCAAAGCTGCTTGAGGACAAGTGGGGCGTGTCTGCTGCTGCCCCGGTCGCGGTAGCAGCTGCTCCTGTCGGAGCTGCTTCTGTTGCGGCCCCGACCGAAGAGAAGACCGAATTTACCGTTGTACTGAAGGCGGGTGGCGACAAGAAGATCAATGTGATCAAGGAAATCCGCACCATCACCGGGCTTGGGTTGAAGGAAGCTAAGGACTTGGTTGAGGGCGCACCGAAGACCGTCAAGGAGAGCGTGACCAAGGATGAGGCGGAAAAGATCAGGAAAGTTTTGGAAGAGCAGGGCGCATCTGTCGAAATCCAGTAATGATTTACTCGTCGCGATGACTTCGGTCGTTGCGGAACACTAGTCAGATAGGCCTGGCGGGTACCTTGATGGTACCCGCCCGTTTCGCGTTGGGCGCCGCCGTGAAATGGCTTTTGGTGGCGCAGGTGATTTGGATGATGGCGGCTCCGGTAGATTGGTTGCCGGACAGTGTAAGGATCGGGACATGAATGCAATAACCGCGGGCAACAGCAAGAATTTCTCGATTAACCGCAAACGCATACGTAAGAATTTTGGGCGCATTCCCGAAGTCACGCCAATGCCGAATTTAATTGACGTGCAGCGGGCGAGTTATGACGCGTTTCTGCAGATGCATGTTATGCCGGATGCGCGGACTAATACCGGCCTGCAGGAAGTTTTTAAATCGGTGTTTCCGATAGATGATTTTACAGGCCGTGGTCGGCTGGAGTTCGTCTACTATGAACTCGAGGAACCGAAATATGATGTTGAGGAATGTATTCAGCGGGGCATGACATATGCGGCGCCCTTAAAAGTTGTGCTGCGCCTGATCGTTTGGGACATCGATGAGGATACAGGGGCGCGTTCGATTCGCGATATCAAGGAGCAGCCAGTCTACATGGGGGATATGCCGCTCATGACGGACAATGGCACTTTTGTTGTCAATGGTACCGAGCGTGTCATCGTCAGCCAAATGCATCGTAGCCCCGGTGTGTTCTTCGATCACGATAAAGGCAAAACCCACTCGTCTGGCAAGTACCTATTTGCGGCCCGGGTGATTCCTTATCGCGGCTCTTGGCTTGACTTCGAATTCGACGCCAAAGACCTGATCTATGTTCGTATCGATCGGAAGCGCAAGCTGCCGGTCACAACGTTGTTCTATGCCTTGGAAAGCAAGGCGACAGAGGCTCTGCGTGCGGCGCGGATGACGAAAGGAGAAACGGTTGAGATTGGCGAAATAAAAGGTATGGACGCCGAGGAGATTCTCAATCTGTTCTACCGGCAAGTGGTTTTTGAACGGGCAAGCGATACCAACGGCGATCCGACCTGGGCACGGCCATTTGATGCAGATGCGTACCGTGGCCTCAAGCTCGGTGAAGACCTAGTGGATGCCGATACCCATGCGGTCGTCGCCAAGAAAGATGAAAAGCTGACCGCTCGCAGTGTCCGAAAAATTGCGGACACGACCAAGCGTGTATTGGTAGGGAAGACCGATGTCATTGGTCGGTTTGTTGCCGCGGATCTATTCGATCCGACGACCGGGGAAATCTTTGCTGATGCCGGCGAAGAGATTTCTGAAGCAAAACTGCGACTCTTTGAAGAGGCGGGGCTGGAAACTATTCCTACTTTAGCTATCGACCAGTCCAATGGTCCATGGATCCGCAATACGTTGGCGGCCGACAAGAACGCAAGTCGCGAGGACGCTCTGATCGATATCTATCGAGTGATGCGCCCCGGAGAGCCACCAACTAGCGAAACTGCGGAAGCGCTATTGCGCGGCCTCTTCTTTGATCCAGAGCGTTACGACCTTTCTTCGGTGGGTCGCGTAAAAATGAATATGCGGCTTGGCCTAGAGTGTGATGACCAAGTGCGAGTTCTCCGCAAAGAGGACATCCTCCGGACTGTGCAGATTCTCTGCGAGTTGAAAGATGGTCGTGGCCAAATCGACGATATCGATAATTTGGGTAACCGTCGGGTGCGTTCGGTTGGCGAGTTAATGGAAAATCAATATCGAATCGGTCTGCTCCGAATGGAGCGGGCGATCCGCGAGCGGATGGGGTCGGTGGACATTGATGGTGTCATGCCGCACGATCTGATAAACGCCAAGCCGGCCGTAGCCGCTGTTCGCGAATTTTTTGGGTCTTCGCAACTTAGTCAGTTTATGGATCAGACGAATCCGCTCTCCGAAGTAACCCATAAACGACGATTGTCTGCGCTTGGGCCGGGTGGCCTTACTCGTGAACGCGCTGGATTTGAAGTGCGTGACGTACACCCGACGCATTATGGCCGCATTTGTCCGATCGAGACGCCTGAGGGACCGAATATTGGCCTAATCAACTCGCTCGCAACGTACGCAAAGGTCAACAAATACGGCTTTATTGAGACTCCGTACCGTATGGTCCGAGACGGTAAAGTTCAGAACGATTACAAATATCTGTCGGCAATGGAGGAAGACAAGCTTACGGTTGCGCAAGCCGATGCACCAAAGCGTGAAGACGGCACGCTGACCGAGGATTTAGTGTCCGTGCGCCGCAACGGCGATTTTCGCTTGGTGCGACCGGACGAGGTTACGGCCATTGACGTTTCGCCCAAGCAGCTGGTGTCGGTGGCAGCGGCGCTGATTCCGTTCCTAGAAAACGACGATGCTAACCGCGCCTTGATGGGTTCGAACATGCAACGTCAGGCGGTGCCACTGATTCGAGCCGATGCCCCCCTGGTTGGTACGGGAATGGAAGCTGCGGTTGCGCGGGACTCTGGCGCAACAATCATTGCGCGGCGCGCGGGCATCGTCGACCAGATAGATGGTGCCCGGATCGTGGTGCGGGCCACTACCGACGACGGTTCGACGGCCGGTGTCGATATTTATCGACTCCGCAAATACATGCGCTCCAATCAGTCGACCTGCATCAATCAGCGACCACTCGTGCGGGTTGGTGATCGTGTGGCGGAAGGTGAGATCATTGCGGATGGTCCGTCGACTGAGCTCGGCGAGCTGGCGCTAGGACGCAACGTGCTGTGCGCATTCATGCCCTGGAACGGGTATAATTTTGAGGATTCAATTCTGATTTCTGAACGAATCGCCCGGGATGACATGTTTACCTCGATTCATATCGAGGAATTCGAAGTGATGGCTCGGGATACCAAGCTTGGCCAGGAGGAAATCACTCGTGATATTCCGAATGTCGGTGAGGAAGCGCTTCGCAATCTAGATGAGGCAGGTATCGTCTATGTTGGTGCCGAGGTGAATCCCGGCGACATCTTGGTCGGAAAGGTCACCCCAAAGGGTGAAAGCCCGATGACTCCTGAGGAGAAGTTGCTTCGAGCGATCTTCGGTGAAAAGGCGTCAGATGTTCGCGACACCTCGTTAAAGCTGCCGCCGGGAGTCTCCGGAACGGTCGTCGATGTGCGGGTGTTTAACCGTCGTGGCGTCGACAAAGACGAACGAGCACTGGCGATTGAGCGGGCCGAAATTGAGCGCCTTGCCAAGGATCGTGACGATGAGCGCGCCATTCAGGAGCGCGCCTTTATCAATCGGCTTCGTGAGAAATTGATTGGGCAGAAAACTGGAGCTGGCAACAAAGGACTTAAGGCTGGCACTGACATTGACGAGGCGCTGCTTGCGGAGGTGCCGCGTGGTGCATGGCGCAATCTGACTGTTCATGACGACGTGGCAATGGGAGAAATCGAGACATTAAAGCGAGAGTTCGATGCTGCTGTGCACAGGTTGCAGCATCGCTTCGAGAGCAAGGTCGAGAAGCTACAGCGTGGCGATGAAATGCCGCCCGGCGTGATGAAAATGGTCAAGGTCTTTGTCGCAGTGAAGCGCAAGCTGCAACCGGGTGACAAGATGGCGGGACGCCATGGCAACAAGGGTGTGGTATCGAAAGTGGTGCCGATCGAGGATATGCCATTCCTCGACGACGGAACGCCCGTCGATGTTGTGTTAAATCCGCTTGGTGTTCCATCGCGGATGAACGTAGGGCAAATCCTGGAAACCCACCTTGGATGGGCTTGCGCCAATCTTGGTCGGCAGATCGGCGATTTATACGACGAGTATCGGCGTCAGGCCGCGGCCCGTGCGGCGGTTTTGGAGACATTGAAGGATGTCTACGGCGCCTCGGTGTTCGAGAGCGAGATCGAGCGGATGAGCGACGTTGAACTTGATGAACTCTGCAGGAATCTCCGTAAGGGTGTGCCGGTTGCTACGCCGGTTTTTGATGGCGCTCGTATCACCGACATTGAGGCGATGTTGGCGAAGGCCGGTCTTGATGTGTCGGGGCAGATGTTTGTTTACGACGGTCGGACCGGAGAGCGCTTTGAGCGTAAAGTAACCGTTGGCTATATGTACATGCTTAAGCTTGGTCATATGGTCGACGACAAGATTCACGCGCGTTCAATCGGCCCTTACAGTCTCGTTACCCAGCAGCCGTTGGGCGGCAAGGCGCAGTTTGGAGGGCAGCGCTTTGGTGAGATGGAGGTGTGGGCTCTGGAAGCCTACGGCGCCGCATACACCTTGCAGGAGATGCTGACAGTGAAGTCAGACGATGTTTCCGGTCGTACCAAGGTCTACGAAGCTATTGTGCGCGAGCAGGATAGCTTCGAAGCTGGCGTGCCCGAAAGCTTCAACGTTCTCACTAAGGAACTGAAGGCACTCGGTTTGAATGTCGATCTCGATCAGTCGGCATCCTGACCTCATACTTGTTGACAGGCACGTTAACGGCGATAGCGCCATGCAAGCTCGATTGCGTGGCTCCTGAAAGGGAATTGATATGAACGATCTGATGAAAATTCTCGGCCGGACAGGCCAGGCTGCGACTTTTGATCAAATCAAAATCCAGATCGCCTCACCCGAACAGATCCGGTCATGGTCTTTCGGCGAGATAAAGAAGCCGGAGACGATCAATTACCGTACCTTTAAGCCCGAGCGGGACGGTCTGTTCTGTGCGCGAATCTTTGGGCCAATTAAGGATTATGAATGCCTGTGCGGCAAGTACAAGCGCATGAAGTTCCGTGGTATAATTTGCGAGAAATGCGGTGTTGAGGTAACGCTTGCCAAGGTTCGACGCGAGCGGATGGGGCACATCGAGCTGGCCGCTCCGGTGGCGCATATTTGGTTCCTCAAATCTCTGCCCAGCCGTATCGCGACGATGGTCGAAATGACACTCAAGGAACTGGAGAAGGTTCTTTATTTCGAGAGCTACATCGTACTCGATCCCTATACGACGGATTTGAAGCGCTTTCAGCTGCTCACCGAAGATGAGCTTTACGCAAAGCAGGACGAGTTCGGCGACGATGCATTCAAGGCAGGCATCGGCGCAGAGGCCATTAAGTCGATTCTGACGCAGGTTGATCTCGATGCTGAGCGCACAATGATGCGAGCGGAGCTGAAGGAGGCAACGTCAGAGGCAAAACGAAAAAAGCTTGTCAAGCGCCTGAAGTTGGTCGAGAGTTTCATTGCTTCTGGAACGCGGCCCGAGTGGATGATTCTGGATGTCGTTCCGGTGATTCCGCCGGAATTGCGGCCGCTGGTTCCGCTCGATGGCGGTCGGTTTGCTACCTCTGACCTGAACGATCTCTATCGGCGTGTCATAAACCGTAACAACCGACTGAAGCGACTGATCGAATTGCGGGCGCCGGACATTATTGTCCGCAATGAGAAACGTATGCTGCAGGAATCAGTCGATGCGCTGTTTGACAATGGCCGTCGCGGTCGAGCGATTACTGGTACCAATAAGCGACCGCTAAAATCGTTGTCTGATATGCTGAAGGGCAAGCAAGGGCGCTTCCGTCAGAATCTCCTGGGTAAGCGCGTTGACTACTCTGGTCGCTCGGTCATTGTTGTCGGCCCCGAGTTGAAACTGCATCAATGCGGTTTGCCGAAGAAAATGGCGCTCGAACTATTTAAGCCGTTTATATACGCAAAGCTGGAGAAATACGGCCTAGCGACCACCATCAAGGCGGCAAAGCGAATGGTTGAAAAGGAGCGCCCGGAGGTTTGGGACATCCTTGAAGAGGTGATCCGTGAGCATCCGGTGCTGCTTAACCGCGCGCCGACATTGCACCGCCTCGGGATCCAGGCATTCGAACCAATACTGATCGAAGGCAAGGCAATTCAGCTTCACCCATTGGTATGCACGGCCTTCAATGCCGATTTCGACGGAGACCAGATGGCGGTACATGTTCCGCTATCAATCGAAGCTCAGCTCGAAGCGCGTGTGCTAATGATGAGCACAAACAACATCCTTAACCCGGCCAACGGGAAGCCGATTATCGTTCCGAGTCAGGATATTGTCCTCGGGCTTTATTATCTCTCAATGGAGACGCCACTTTTTACGCATCGCGAAGACAAGGATGCACGGGCATTCGCAAGCGGAACTGAACTTGAGCACGCGCTATCGCTCGGCAATATTCATCTGCATGACAAGATTTCTGCGCGGATGACACGTGTTCTCCCGACGGGTGAGGATGAACGTGAGCGTGTTATAACGACACCTGGCCGCGTGCTGATCGGTCAGCTTTTGCCTAAACACAAAGATCTACCCTTTTCTTTGGTTAATAAGCAATTGACGAAAAAGCATATTTCGGATGTCATCGATGCTGTATATCGCCATTGCGGCCAAAAGGAAGCTGTAATTTTTTGTGATCGACTAATGGGCTTGGGTTTTGCCCAAGCAGCAAAGGCGGGAATTTCGTTCGGCAAAGATGACATGGTAATTCCGCCGGAGAAGTATGCATTGCTTGCTAAAACTCAAGCTGAGGTCAAGGAGTTCGAGACTCAGTATCATGACGGTTTAATCACAGCGGGCGAGCGGTACAACAAGGTGATTGACGCATGGTCGCGTTGCAATGATGCTGTGGCCGCTGCGATGATGCGGGAAATTTCGCATCAGGATCCAGAAAAGCCGACTAATTCCGTTTGGATGATGAGTCATTCCGGAGCTCGTGGATCGCCGGCCCAGATGCGTCAGCTCGCTGGCATGCGCGGTTTGATGGCAAAACCATCCGGTGAGATTATTGAGCAGCCGATCTTGTCAAACTTCAAAGAAGGTTTGTCGGTTGCTGAATATTTTAACTCAACCCACGGTGCCCGGAAGGGGTTGGCGGACACTGCATTGAAAACAGCGAACTCCGGCTATTTGACAAGGCGCCTTGTGGACGTTGCGCAGGATTGCATCGTTGTCAGCGAAGACTGTGGCACAGGTCGCGGGTTGACTGCACGCTCAGTGATGGATGGTGGCGAGGTGATTGCGCCGCTCGCCGAGCGCGTGCTTGGTCGTACGGTAGCGGAAGATGTGCTTGACCCGACAGATGGTGCCGTCATCGTGCCGGCTGGAATGTTAATCGAGGAGATCGAGGCGGATCAAATAGAAAAGGCAGCTGTTGAAAGCGTAAAGATCCGCTCGGTATTAACATGCGAGGCGAAGATCGGCGTGTGTGCCAAATGCTATGGGCGTGATTTGGCGCGTGGCACCCCGGTCAACATTGGCGAAGCTGTGGGCGTCATCGCTGCCCAATCAATTGGTGAGCCCGGAACACAGCTAACGATGCGTACCTTCCACATTGGTGGCGCTGCGCAGCGAGGTGCAGAGCAATCTCATGTAGAGGCGAGCCACGAAGGGACTGTTACGGTAAAGAATCGGAACATTGTTTCGAATTCCGCCGGCCTGCCGATTGTGATGAGTCGTAATTGCGAAATTGCAATCATTGATGCCGGTGGAAGGGAACGCGCGCGTTTCCGCGTACCGTACGGTGCTCGATTGTTAACGGACGAAGGCCAATTGGTCGCGCGGGGGGACAAGCTTGCAGAGTGGGATCCTTATACCCTTCCGATCATTACGGAGCGTGCGGGCGTCATCGAATACGCAGACCTTCTCGATGGTGTGACCCTGATCGAGCGGGTTGATGAGGTTACGGGTTTAACTTCCAAGATCGTCGTTGACTACAAGCAGTCTGCGAAAAGCGCGGATCTTCGGCCCCGTTTGCTTCTGAAGGATGACAAGGGGGAAATTATCCGCCTAGCTAATGGCGCGGAAGCGAGGTATTTTCTTAGCCCGGATTCGATCCTGTCGATTGAGAACGGGGCATCGGTGCATGCTGGTGACGTATTGGCGCGGATCCCGCGAGAAGGGGGGAAAACGCGTGACATTACCGGTGGCTTGCCTCGAGTGGCGGAATTGTTTGAGGCTCGTCGGCCGAAGGACCATGCTATCATCGCAGAGACGGACGGCCGTGTAGAGATCGGTAAGGACTATAAGGCGAAACGCCGGCTGATCGTCAAGAACGACGAGACGGGTGAACAGACCGAGTATCTCGTGCCGAAGGGGAAGCATGTTTCCGTGCAGGAAGGCGATTATGTTCGTCGTGGCGACCCGCTGGTTGATGGTCCACGTGTCCCCCATGATATTTTGCGCGTACTTGGCGTGGAAGCCTTGTCGGAATATTTGATTAACGAAATTCAGGAGGTCTACCGCCTACAGGGCGTCAAAATCAACGACAAGCATATCGAGGTCGTCGTTCGACAGATGCTGCAGAAGATTGAAATCACCGAACCTGGAGATACAACGTTCTTGGTCGGAGAACTCGTTGATCGGCTAGAGTTCGATGCGGAGAACGAAGTAAGAATTGCTGCTGATGAACGGCCTGCATCGGGCCTTCCTGTTCTACAAGGAATCACGAAGGCGAGTTTGCAAACGCAAAGCTTCATTTCAGCCGCTTCGTTCCAGGAGACCACTCGTGTTCTTACCGAAGCGGCGACGGCAGGCAAGATCGATCATCTGACAGGCCTGAAGGAGAATGTTATCGTAGGCCGGTTGATCCCAGCGGGAACAGGCAGTGTGATGACGCGGCTGCGAGCGATCGCAGCCGGACGTGATAAGACGAGGCTTACGGAAGCAAGGCCAGCCTTGCCATCACGGCGTGACGCGGCCGAGTAATAGCGGCGCATAGCTGGGTCGCTTTGATGAAGGCCGGAGAAAGCGCATCTCCGGCCTTTTTTCTTTATTTCGCCTTATTTCAATGGCGTTGCATCGATGCTGGTGCTTGACTTGCGAACGCCCTGCTCTTAAGGGTGCCGCTCTCAGCGGGGTTGCGTTTCGCCAGTCACGCTGTTCACTCATTCTCAGCTTGCGGCGCCGCCGGTCGTTATGACGTGGCTTAGGTCGCAGGTTTGGGTTTCCGTAGGTGGAGGATAAACTCCACCCTGCGGTGTTTGGTGTGAGCGGCCGGTATGAACACTGCTCCGTGTGCGGAAAAAGGATCGAAGATGCCGACGATTAACCAGATGATCGCCAAAGGGCGTGAGGTTCGGGCCAAGCGCAATAAGGTGCCGGCACTGCAAGGCTGTCCACAGAAGCGTGGGGTTTGCACGCGCGTATATACAGTGACGCCAAAAAAGCCGAATTCAGCGCTCCGCAAAGTTGCGAAGGTGCGATTGACCAATGGATACGAAGTTGTGAGCTATATTCCAGGCGAGGGCCACAATCTGCAGGAGCATTCGGTAGTTCTTATCCGCGGCGGCCGCGTCAAGGATTTGCCCGGGGTCCGCTATCATATTTTGCGAGGCGTCCTCGACACTCAGGGCATTGCCAAGCGTCGTCAGCGTAGGTCCCTGTACGGCGCAAAGCGGCCCAAGTAAGGAGATTGCCAGTGAGTCGACGCCATTCCGCTATCAAGCGTGAGGTTCTGCCGGATCCAAAATTCGGTGACACCGTGATCAGCCGCTTCATGAACGTGCTCATGTATGATGGCAAGAAATCGGTTGCGGAATCCATTGTCTATGGAGCGCTTGATAATCTAAAGCGCCGAGGTGGGGCGAGTGCTGATCCTGTGCGATTGTTTCATGAAGCTCTCGACAATGTAAAGCCTGCCATTGAGGTGCGTTCTCGCCGGGTCGGAGGCGCAACCTATCAGGTGCCGGTCGAGGTGCGGGCTGATCGGCGGCAGGCACTCGCGATCCGTTGGATAATTGAGGCGGCGCGCAAGCGCAATGAACACACAATGGAAGACCGCTTGTCGAACGAATTGCTTGACGCAGTAAATAACCGAGGCGCTGCTGTGAAAAAGCGCGAAGATACCCATCGGATGGCCGACGCCAATAAAGCTTTCAGCCATTACCGCTGGTAGGCAAGGGCTAAGTCAAACCACTTAAACACCATCCCGCATCGACGTGATGCGGCCAGAGACACGTTACGGAGACACCGAAGATGGCCAAGGCTAAATTTGAGCGGAACAAGCCGCACTGCAACATCGGCACGATCGGTCACGTCGATCATGGAAAGACCTCGCTGACGGCGGCAATCACGAAGGTGCTCGCCAAGACAGGTGGGGCGACCTTTACGGCCTACGATCAGATCGACAAGGCTCCCGAGGAACGCGCTCGCGGTATCACAATCGCGACTGCGCACGTGGAATATGAAACCGCAAACCGCCACTACGCCCATGTCGATTGCCCTGGGCATGCGGATTACGTGAAGAATATGATTACCGGCGCGGCGCAGATGGATGGTGCGATTTTGGTAGTCTCCGCTGCGGATGGCCCGATGCCACAGACCCGCGAGCACATCTTGCTCGCACGCCAGGTTGGTGTGCCCGCTCTCGTTGTGTTTCTCAACAAGATGGATCTCGCCGACCCGGATCTGGTTGAGTTGGTCGAGATGGAAGTGCGGGAACTGCTCAGCAAGTATGATTTCCCGGGCGATGATATTCCAATCATCAAGGGCTCTGCGATGGCCGCGCTGGAAGACAAAAATCCCGAGATCGGCGAGCAGGCGATCCTGGCGCTGATGAAGGCGGTCGACGAGTACATTCCTCAGCCCGAGCGTCCAAAGGACAAGCCGTTCCTGATGCCGGTAGAAGACGTATTTTCCATCTCCGGTCGCGGCACAGTCGTTACTGGCCGTGTTGAGCGAGGCGTCATAAAGGTGGGTGATGAAGTCGAGATTGTCGGGCTGAAGCCCACGGTTAAGACAACCGTCACCGGCGTGGAAATGTTCCGGAAGCTGCTCGATCAGGGCGAGGCGGGAGATAATATTGGTGCGCTGCTCCGCGGCACTAAGCGCGAAGATGTGGAGCGGGGTCAAGTGCTTGCTGCGCCAGGCTCGATTACGCCGCATACCAACTTTTCTGCTCAGGTGTATATTTTGACGAAGGAGGAGGGTGGCCGGCATACGCCGTTCTTCACAAATTACCGTCCGCAATTCTATTTCCGCACCACGGATGTCACGGGCGTAGTCACGCTTCCTGATGGTGTCGAAATGGTTATGCCGGGCGATAACGTGACGGTCTCGGTGGAGTTGATAGCGCCGATTGCGATGGATGAGGGTCTCCGCTTTGCGATCCGCGAAGGTGGTCGCACCGTAGGTTCCGGCGTGGTTGCAAAGATCACGAAATAACGCGTGGTCATGGAGTTGAAACGGGGCTTCCGCCCGCGCGCTTTGTGCAAGAGTCGATAGGCAAGACGATGGACAGTCAAAATATTCGCATTCGGCTGAAGGCTTATGATCACCGCGTGCTTGATAACAGCACAAAGGAGATCGTAAATACAGCGAAGCGCACGGGCGCGCAGGTGCGGGGACCAATTCCGCTGCCAACTCACATAGAGCGGTTTACCGTCAACCGCTCGCCGCATGTTGACAAAAAGAGCCGTGAGCAGTTCGAGATCCGAACCCATCGACGGCTCCTGGATATTCTCGAGCCAACAGCACAGACGGTGGATGCTCTGATGAAGCTCGACCTTGCTGCGGGCGTCGATGTCGAGATCAAGATCTGATTGTATGGTCCAGGGCTGGGCTCCGGATTTTAGGAATTTAGGAATCGTGGGATGCGTACGGGTGTGATCGCGAAAAAACTGGGCATGACCCGGTTGTTCAAGGAGGACGGCACGCATGTACCGGTGACGGTACTGCACATGGATGACGTGCGTGTCATTGCAGCCAAGCGCATCGAAACAGATGGTTACGCGGCCGTCCAACTTGGTATTGGTCGGGCAAAAACCAAGAACGTAACGAAGCCGATGAAGGGGCATTTTGCTCGAGCCAAAGTAGAGCCCGCGTTGGGATTGGCAGAATTTCGTGTTGCTGAGGATGCGGTGGTGGAGGTTGGTCGGGTCATATCGCCGGCGCATTTTGTTGCGGGGCAAAAGGTCGACGTCGCTGGTGTGAGCAAAGGCAAGGGATTTGCGGGCGGTATGAAGCGCTGGAACTTTCGTGGGCTCGAAGCGTCGCACGGTGTTTCAATAAGCCATCGCAGCCTTGGATCGACCGGCAACCGCCAAGATCCAGGGAAGACCTTCAAAAACAAAAAGATGGCAGGGCATCTTGGGTGTGAGCGCGTTACAACCCTTAACCTTGAGGTCGTGGCGGTCGATGAACCGCGTGGGCTGATCATGATTAAGGGCGCTGTGCCGGGCGCAAAGAACAGTTTCGTGTTAGTACGCGATGCGATGAAAAGGCCACGCCACGCAGACGCGGTCTATCCTGCGGCAATAAAGGCCTAAAGGGGGTGGGCGGCATGGAAATCGATGTCATGACTTTGGATGCCGAGAAGGCGGGCCGTGCTGAGTTGCCTAAGGAGCTTTTTGGTGCAACGCCGCGTCCCGATATCATCGCTCGAGTTGTGCACTGGCAGCTTGCGAAGCGCCGTGCGGGTACTCACAAGACGAAAGGGATGGGCGAAGTTCAGGGAACGACGAAGAAACCGTATCGTCAGAAAGGGACCGGTCACGCTCGCCAAGGAAGTCTCCGCGCGCCCCAATTTCGTACGGGGGGTGTAGTCCATGGTCCTGTGGTCCGTGACCATGCCTACTCGCTAAATAAAAAAGTACGGCGTCTGGGTTTAGTTTTCGCGCTTTCGCAGAAGGCGCTTGAGGGCAAGGTCGTCATTTTAGACTCGGTAGAAGGTGTTGCAAAGACCAAAGAGTTGAACGCCAAGCTGAGAAAGCTGGGTTGGGGCAAGACGCTTTTCGTTGATTCTGTCGTGGATAAGAATTTTGCTCGCGCCAGTCGCAATCTGGTTGGGATAGACGTTTTGCCGGTCGCTGGCGCCAATGTCTACGATATCGTGGATCATGATACGCTGGCCATTACGTCAGCGGGGCTTGAAGCTCTAACGCGACGCCTTGGCGGGGACACGCCGAGTGAGGGGAGCGCAGCATGAGCGACCCTTCGGTAAAACGGCCAGCACTAGCAAAACCGGTCCTGTCTCGCGAGGCCATGTTTGATGTGATTCGCGGGCCGGTAGTTACTGAGAAATCGACGGCGCTTTCTGAGGTAAACCAGGTTGTTTTTAAGGTATCACCAAGCGCGACCAAGCCGATTATCAAGGCGTCGGTTGAAGGACTGTTCGGTGTCAAAGTGACAAGCGTAAACACGGTGGTTCAAAAAGGAAAGACCAAGCGGTTCAAAGGGCGGCCTGGTCGCCGGGTCGACGTCAAGAAGGCGATTGTAACGCTGGCCGAAGGCCAGTCAATTGATTTTACCGCGCGGTTAGTATGAGGCGGAGCTAGGCAATGGCACTGAGACATTTCAAACCGGTCACGGCGAGCCTGCGGGGCACGGTTCTGATCGATCGCGCCGAGCTCTGGAAAGGAAAACCAGTCAAGGCTCTGACCGAAGGGAAACATTCGACAGGTGGCCGTAACAATCATGGCCGCACAACGAGCCGGTTCCGTGGGGGTGGGCACAAGCGCGCATACCGGGTAGTTGATTTCAAGCGGCGGAAATTCGATGTGGTGGGGAAGGTCGAACGCTTGGAATACGATCCGAACCGATCGGCATTCTTGGCGCTGATTAAATACGCGGACGGGGAACTGGCGTATATCCTTGCACCCCAACGTTTAGCAGTAGGGGATCAGGTTCTGTCTGGTACGAAAGTCGATATTAAGCCAGGCAACGCGATGCCTTTGGCGGCGATCCCGGTTGGGACGATTGTGCATAATATTGAAATGAAACCTGGGGCGGGGGGTAAGATAGCGCGGTCGGCCGGAACGTTTGCGCAGCTTGTTGGAAAAGATCAGGGTTATGCTCAGGTTAAATTGATGTCTGGGGAACTGCGCCTTGTGCGCGGGGAGTGCATGGCGTCGATCGGGGCGGTGTCTAATCCGGACCATCAAAATGAGCAGCTTGGGAAGGCGGGGCGTAAGCGCTGGCTGGGTAGGCGGCCGCACAACCGTGGCGTGGCAATGAATCCGGTCGATCATCCTCTGGGCGGCGGCGAAGGGCGGACTTCTGGCGGCCGCCATCCGGTAACGCCGTGGGGAAAACCAACCAAAGGTTACAAGACACGCGCCAACAAGCGGACGGATGGCTTGATTATCCGTGGACGTAAGGGCGGAAAGGGCTAACAATGACGCGTTCAGTTTGGAAAGGGCCATTCGTAGACGGCTATCTGCTCGGAAAAACCGAAGCAGCACGCGCGTCGGGCCGGAACGAGATCATCAAGATATGGTCGCGCCGGTCGACCATTCTTCCTCAGTTCGTGGGGCTGACGTTTGGTGTATACAATGGCCGCAAATTTCTGCCCGTTCAGGTGAGTGAGAACATGGTCGGCCACAAGTTTGGCGAGTTTGCACCGACCCGGACTTTTACGGGTCACTCGGGTGACAAGAAGGCGAAGCGAGGCTGAGATGAGTAAAACAGGACACCCGCGCGCGTTAGCTGAGACCGAGGCTGAAGCGGTGATGCGTAACATGCGCGTCAGCCCTCGCAAACTGAATCTTGTGGCGGCGTCTATCCGGAACTTGCCTGCTGGGCGTGCGCTTGCGACGTTGACGTTTAGTAAACGAAGGATCGCGCGAGAGGTCAAAAAGGTTTTAGAAAGTGCGATCGCGAACGCTGAAAATAATCACCAGCTGGACGTCGACCGGTTGGTTGTGACTACCGCGGACGTCGGGCGTGCGATAGTGATGCGCCGCTTTCATGCGCGTGGTCGTGGCAAGGCGGCGCGGGTGGAAAAATGGTTTAGTCATCTTCGCGTGGTTGTGGCTGAAAAGGATATTGAAACGAAATCGCAGCGGCGTTCGGTCGGCCGGTTGAAGGTGAAGGAAGCGGTGGTCACGAATGAAGGGGCGGAAGCGTAATGGGTCACAAGGTTAATCCGGTTGGGCTCCGGCTTGGCATCAACCGCACGTGGGATAGTCGATGGTTTGCGGGCGCTGACTACGCGACTTTGCTTCATGGCGACATCAAATTGCGAGAGTATCTGAGAAAGCGCCTGTCCGGCGCGGGCGTGTCGAAGGTGATTATTGAGCGGCCTGCGAAGAAACCTCGTGTGACGATCTACGCAGCGCGACCCGGTGTGGTGATAGGGAAAAAGGGTCAAGATATTGATGCCTTAAAGAAAGACTTGTCGGTTATGGCGGATGCAGAGGTGTCGTTAAACATCGTCGAGATTCGCAAACCTGAAATCGATGCGACTCTTGTTGCCGAAAACATCGCACAGCAGCTTGAACGACGCGTGGCATTTCGGCGTGCTATGAAGCGTGCCGTGCAATCAGCCATGCGGTTGGGTGCTCAGGGAATACGGATTAATTGTGGCGGGCGGCTTGGCGGCGCGGAAATCGCGCGAGTTGAATGGTATCGAGAAGGTAGAGTGCCGCTGCACACCCTGCGTGCAGATGTTGATTTCGGTATTGCCACAGCAAAAACCACGTATGGCACCTGCGGTGTTAAGGTGTGGATTTTCAAGGGTGAGATCATGGCCCACGACCCGTTAGCGCAGGATAAGCGCGCTGCGGAACAGGCGCCGCAGCGCTGAGGAGAGATAAGGAATATGCTGCAACCAAAGCGCACCAAGTTCCGCAAGGCGCACAAAGGCCGCATCCATGGCCTGTCCAAGGGGAACACGCAGCTCAATTTCGGGGCCTTTGGCTTGAAAGCCCTTGAGCCTGAGCGGATAACGGCGCGGCAAATCGAAGCGGCTCGTCGAGCGATTACTCGCCAAATGAAGCGCGCTGGGCGGGTGTGGATCCGGATCTTTCCCGATGTACCAGTGTCCACAAAGCCAGCAGAAGTTCGTATGGGTTCTGGCAAGGGCAGCCCGGAGTTCTGGGTTGCCAGGGTTCATCCAGGGCGGATCATGTTCGAGATTGACGGCGTTTCCGAGGTGTTGGCCCGCGAGGCACTAACTCTTGGGGCGGCGAAATTGCCAATTAGGACGAAGATCGTGTCTCGTATCGGGGAGGCGTAACATGACCAGGGCGCATGATATTCGGGTCAAGACTCCAGACGAGGTTGAGGCAATGTTGATCGAACTGAAGCGTGAGCAGCTTAATCTGCGATTTCAGCGAGCGACAGGGCAGCAAGAAAATACGGCACAGATTCGGAAAGTGCGGCGCGACGTTGCGCGGGTAAAGACGATTCAGGCGGAGCGCGCTCGCGCTACCAGCAAGGTTTAAGGGGTTTTATACAATGCCGAAGCGCGTCCTTACCGGGCGAGTCGTGAGCGACAAGATGGACAAGACGGTGACCGTAGTTGTCGAGCGTCGAGTCATGCATCCTGTTTACAAGAAGTTTATTCGGCGCTCAAAAAAATATGCAGCGCACGATGAGGCGAACGCATGTCGGGTTGGCGACCAAGTGAGAATCGAGGAATGCCCGCCTGTTAGTAAACGGAAGGCTTGGATGGTGACCGCCCGAAACGGCGAGGCGTTAATCGCTGAGGCGATAGAAGCCGATCGGAGGAATTAAGATGATCATCGTCGAATCGAATCTCGATGTGGCTGATAATTCCGGTGCCCGCCAAGTGCAGTGCATTAAAGTTCTTGGTGGGTCGAAACGCCGCACCGCATCGGTGGGGGATGTCATTGTCGTGTCGATCAAAGATGCGATCCCCAGGGGGAAAGTAAAAAAAGGGGACGTTCACCAGGCTGTAATCGTGCGCACAGCCTATCCGGTGCGCCGGAGCGACGGCAGTGTTATTCGTTTTGATCGGAACGCCGCTGTGCTTATCAATAAACAAAATGAGCCAATTGGAACACGCATCTTTGGTCCGGTGACGCGAGAGTTGCGGGCGCGGAAGTTCATGAAGATCATTTCGCTCGCGCCGGAGGTGTTGTAATATGGCTGCCCGCATTCGAAAAGGCGATAAAGTCGTCGTGATTGCCGGTGCCGATAAGGGGCGGCAGGGCGAAGTTCTGCGCGTTTTGCCGGCCGTTAATCGCGCTGTGGTTCGAGGGATTGCGATCGCCAAACGCCACACGAAGCCCCGTAGTGTGGGAGAGCAGGGGGGAATCGTTGAGCGGGAACGGGCGGTGGATCTCTCAAATATTGCGTTAATTGATCCAGAGACAGGGAAGGCGACGCGCGTCGGCTTCCGAATTCTTGAAGACGGTCGCAAGGTTCGGGTTGCTCGTAAAAGCAACTCTGTGATTGACGGCTAAGGGGCCAGACATGACCGAAAAGACTGCGAGAACCCGGCTACATGCGCAATACGAAGAGAAGATTCGTCCCGCGCTTCAAAAGCAATTCGGTTACGGAAACGTAATGGAGGTGCCGAAGCTTGAGAAGATTGTCATCAACATGGGAGTCGGTGAGGCGGCGGCCGATCAGAAGAAGCTGGATGCGGCCTTTGCGGAGTTGACGCTAATTGCTGGTCAAAGGCCTGTCAAAACCGTCGCAAAAAAGGCGATCGCGGGGTTTAAGATTCGAAAAGGGCTCCCGATTGGTTGCAAGGTTACATTGCGCAGGGCGAGGATGTATGAATTTCTTGATCGCCTGGTGACTATAGCCCTGCCGAGAGTGCGAGATTTTCGAGGCATTGTTGGTAGAGGGTTTGATGGCCGCGGAAATTTTGCGATGGGGATGAAAGAGCAAATTGTTTTCCCCGAAATCGAGTATGACAAGGTCGATGCTGTACGAGGGATGGATATTGTATTCGTTACCACGGCGAAGACCGATGCGGAGGCCAAGGCACTGTTAAAGGGGTTCGACTTGCCGTTCGCTAATTGAACGGAGTGATCGAATAACATCTATTTTTGGAAAACCGCCGGGTCGGACCGGCAGGTTCCGGAGGGTAAAAAGCGATGGCGAAGACCTCACAGGTCAATCGGAATAACAGACGGGCCAGGATGGTGGCGCGTGATGCTCAAAAGAGGGCGGCATTAAAGGCAATCGTGATGGACCGTTCGTTGCCTGTCGAAGAGCGCTTTGATGCAACTCTCAAGCTCGCGCAATTGCCAAGGGGCGGCGCAAAGGTTCGAGTGCGCCTGCGTTGCGAGCTGACAGGCCGGGCTCGCGGTAATTATCGGAAATTCAAGCTATGCCGTATTGCATTCCGTGATCTTGCGAGCACTGGGCGTATCCCGGGCGTCGTCAAGGCGAGCTGGTAAGCGGAGGAGAGTCGATGTCGATGTCTGATCCGCTGGGTGATATGCTCACCCGCATCCGTAATGCCCAACGGGCACGGCAATCAGCGTGCATTGCCCCGGCTTCGCGCTTGCGCGCCAGTGTTCTGGAGGTTTTGAAGCGTGAAGGGTTTATTCGCGGATTCTCTACTGAGGAAATGCGTCCAGGAGTGGCGCACCTGCGTATCGAGTTAAAATATAACGAGGGGGAGCCGGTAATTAAGGAAATCACTCGGGTGTCGCGGCCTGGAAGACGCGTCTATTCGAAAATTAAGGAATTACCTCGAGTCTACGCAGGGCTCGGGATATCCATTTTGTCGACGCCGCGAGGGGTGATGAGCGACGTCGAGGCGCGCGCAGCGAATGTGGGCGGTGAAGTGTTGTGTCGGGTGTTTTAAGGAGCGATCGCGATGTCACGGGTTGGTAAATATCCGGTGGAAATCCCGAACGGGGTTGAACTAAGGCTCGCGAGCGGTGTTCTGACTGCGAAGGGTAAGCTCGGAACATTGACTGCCCCGATTCACGACGCGGTCGAAGCGAAGATTGAGGGGAAAAGCTTCTCGGTATCCCCGCGAAACGGGGAGCGTATGGCACGAATGATGTGGGGCACGACTCGTGCCATTGTTGCCAATATGGTCAGGGGCGTTTCGGAAGGGTATTCGAAGACGCTTGAGATTACCGGAACAGGATTTCGGGCCGCTGTTCAGGGCAGCAATCTGGTGGTCAACCTTGGTTTTTCGCACGATGTAATATATCCGATTCCTGCAGGTATTAGGATCACCTGCGAAAAGCCTACCTCGATCAAAATTGAAGGAGTGGACAAGCGCCTCGTTGGCCAGGTGGCTGCTGAAATCCGCGCATATCGCCCGCCCGAGCCATACAAAGGGAAGGGCGTAAAATTCGAAGGCGAAGCGATCCGGCGGAAGGAAGGCAAGAAGAAATGACTAGTGCAACCTTGGATAAGGAAACCCGGCGACGGAATCGACTGCGGTACCAGCTTCGTCGGAGATCGGCTGGTCGTCCACGATTGTCGGTGTTCCGTTCGGGGAAACATATCTACGCCCAGGTTATCGACGACGCTGCAGGGCGGACCTTGGCATCGGCTTCTTCGCTTGATCGTGGCCTGCGCGAGGCGTTGAGGACAGGCGCAGATAAGAATGCTGCTGCGGCGGTAGGCAAGCTAATTGCGGAAAGAGCCAAGGAAGCAGGAGTTTTGCAAGTCGTGTTTGATCGAGGCGCTTATTTGTATCATGGCCGGGTGAAGGCCCTGGCTGAAGCCGCTCGAGAGAGCGGCTTGGATTTCTGAGGAGCATTGCATGGCACGGGAACCGCGCGAAGGTCGTGGTCGCGAACGCGAGCGCGAGCGAGATAGCGACGAGCTTATTGACAAGCTGGTCACGATTAATCGCGTCGCCAAGGTCGTGAAGGGAGGTCGGCGCTTTGCGTTCGCGGCTCTCGTCGTTGTTGGAGATCAGAAAGGTAGAGTTGGTTACGGGGCGGGCAAGGCTAAAGAGGTTCCGGAGGCAATTCGAAAGGCAACAGAGCGCGCTAAGCGCGGAATGATCCGCGTGCCGATGCGCGAGGGGCGGACGCTGCATCACGATGTCGAAGGAAGCTTCGGCGCCGGGCATGTTGTGTTGCGCTCGGCGCCAGCCGGGACCGGCATTATTGCTGGGGGGCCCATGCGTGCTGTGTTTGAAACGCTTGGCATCGGCGATGTCGTGGCGAAGTCGCTGGGTAGTCGCAATCCGCACAACATGGTGAAGGCAACTTTTGCGGCGCTCGGGCATTGCGCAAGCCCGCGCTCGGTCGCATCGCGACGCGGCAAGAAGGTCTCTGACCTATTCGGGAAGCGCGAGAAGGAGGCTCAGGCCGATGCCTGAAATAAAAAGGATCGTGGTGACACAAATCGGCTCGGCGATCGGTCGAAAGAACACCCAGCGTGAAACGCTGATTGGCCTTGGTCTTAGGCACATGCATTCTCGGCGCGAGTTGTTGGCGACATCCGAGACCATGGGGCGCGTCCGAAAAGTCGCGCATCTCCTGAAGGTGGAGGAGTTGGCGTAGATGAATCTCAATGAATTACGCGATAATCCTGGTGCGCGACCGAAGTTTAAGCGGCGTGGTCGCGGGATCGGCTCCGGTAAAGGTAAGACGTCGGGGAAGGGTGTCAAAGGCCAGAAAGCACGTGAAGGCGTGTCCTTGAATGGATTTGAAGGTGGTCAATTGCCAATCTATCGTCGGCTACCGAAGCGAGGGTTTACCAATGTAAACCGCAAGGTTTATGCGGCACTCAATATTGGCAGACTTAGTGCTTTGATCGAGACGGGTAAGGTAGACGCGGGGAAACTGATCACCGAGGCGGTTCTCCGTGACGCCGGCATTTGTAACGGGTCAAAATTTTCCGGGGTCCGTTTGCTGGGGCGTGGCGCAATGAACTATAAAGTTATGATCGAGGTTTCGGGCGCGTCGGCAAGCGCCGTTTCTGCTGTCGAACGTGCTGGTGGTTCGGTGAAGGCGTTGGTTGGGAAGACGGCCCAGTAAATCAGGATGCATTAGCGACATCACGAGGCAGTGAGGGGGGCTTCTTTGTCGCATTTACATTGAGAAAGAGACTAGAAGGAAGCTTTTTCCCTGTATTGCCGTCATTGGTGTGATTGATGCAAACTGATCTCCGTGGGTGGCGCAGATTTCTTTTCTTGGGGTGAGGCAACCAAATGGTATCTGCTGCTGAACAATTAGCTTCCGGCCTTAACTTTGGCGCTTTTAGTAAAGCCACCGAGCTTAAGAAACGCATCTGGTTTACGCTTGGAGCTCTGATTGTCTTTCGCTTGGGCACCTACATTCCCGTGCCAGGCGTCGACGCCAATGTGATGGCGCACCTGATGGCCCAAAATGGCGGCGGTGTGCTGGGAATGTTTGATATGTTTACGGGCGGTGCACTTGGTCGAATGACCGTGTTCGCGCTAAACATCATGCCTTACATTTCTGCGTCGATTATCATGCAGCTAATGCAGGCAGCAGTCCCGACACTGGAAGCACTGAAAAAGGAAGGTGCGTCCGGACAGCAGAAGCTCAATCAGTACACTCGTTACCTCACTGTCCTTATTGCCCTTGTCCAATCCTATGGGATTGCAATTGGACTTGAGAGCATGCACAGTTCGGTTGGCCCAGCAGTCGTCGACCCCGGTGTTTTTTTTATTTTTACGACCGTAATCACCCTCGTGGGAGGTACGGTATTTCTTATGTGGCTGGGCGAGCAGATCACAGCTCGGGGGATTGGCAACGGGTCGAGCTTGATCATTTTCTCCGGCATTGTTGCTGCGTTGCCCGGCGCGTTTGCGAGCATTTTGCAACTGGGGGCCACCGGCGCGCTTTCAACCGTTTTCGTTCTTGGTTTTTTTATTCTTGCTTTTGCGGTAGTCACGTTTGTTGTTTTTATGGAGCGCGCGCAGCGGCGGGTACTGGTTCAATACGCAAAACGTCAGCAAGGTAACAAGATGTTTGGTGGAGAATCATCTCACCTGCCGATGAAAGTGAATACATCGGGCGTCATTCCGCCGATCTTCGCAAGTTCCCTGCTGCTGATTCCCGCGACAGTTATCGGCTTTTCCAAGGGAGCCGGGCCAGGCTGGCTGCAATTCTTGGCGCGCCAACTGTCGCATGGACAGCCGGGGTACATGACACTGTACGCTGCACTGATCGTTTTTTTTGCTTATTTTTATACTGCTGTCGTATTTAATCCCGAGGAGACAGCCGACAATCTTAAAAAGTACGGGGGATTCATTCCTGGTATTCGACCGGGAGCCAATACGGCCAAGTATTTCGACACGGTGTTGACTCGCTTAACGACAATTGGCGCAGCGTACTTGGTACTGGTGTGCCTGATACCCGAATTTCTCATCGGCGAATACGACATCCCATTTTATTTTGGCGGCACTTCGCTGCTCATCATTGTCTCCGTAACGATGGACACAGTCGCTCAGATTCAATCGCATTTGTTGGCGCATCAATATGAAGGCCTGATCCGGAAAGGCCGGGGGAGAGCGCGCGCGAGATGAACATCATCCTGGTTGGACCACCAGGTGCGGGGAAAGGCACCCAATCGAAGATCTTGGAAGAACGTTATGGAGCCCGGCAGATCGCAACCGGGGACATGCTGCGGGCTGAAGTTGCTTCAGGTTCGCCCATCGGGCTCGAGGCTAAGGCTGTCATGGAGGCAGGGAAGCTGGTATCCGATGATATTCTGGTCAGGATGTTGCGGGAACGGCTGGCGAGGCCGGATTGTGCTGGTGGTGTGATCCTTGATGGGTTTCCTCGTACTTTGCCGCAGGCGGAAGCATTGGAAGCCCTGTTCAAAGAGACAGGCCGCCACCTCGATGCTGTCATCGTGCTGGAACTGGACGGGGACGCGTTGGTGGAACGGATTGCAGGTCGGTTCGCCTGTGCTGAATGTGGCGCTGGATATCACAGGCTATTCCGACCGACGAGAGTCAAAGGGGTGTGTGATAAGTGCGGTTCCACGAAGTTCGTGCATCGGCCGGACGACAGCCCGGATGTTGTGCGGAGACGACTTGCCGCCTATAACGAACAGACCTCGCCAATTCTGCCGTTCTACGAGGCGAGAGGGCTGGTACGAAAAGTGAATGGGATGGCACCGATGGCGACCGTTGCGGCCTCGATCGAAGAGGCTCTCCGACGCTCGGGCGTCCAAGCCCGGCAAATTGCAGTCTGAACGCCACTGAGTTGTTGAACGCTCGCTTTTCGCTGGGCCGAGAATTGTCACGCAAAAATGATGCGCTTGGATTGACTCTCTGGCCTGCTGGGGTTAATCAACAACAACGGCGCCCCCAACCGGTGGCGCCGCGCTTTATTCCGCCCGCATCCTGTGCTGTCTCTGACCTGCCTTGGTTAAGCGGTGCGGAGGGGGCTTCGTCCAGACATTTAACCCGCCCCGGTTTAACCGCCGGCGTTTGAGGAGTTTTGAGCGTGGCGCGTATTGCCGGCGTGAATATCCCGTCCAACAAGCGTGTACTGATCAGCTTACGGTATATCTATGGCATTGGCCCGGCAAAAGCGCGGGATATTTGTGCTGCCTTAGGTATTTCCGACGACAAGCGAGTCAATCAGCTTTCCGATGACGAAATCCTTAAGATTCGTGAGTTGGTCGATCGCGACTACCGTGTTGAAGGCGACTTGCGCCGCGAAGTAGCTATGAACGTCAAGCGCTTGGTTGACCTTGGCTGCTATCGTGGTTTGCGTCATCGTAAGGGATTGCCTGTACGCGGACAGCGAACGCACACGAATGCGCGCACCCGTAAGGGGAAGGCGGTGGCGATTGCCGGTAAGAAAAAGGTGACGCGCTAACGCGTGAACGTGGCTGGGCGTGACGCCCACAGTTAGATATGGAACACAGGATCGATCATGGCAAAACCCGCGACCGCCCGCCCGCGCCGCAAGGAGCGTAAAAATATTAGCTCTGGTGTCGCTCATGTACTAGCAAGCTTCAATAACACGATTGTGACGATCTCGGATGCCCAGGGCAACGCCATTTCGTGGTCGTCTGCTGGCAGCCAAGGCTTCAAGGGAAGTCGGAAATCGACACCCTATGCAGCTCAGGTCGCGGCGGAGGATGCGGGGCGGAAAGCGCGGGAGCATGGTATGGAAACGTTGGAAATCGAAGTCAGTGGTCCGGGTGCCGGTCGCGAGAGCGCGTTGCGGGCGCTGCAATCGGTAGGTTTTTCGATTACAGCGATTCGGGATTTGACGCCTATTCCGCACAATGGATGTCGGCCGCGCAAGCGTCGACGCGTCTGACAGCGGTTCGGTCCACATTATTCGCGGACGGTAGCAGAATGTTTGAACGGCAAGGGTCGGCCGCGTTTGCCCCCGAGCGGAGGATTGAGTGATGAGGGACAGCCATCTCGTCTTGCAACGTAACTGGCAACTATTGCGTAAGCCGGAAAAACTCGATGTCGAACCTGGCGCAGATGCGATGCGGGTTGCGACCATTATAGCTGAACCGCTGGAACGCGGCTTTGGGGCGACGCTTGGCAATGCCTTACGGCGGATTCTATTGTCGTCGCTTCAAGGGGCGGCTGTCACCTCGGTTCGAATTGATGGCGTCTTGCATGAGTTCGCCGCGATTCCCGGTGTGCGTGAAGACGTAACTGACATCGTGCTTAATATCAAGCAGATTGCCGTGCGGATGCACGGTGAAGGGACCAAGCGCTTGTCCTTGACCGCCAAAGGGCCGGGAGAGGTGACGGCTGGGCAGATCCAGGTCTCTGGGGATATCGAGATCATGAATCCTGAGCTGGTACTCTGCACGCTTGACGACGGTGCCACGCTGGGAATGGAATTTACGGTCGATATCGGCCGCGGTTATGTGCCGGCATCGGCAAATCGGCCTGAAGATGCCCCTATCGGCCTGATTCCGGTTGACGCAATTTATTCACCTGTCCACCGTGTTGCCTACCGGGTTGAGCCGACCCGCGTTGGTCAAGTTACTGACTATGACCGATTGATTCTTCAAGTGGAGACTAATGGCACGGTTACACCAGAAGATGCGGTCGCGCTCGCGGCTCGGATCCTGCAAGACCAACTGGGTATGTTTGTTAACTTTGAGGAACCTCAGCGCCTGCGTGCTGAAGAACCGCGTGCCGAGCTGCCTTTCAATGCAAATCTGCTGCGTAAAGTCGATGAACTGGAACTGTCTGTTCGTTCAGCTAACTGTTTAAAGAACGACAATATCATCTACATAGGGGATTTGGTGCAGAAGACCGAGCAAGAAATGCTTCGGACGCCAAACTTTGGTCGCAAGTCTCTGAACGAGATCAAGGAAGTGTTGGCGACGATGGGTCTGAGTCTTGGCATGCATGTGCCTGATTGGCCGCCAGAAAATATTGAGGATCTTATAAAACGTTCAGATCAGCCATTCTAAAACGTAGTAAACCGGTAGCGCTTTCGAGAAGCGCTATCTACGAGCCGGAGTAAAGCCATGCGTCACGGTGTTACAGGGCGGAAATTGGGCGTAACTTCGTCGCATCGCGCGGCGATGTTTCGGAACCTCGCTGTTGCCCTAATCAAACACGAACAGATTACCACGACCTTACCAAAGGCAAAAGAATTGCGGCCTGTGGTTGAAAAACTGATTACTCTTGGCAAAACTGGCGGCTTGCCAGCCCGCCGCCAAGCTCACGCGATGCTCCGTGACGAGGCGATCGTTGGTAAGCTGATGGGGACGATTGCCGAACGCTATAAGGCGCGTAATGGTGGTTACTGTCGGGTGCTGAAGGCTGGCATACGTTACGGTGATGCGGCCGAAATGGCAGTGATTGAGCTCGTCGATCGTGACCCAGCTGCAAAAGGTGTTGACAGCGGGCCAGATCAACGTGGAGGCAACGACGAGGAAGCGGAAGCTGCTTGAGAGCAGTGGTCCAAGGTTGTCACGGTCTGGGTTAAGACCAATGGGAATCCTGGGAGTTGATTACGACAATTACACTACCGCCATCAGCGGTAGCATCTCGATGAACATTCTACGTTAGTTCACAGTCACGCGAATGTTGCTGCCCTTTGGTTGCGTTAGATGCGATATGTCACGTGGCCAGACGAAGGAGACACAAGCCTGTTTGCGGGTGTCTCCGAGGCTGGCTTTTGGCGAGCGCGGGGAAATTTCATCCCTAAGTTAAGATCCTTCTTTTTTACTTGGTTATCACGGCCACCGTTGGACGGGCGCTGTCGGGTAAGTTCCTGTCCTAAAGGTAACGGCGGTATCGCAACGTCAGGATCGTAAGGTTGCCCCCGTCGCGTCGCATACCGCCTCGATTAGTTTTTTGGAGAGATGACTGATATCGTCCTCCGTTAGCGTCGACTCGACTGGCTGAACGGTAACGGCTATTGCTAGAGAGACTTTCCCCGCAGGGAGTGACGGGCCTGCGTAGCGGTCGAAGATTGCCACATGGCTGATCAACTCACGGCCAGCCGTTTTTGCGGCTTGGATCACGGTTTCCGCAGGGATGGTTTCATCGAGTATGAAGGCGAAATCGCGCCGCAATGGCTGGAACTGCGCCAGTCGCAGAGGGGTGCGTTTCCGAGGTTTCCGTTCGGTAATTGCATCGAGGAAGATCTCGAATGCTACTGTAGACGTCGGCAGATCGAGCGTGCTGCACGTGGCGGGATGCAGGGCGCCGAATTGGCCGAGCACGATTTTTGGGCCTAGCCGTAGCATGCCCGAGCGGCCGGGGTGGTAATGTGCAGGTGCGTCCGTTGTTATTTTGATTGATTCGATCGGAATACCGAGAGACGCAAGAAGTGCCATGGCGTCTGACTTCGCGTCCCACAAGTCGACCGGCCGGGATGGTGCGATCCAAGATAGCGGGGTTGCCCCGGCCCGGATGCCGGCAGCAATCAGCGCCTGTCCGTGTGGTTCCGGGCTGCTGAAACCAGGGCCAACCTCGAACAAGGCGACATCGGCAAAGCCTCGCGCGACGTTCCGAGCTACGGCGAGCGCAATCGTCGCAAGCGGCGTGTTGCGCATCTGGTCCAGATCACTGGCGATGGGATTCCTTATGGAGAGAGATTCCGGCGCGGTGCCGAACCGCGTAGCAGTGGTATGATCCAAAAAGCTAAACGTCACGCATTCGGTGAGGCCTTTTGAAGCAAGTAAACGACGGACCCGTACAGTTCGGATTTGTCGGGGTGTTAGTGTGGCTTGTGGTACTGCTGGGCGGTCGGGAAGGGACACAGGTGTGATAGCATCTAGCCCGTCGATGCGCAGGACTTCTTCGATCAGATCGACTTCAGCAGCCACGGCTGCAGCACCCTCGGCAGCAATGCGCCGCGTCTGTTCATCCAGTTCAGGCGCCGGATCAAGAATTCCCGTTTCCACGGGCCGATAGTAGAGCTCAGGATCGAAGCGGTAGTCGGAACGTACAACTGCGACGTCGTTACGCCATGGAGGTACCGCGACGGTGATGTGGTCCGCGTTTCGTGCGACGGTCGCAAATCCAAGCTTGTTCAGGATTTCGGTCGAACGATCACTGCTGATGACCGCACCGCCCAGATCGGCCAGGCGTATGAATCTCAAGGTGGCGGTCCTTTGCCATGCGGGTTCGGTTCCTGCTGCGGTCACTTGGCTTGCCATTCCGCCGCAAATCTCTTGAATCATTGCCGTAGCAGCATCGAGAGCGGCAGGCAGGAGACTTGGATCAATTCCGCGTTCGAATCGAGCTCTCGCATCCGAATAAACGCCAACTAGCTGTCCTGTTAGCGCAATTCGGGTTCTGTCGAACAATGCGCATTCGATGAAAACGTCGCTGGTAGTGTCATCGCATCCTGATGCTTCCCCACCAATGATTCCAGCTAACGAATGCACGCCAACACTATCCACAATGACACAATCGTCTGGGCTAGTTATGATATCCTTTCCATGCAGCCCACGAAACGTCTCCAGGTGCCCGCGTCTGACAGTCAGGGTATGGCCGGATAGCTTGTTGACATCAAAAGCGTGGAGTGGTCGACCTAGATCGACGGTAAAGAAGTTGGTAATATCAACAAGCGCATTGATGGGCCTTAGTCCTACGCTCGTTAGCCGTTGTTTCAACCAGGCTGGGCTTTCGCCGTTGCGTACACCTGACACGGTTCGGCCGACAATCCAGGGGCAAGCTTCCGGATACTCATTGTTCCATATGATTTTGCTTGGACCATTTGTAACAACAGATGGCGCGCTCCAAGGCCTGAGGATGCCTACACCAGCTGCTGCGAGGTCACGAGCCACACCCCGCACTGAAAGTGCGTCGCCGCGATTTGGTGTCACTGAAATTTCGATAAGCGGGTCGTCCAGATTAGCCCATGCGGCATAAGACGCACCTACTGGTGCGTCGGGAGGCAAATCAATGATCTCCGAATGGTCGTCGCTGATACCCAGCTCCCGAGCAGAAACCAGCATGCCCGCCGAAGGTACGCCGCGAATCTCGCCCGTCTTGAGTGTTCTGCCATCTCCCGGAATGAACGCACCCGGCGGTGCGAACACACCGACCATGCCACTCCGGGCGTTCGGAGCGCCGCACACAACTGATGCCTGTGCATTCCCGGTATCGACCAGGCATACTTGCAGCCTGTCTGCGTTCGGATGAGGCGCGGCCTCGACAACGCGGGCGATGCGAAATGGTGCCAGCGATAATCGTCGATCTTCGACTGACTCCACTTCCAATCCGATGGCGTTCAGTACCTTGATGATTTGCTCAAGAGAGGCGTCGGTGTCCAGGTGCGTCATCAGCCATGAAAGCGAGAATTTCATCGCGGGCTTCCTTCGTGAAGGGCAACCGGCGTGAGTGCTGAACTGCCGTAATGTGTGAGCCAGCGGATATCGCCTTCGTAGAAGGCGCGCAAATCCGGGATGCCGTGTTTGAGCATCGTGATACGCTCGACACCCATTCCGAAAGCGAACCCTTGGAATTCCCGCGCATCGATACCGCAATTGGCAAGTACGTTCGGATGGACCATTCCGGCGCCGAGAATCTCGAGCCAATCTGACCCTTCACCGATTTCTCCAGTTCTGCGGTTCCAGGCAATGTCAATTTCGATTGACGGCTCGGTGAAGGGAAAATAGCTGGCGCGGAACCTGGCACGCAGATTTGGACGCTCGAAATAGGCGCGCAGAAAATCCATTAGGCAACCCTTGAGATGGCCGAGCGTAATTGCGCGATCGATTACCAGCCCCTCGCATTGGTGAAACATTGGGCTGTGCGTCGCGTCGTGGTCTGAGCGATATGTCCGGCCTGGTACGATGATGCGGATCGGAGGGGTTTCCTCCAACATGGTACGAATTTGTAAAGGCGACGTGTGGGTGCGAAGGACCATGGGTCGGGCGTGTCCGGAGGACTTGAGGTAAAAGGTGTCCATCATTGCCCGGGCGGGATGATGCGCTGGGATATTAAGTGCGCCGAAATTGTACCAATCGTTCTCGATGTCGGGCCCATCGTGGACAACGAACCCCATCGCTCCAAAAAGGGCAGTCAACTCTTCTAGGGTGCGCGAAATCGGATGAATCGACCCCTGTGGCGCTGGGCGCGCCGGCAGCGACACATCAATTCGTTCTGCCGCAAGGCGGGCTTTGAGAATGTCTGTTTCCAGAGCATTCCGTCTAGCGGCGATTGCCAAAGTAAGGCGATCGCGCAAGGCATTTATTGCGGCCCCTCGCTCGCGTCGGACTTCTGGCTTCAGTGTTCCGAGTGATTTCAGGGCCACGGTAACGGTCCCGGCTTTACCGAGTAGAGTTACACGCAGGGTGTCCAGTTCCCGCAAATCCGCAGATGCCGCGATTTCGGCAAGAGCGGCCGATTCCATGGTGTCGAGTTCGCTTTGCATGCCGGTGAGGGATGCCAGAAGTATAGAAATGTCAAGAACGCTTGCGATGCATGCGAAAAAGCGGATCCGCGCTCGAGCGCTAGGATGATTTGGCAACACGTTGTAGAAAGGCTGGGAGAACGCCTATCTCGACGCGAGATTGGTTGTCGAGCACCAGCCGAGCCGCACGCAGGTGTTTTTCTAGGCCTGCCGTTATCGATGGCTATGTCGTTAGCTTTCTTAGGTTTGAATTCAAAATGCCCGCGGCTCAATTTTCAGCCGACGGCAGTTGGGTTGCTTTTTGTGGTATCGCAGGCGGACAAACGCAGAGCTAATAGTGGATAGCTCGGTCTTCTTGCTGCTTTTTGATCTTGCACTCGCGCCCCTCTTTATAACCAAAGTGTAGGCACCCCGGAGTGCGTCGCCGCCCGTCTGCACAACCCACAGGAAAATTCTCCGTCTAGAATGCAGGTGTGGGTGGTAGAAGAGTTACCACTGGTCGATTAGCTTCCCTAACCGCTGTTCCTCATGCCGGCGTATCCGGCCGATGTTTATTAGACCTCGATACGATGTAATTCCCATAGGCTGCTTTAGCGCTGTGAATTGGCGCTGCTCTGGGCACCGCCTCCGACAGTTTTTCTCCCGGGGGCGGGGCGGGCCAGTGGGCACCACTAACGAAGAGGTGCGGCATCCAGCAATTGGTGCAACTCCAGAGCGAAAGGCTGACGGCGCCCACATTGACGGTAAGGTACCGCTCTGAAGCGCCCCGTCTGATAGATCCGGTGAGGGATCGACTTCGCTGTGGCGAGTTTCCGTCGTTCAACGGTACGGACGCTATCAATTTCTAGGGTTTGTACGGGTGAAAAACGGAGTACCGGCGACTGCGAGGAAGTTCCGCATCTTTTGACCGATAAATGGGGCGCGAGCACGGCCAACCACAGCATGTGGCTAGCGTCGCAGAGCGGGAGTTTCTCATGAGCCGCAAAGCGGGCAGTGTTGATCAACGGCATTTGCTCGCGGCTTCGTGAGTCTTTCATCGCTTTTTCAGTTTTCTTTTTGGATACTTTCACGCTCATTCCTTTTTACTTCGGCGTGGTTAGATGAGCCGTTGTTCGGGGGGATGCGCCGCGGCGTTCGTTTCGGGTTCTCGAGGGCTATTTTTTCAAGGTTTCTTGGTTACCGAAAACCCCCTCTACCATCGCAGCGAATTTCTGGCCGAGGAGACAGGGCTTTAGCGTCGACTATCGTTCCTATCCCGCTTCGGTCCGTAATTTCGGGACACTGGTCTAACGAAGAAGCAGACGCCTTTAATCACAAGGAACAGAAGATGAACCGGAACTAAGGATTCGCTCTGCTAACGATTCTTGCCTTAGGCACCAGACCGCCAAAACCGCATGGGTAGCCCGCGGAACGCGGCTTTTCTAGGCCGCATGCCGCTACGCTTATCGATATTGCTAGCGCAGGGTCCGCCTCACAGCTTTTGCATTTCAGCCATCGTCTGCCGGCATTTCTGACGTGCCATCGCGAGAGGTGCGTTTGCGCATTGTGCCTACCAAGTGCAATGAAACGCAACATAATGTCGCGATAATGCCGGTACGAGAAGAAAAAATTAAGCGGATATCTTGGAGCAGTCTTTATCAAACTCTTTCCGGTTCATCGAATGCTCATCGCCAATGACAAAACATGGTCGATTTTTTGGTGAAACTGCATAGTCGAGGAGCTTGGGCTGGCGAACCGTTTGATATTGTTACCAGCGATATTTCTTCCTTCCATGTCGGAAAACTGTGTTAAAAATGTCGCTATCACTCGGATTTGATCATTCTGCCGTCACGCGGCGGACTTTGTCAGGCGTGTTCCTCTTGCCGCCGACCGCGCGCCGCATTAACGGGCCGTGACAACGCGCTTGTCCGTATCAAGTGAAACGGACGGGTCGTTGCTTACGGCAACGGTGCGATTCCAAAACCGACTATTCGGTAACGAAAACACTGGAATGTCGTAAGAATTCTGACTATAATCCAGTTTCACTTTTTCTCAGGCACCCAACACCGGGACGGAAGACAATGAACATTAAAGCTCTGGGGGCACTAGCCGCTGTTGCCCTGCTTGCGGCTTGCTCAAATGCACCGACGACTACAACGGCGTCCACCGGATCCGGCGCCATGACCGCACAATCTGGCCCTGCGCCCGGGAGCGAGGAACAACTCGTAGCCGATGTCGGCGATCGCGTCTTTTATGCTTTCGACAAATCGACCTTGACTCCAGCTGATCGCGCAACGTTGGCTCGCCAGGCCCAATGGCTCATGAAATATCCAAACGTGGATGTATTGGTGGCGGGCAATTGCGATCCACGAGGCACTGAAACGTATAACCTTGCGCTCGGGCATCGCCGGGCGAATGCCGCACGCGATTATTTGGTGGCTAAGGGCGTTGCCGCATCGCGGATTGAGACCATGTCTTATGGAAAATCTTGCTTGGTTTCACCGGGAAATACCCAGCAAGACTACGAGCAAGATCGCGTCGCAATTACCTCCGTACAGGGTTTCAATCCACAGCATTGCAACTGATGGGTAAAAAACTCTGACCTGTCTTTATGGCGGCGGCCCGGTACTACTTCGGGCCGCCGTTTTCGTTTTGGAAGACCCAATCCAAGCTTTCAGTTCGTGATGAGCCTGTTCTCCACCAGCTGTTTCGGCGTATACAATGGGGTGAATCGTCGTCAGGTATCGGAATTCACTTCATGCAAGTCCTTTTCCGCTTTCTTTGTCGCTGCCGTGCGTTGTTATTGGCTGTTGGCTTCGCCGTGCTTGTTTCATCGTCAGCCGCCCGGGCACAAGTTATTACGAGTCAAGAGGGAATAGCTCTGGAAAATCAGATTCTTGAGCTTCGGCAACAGGTCCAGCAACTTCAGCAAAACCAAGGGGGCAACGGTGCTTCTGTGCTGGCGCCTTCGCAGCCGGGCGGGTCCGGGGCGGGGAGCGGTGCAGCGCTTTTGCCGAGTTTGGTTCAACAGGTGCAGCAACTGCAACAAGACGTGCATTCATTGCGTGGTCGGCTCGACACCTTGGAGCACCAGGTCACAACGCAGAATGATCAGATTAATCAGGAGATTGGCGACCTAAAGTTTGAGATGGCGCAGCAGGGCAAGAAAGCCTCTACAGGACTCGCCTCGCCCGCAGGGGGGCAGAACAAAAATTCGCAGACATTGGGTCAGCTGCCGGTCGGGTCGACCACGCCTCCCGCGCCGGCACCGCCCCGGCGACACGTTGTCGCGTCGCTCGTCGCCGCACGCCAAGCGCTGGCCGCTCACGACTATACGGCTGCGGAAGCAGACGCGCGAGCCATTATCGCTAAGCGGGGCAAAGGAGTGTACCATGGGGAAGCCGAACTTGTGCTTGCGCAGGCTCTCGATGGCCAGCGGCGTTTTCAGGAGTCGGCGCTCGCGTACGATGATGCCTATAGCGCAGACAAGACTGGCCCTTACGCAGCTAAGGCCTTGTTGGGCCTGTCCAGCTCTCTTGCAGCGATTGGCCAGGAGAATGCCGCCTGCGATACGTTGGATTCTCTAGCCAGCCAATTTTCGCCGCTTTCACCTTCGCTTGAGGCGCAGGTAAAGACAGTCAGATTAAAAGCACACTGTCGTTAACCAGCGGGCTTACATAACGATCAGAGAGCGAAAGATGTGCCCGATACGGTAGAGGAAGTTTTTTCGGCCGCAATGGCGGCTTGCGGCCCTCTTGGCACTGCCCCGCGTTTGGCTGTCGCGGTTTCGGGCGGTGCTGACAGTACGGCGCTCGCACTCTTGGCCCGGGACTGGGTTGTTCCGCGCGGAGGTTCCGTTATTGCTCTGATTGTTGATCATGGTCTACGTCCCGGCTCCGACCGCGAAGCCGCGCTGGCCGCCCAGAGACTTTCGGGACAATCGATCGATTCCGTGAGCTATCGTCTCAGCTTGACAGATGGAGCCGCGCTACAGGAGCGGGCTAGAGCTGCACGCTATGCGGTTCTTACATCTGCGGCACGCGAGAATGGCGCAGTGCATCTTCTTGTTGGTCATCACGCCGATGATCAGGCCGAATTGATCATGATGCGTGCGGCTCGTGGTACGCGGGGTTTATCCGGAATGTCACCAATCAGTGCACGAAACGACGTTCTTCTGCTTCGTCCCCTTCTCGCGTTACCGCATGCTGCCTTGCAGGACTATCTACGCGCCCGCGGTGTCGAATGGATCGAAGACCCCAGCAACCTTGACCGCCGCTTCGAGCGCGGACGATTGCGTCTCGCCGGTCAGAGGGTTTCGTCAAACGAGATAGCGGCGCTGATCGCTCACGCAATGGTTGCACGTCGGCTAGAGCAAGACGCTGCGGCTGCCTCACTGGTTGCGTCTGTTTGTCTTTACGACGCCGGCTTTGCACATATCGCCGCCGATCGCTTAGATCCCAATGCGCTCGCGGCGTTGTTGCGAGTGATTGGGGGAGCTGACTATCCACCGCCGCGTGCTTCGACTGTCCGCATTGCTAAGTCGCTTGCGCCTGCGACGCTTGGTGGTGTGGCCCTTGTCCTCGCAAAACGCCCTTTCGAGGGGTTTCTACTGGTTCGCGAGCCGGCTGCGTGTGCCAAGCCGGTCCCAGCCATGCATCGAGCGCAGTGGGACGGTCGCTTTGTTCTTGATCGCGTGCCAGAAACGGCTACGGCGTTTGGTGCTCTTGGTGACCATGCAGCCGAAATACGTGACCGCTCGTCGCTACCCGCCGTGGTGCTCCGTGGCCTGCCGGCCATTTTCAGGAATGACAAACTCCTTGCGGTACCCCATCTTGATTTTGGGGCGCCTGCTTCAGTCCGATTTGTGCCGGGCTGGCCGGTGCTCGTCGATACAGGATTTTACGCAGCGACGGGGGAAGGGGCGGGCTAGGAATATGACGCGGAATGACCATCTTTCCATATCATGGGCAATTTTGCGGTAGCGAGTCGGGGAGCAGCGTGCCAATATCTTGGGGCGCATGGTGAGAGCGCTGTCGCCTATAGCAGCAGCACAATTGTATGAGGCGTGCATAGTTAAATAAAATGGACAAGGTCGGATGAACAATTTTTGGCGTAATCTGCTGATCTGGGTCGTTGTGATCCTAGGCGTCGTTCTGCTGTTCAACATGTTTCAACCGCAGACCTCAGATGCCGACAAGGCCACACAGGTTGCGTATTCTACCTTTCTCAACGAGGTTGACCAAGGCAAGGTTGATCATGTGCTGATCCGCGGGCACACAATTACCGGCGCTCTCAAGAGCGGCAGTGCGTTCGAGACGTATGCGCCTAGCGACCCGACTTTGGTTTCTTCTCTGATTTCCAAACATGTAAGAGTTGATGCCAAACCTGTTACCAACCCAGAAAATCCCTTGATCAAGTACTTGATCTCATGGGCGCCAATGCTGCTGCTTTTTGGATTCTGGTTCTATCTCATGCGGCAGATGCAGTCAGGTGGTGGCAGAGCTATGGGATTTGGCAAATCGCGGGCCCGCCTTCTTACGGAAAAGCAGGGGCGGGTGACATTTGAGGATGTCGCCGGCATCGATGAAGCTAAAAATGAATTGCAGGAAATCGTTGAATTTCTTCGTGATCCACAGAAATTTCAACGCCTCGGCGGCAAGATCCCAAAAGGCTGTCTTCTGGTTGGCCCTCCTGGCACGGGCAAAACACTACTTGCCCGAGCAATTGCGGGCGAGGCGAATGTGCCGTTCTTTACGATATCGGGATCGGATTTCGTGGAAATGTTCGTTGGAGTTGGCGCGTCGCGAGTGCGGGATATGTTCGAGCAGGGCAAGAAAAACGCGCCATGCATAATCTTTATTGATGAAATTGATGCCGTTGGCCGTCACCGGGGCGCAGGCTTGGGGGGGGGCAACGACGAGCGCGAGCAGACACTCAATCAGATGCTCGTTGAAATGGACGGGTTTGAGAGCAATGAAGGTGTGATTCTGATTGCGGCGACGAATCGGCCCGATGTACTTGATCCCGCATTGCTGCGCCCTGGTCGATTCGACCGCCAGGTTGTGGTGCCGAATCCGGATGTGAACGGACGAGAGCGCATTCTTAAGGTTCACATGCGCAAGGTGCCGTTGGCTTCTGACGTTGATCCGAAGGTGATTGCTCGCGGAACGCCAGGGTTTTCCGGCGCCGATCTTGCCAATCTGGTCAATGAGGCTGCTTTGCTGGCGGCTCGCATCGGCAAGCGGGTCGTTGCGATGGCCGAGTTCGAGAGTGCGAAAGACAAAGTGCTGATGGGGGCTGAGCGTCGTTCGATGGTGATGAGCGATGATGAAAAACGGATGACTGCGTACCATGAGGGTGGGCATGCAATTTGCTCGATTTCCCAAGAACATTGCGATCCCGTTCACAAGGCAACGATTATTCCGCGTGGACGTGCGCTTGGACTAGTAATGAGCCTCCCCGAGGGGGATCGCTACTCTATGAGTAAGGCGAAGCTACTTGCGGAGCTGGTCAAGGCAATGGGCGGGCGCGCTGCAGAGGAAATCATTTTTGGGCCGGACAATGTTTCGAATGGCGCTTCTGGCGACATTAAACAAGCGACCGAGATTACTCGTCGAATGGTTACCGAATGGGGTATGAGCGACATACTTGGAATGGTCTCATACGGCGACAATGGGCAGGACTTGTTCCTTGGCCAGTCGATCCAGCAGCATAAAAGCATTTCCGAAGCGACTGCCCAGGAAATTGATGCGGAGGTTAAAAGGATCATCGGCCACGCCTACAGTGAGGCCAAGCGTATTCTCACCGAACGGCTCAATGATCTGCATGCTCTTGCGCGCGGTCTCCTTGAGTATGAGACTCTCTCCGGGGAGGAAATCCGCATGGTATTGCGCGGCGAAAAGATCATCCGGAAAGTCATTGACGAACCGTCGCCAGATCGTCGCGGCTCTGTACCTGTTGCGCAGAAACCGGACATCCCCAAGACTGGAGGGTTAGGGCCAATTCCGGCCCCGGGGTAATAAAATCTATGTATGCCCCGCCGCATGACGTGGCTGCTTTAAAGCCTCTGACCCTGTTCTTGTGCGCCCCAACCTTGATTGGGTTCTGCTGTTGTTGACGATGTATGACCCGCTCATATGGAGCCTGCCGTTGCGTGATGCCCATTGCAGTAATCGGTAGGCCTCGCGATTTGAATTTCGGTTTTCAACCTTAGGCGACGTTTGCAGGACACTGGATGGGCCGGAAAAGTGGGACTTCACATGGGCCATTGCGCCCTTCAATCATTCAACAATAACGCCGCGAAATTTCCAGATCCTAGTGGCAGCTATGGTCCGGCTGCAAGGCCACACCTGGCCTTGGGGCGTGGCGGCATCGCGCGCACGGTGAAATCGCGACAGGTCATGGGCGGCTCATGGCGGATCATAACACGCCGCTCCTCCGGGCCGGCGAGTTTCGAGGCTCCGTACTGCACGAGCTTCATTTTTCAGCCTTTTACGCACCCGCACACGGGTTCCATATATCCCGCCCCTGACCGGGCGGGTCATTCACGCCACAACGCGATAAAAGACATCAGATTTTTCCGTTGTTGCGCGAGGAGGAATACTCCATGGCACCACTCAAAGCCGACATGCAAACTGAGTGATCTTCGGGATCGCAGCTCTGTGGGGCGCTTCAGGACCAGCACGGTCCTTGAACGGTTATGCGGCTGACGTCTGGCATAAAAACAGCCTCGTTTATGTGTTCCGCATCAAACCGGGCGGCGCGCTCTCAAAGGTGATCACCTCACTGTCGACGACAGCGCGGGCAAAAAAGCATACCAGCCACATTCGCAATATCCCGCTGGATCTGCTTGGGATCATCGCGGCATTTTAGCCCCCTCCCCCAGAAAAACAAAGTGATCTATGCGAGAGCCATGATGCTGCGCTGCAAAAAAATTCTTGCGCGGCGGCATTCGGTCGACTATATACCAGAGTGCAACGGCGATTTGTTCGCTTCGTTTGCTTTCTTGGACGTTTCCTCCCTAAACTTGGCGGCACTTCGGTGCCGCCTTTTTTTTGAACTACTTTGGATGGCGCGTTAAATTAAGTGTGGTGCCATCGTGATTATTGTCTGAAGCAGCGTCGTCAATACAGCCTGTATACGGATGAACCCCTGCGTCGGAACAAAGTTGGCTTCATCCATATACAATTTTCGGGCAACTTCGATCTGTAGCACGTGGACGTGCTCGCGTGGGCGACCGTAATGGCGCGTGACATATCCTCCCGCGTAGGGATCGTTACGACGAACAATGAAACCCTCGCCACGCAGGTTCATCTCAATCAAGGCAACGATGGCACGTCCACAAGCGGCACCATGAGCGTCCCCAAGGACAAAATCTGGCTCGCTCTCGCTAAGCCCAGAATGGGTAGACGGCATCGAATGACAGTCCAGTACTATGCAGGCACCAAAGCGCTCTTTAGTTTTCGCAATCAATCGAACTAACGCCGCGTGGTACGGCTTCCAGCACCTCTCAATACGCCTTTCAGCCTCCGCGAAACGTAATTTGTGGCGATATATCGGCTCGCCAAACGCAACGACCCGGGCAATGGTGCCAAGTCCGGCAGCGACGCGAGGGCTGGCATGATTAACGTGGGGGGGTAACATATCCTCGAACATCGCCGGGTCAAGCTCCCATGCCTCGCGATTCACATCGCAATAGGCACGAGGAAACCGTGCAGCGAGCAATGGCAAACCTACCGCAGGAGCAAAGCCAAATAATTCGTCGACAAAGCAGTCCTCGCTTTTCCGCAAAGACCGCGAATCCAGGCGTGACGCTGCAAGGAAGCGAGGAGCATAGTCGTTTCCGGAATGCGGGGAAGCGACTATGATTGGTGCGGTCTGATGCGCCGGTTCACGCACTGTGATCGCCGGTTCGGGCACAGCGCCGTCTTCCCGGAGGATTTCCGGTTCCAAAACGTGCGACCTATTTGCAAATGCGTCCCGATCCATACCTTTCGTCACTGCATCGATAGTGCAGATTTGACGGGATCGCGTAGACGGTCAATGTTTAGCTGTCATGAAAGATCAGGAATTACGTCAAACGGCCGATGCACGGACCGGCTATAGCTATTTCTTGAAGGGCATACTTTTGTGGATGTGTCGCGCCAGCATGGAAGGTTACCGGAAAGCACTGCCTTCGCGGGCAGGGCTGGTTCGATGATGCCAGCTCGATTACGAGCAGGCGCACCAGACAAGCTGGGAAGCCATTGGGATGGCTTGGGAATTAATTTCGCAGTTTTCTCCGCGCATGCTGAGCGTGTCGAGTTGTGCCTGTTTGACGCACGTGGACGTCACGAAATCCAACGCTTCACATTACCTGAGTGCACGGATGAAGTGCATCACGGCTATCTGCCGGGCGAAGGACCTGGATTACTCTATGGCTATCGCGCTTATGGCCCTTATCAACCCGAAGAGGGGCATAGATTTAACCCCAATAAGCTTTTGATAGACCCTTACGCACGAGCCTTGTCGGGACGCCTCGTCTGGTCGGATGCATTATACGGATACCGCATCGGAACGGCGCAAGAGGATCTTTCGTTCGACCGACGCGACAGCGCATTTGCGGTACCAAAATCTGTCGTCACTGCTGAGAGTCAAGATCGCACCTGGGCTCTACATTCTCCGCCGCGCCACCCATGGTCGGAAACCATTATCTACGAGGCGCATCTCCGTGGTCTCACCCGCCAGCGCGGCGATCTTCCCGAGCGAGTGCGGGGTACGTTTGCGGGGTTAGCTCAACCACAAATGATTGAGCATTTTCAACGGTTAGGCGTTACTGCGATCGAGCTGATGCCCGTCCATGCCTTCGCGCAGGATCGTTTTCTCGTCGAACGAAAACTTTCGAATTACTGGGGGTACTCGACGCTTGGCTTTTTTGCCCCCGAACCGCGTTACTGCGCCGACCCCGCGTATGCGAACGCAGAGGTTGGTGCAGCCATCGATCGCTTACACGCGGCCGGAATCGAAATTTTTCTTGATGTTGTCTACAATCATACATGCGAAGGTGGGGAACTAGGGCCAACATTGTCATGGCGTGGCCTCGACAATGCCAGCTATTATCGACTGCTACCAGATGCGCCTCGACACTGCATCAACGACTCGGGCTGCGGTAACACGCTTAACATTGCCCATCCGCGCGTACTGCAGATGGTCGTTGATTCGCTCCGTTATTGGGCCACGAACTTCCAGATTGATGGCTTTCGGTTTGACCTCGCTACGGTTCTTGGACGCGAAGCAAGCGGTTTCGATCCTGGATCCGGATTCTTCGACGCCGTTCGGCAAGACCCGGTATTGTCACGCTGTAAGCTGATCGCCGAACCTTGGGATTTGGGATTGGGCGGGTACCAGCTTGGGAATTTTCCGCCAGGTTTCGCGGAATGGAATGCGTATGCCCGAGACACGCTCCGAAGATTTTGGCGAGGAGATTCATCGCAACGACCAGAATTGGCGAAGGCGCTTATGGCTTCGCCAGAGGTGTTTGACCACCACCGGCGACGAACCTATGCTTCGGTCAATTTCATCACCTCGCACGATGGCTTCACGCTCCGAGATCTCCTTAGCTACGCGGAGCGGCACAATGAGGCAAACAAAGAAAACAACCTCGATGGTCATAGTGACAATCTTTCTATCAACTTCGGAGCGGAGGGCATTAGCGATGACGCGGCGATCGAAGCGATGCGTAACCGCGTTGCGCGGGCGATGTTGGCCACGCTGTTTGTATGTTTCGGTACGCCGATGCTGGTTAGCGGAGACGAGATGGGGCGGACCCAGGGCGGCAACAACAATGCCTACTGTCAGGACAACGGCACATCCTGGCTCGACTGGGAGCGCTTTGATCCACTCTGGGATCTTCGCGGCTTCATCGGACGTCTTTCCACGTTGCGGTGGCGCCATGCCAGCCTTCGGAGCGCGCAGTTCCTTCATGGACGATACGAAATTTCCCCCGGCCTAACTGACACCGCATGGTTTGACGAGACTGGTACCCCGCTGACAGCCGAACGGTGGGCGGATGGGGCTGCGCACTTGTTGGCGCTCCGCCGTGCTGTTGTTGAACGTGATGCTCCCGATGTGACGCTCGTGCTGATCAACGGTTCATCCGAGGATCGAAGCTTTGTTATTCCCGCACCCAAACTGCGATGGAGGCTTGAATTCGATTCAGCTGACCCGGAACGGAGCAACGAATGGCTGGATCAGGGCTCGGCGGTGATCGTGACGACCAGGAGCGTCGTTATCCTGGCAGGCAGCGACCATTGAACGACGCACTTCATAGCCTTGCTGCCAAGGCGGGAGTCGAGACATCGTGGCAGGATGCTTTTGGTGTACATCATGACGTGCCGGACTCAACTCTGCGCGCAGTGCTAACCGCACTTGGCCTTCCCAGCGATAGCGCCTCACAATGCAGCGGGTCGCTCGCGCTCCTTGCTTCCGAAGAGCAACAAATACCTCCTCTCGTGACAGCGGACGTTTCGAGTGCGGTAGAAATCCCTGGAACTGTCGGACGCTTTCGAATTATTGGTTCGTCAGGTGAGATTATCGACGGCAGCGCTGAACCATCGGGATCTGGGCGTGTTCGACTCGTACCCGTCAAGTTAGCCGGCGATTACATCCTTGAGTTTAACAACCATGAGTACAACTTGGCGGTAGCTCCCATGCAGGCTTTTACCGTCACCGATGCCATGATGCGTTTGGGGATCAATAGAGTCCAGCGTCCATGGGGGCTAGCGGCGCAAGCATATGCGATACGGCAACGCAACGACGATATCATGGGGGATTTTGTTGCTCTCTCTCAACTTGCTGAAAGTGCGGCACGCCAGGGAGCACATGCGCTGGCAATTAGTCCGCTCCATGCCCTGTTTGCCGCCGAACCGCGGCATTACAGCCCTTATGCTCCCTCAAGCCGAATCGCCCTAAACCCTGTGTATGTAGCGGAGCTTTCTCTGCGCGGGAGTACCTCACCAACCGATCTGATCGACTGGTCGTCAGCAAATAAGCGAAGGATGACCGCCCTACGGAATGCATTCATACGAGACGAGCAAGATCCGAACTTCATTGCCTTTGAAAAGGCCGCTTCCAAGCCAATCAAGCAGCACGCGGTGTTTGAGGCATTGTCAGCGTTTCAGGTGGCATGCGGTGGAACAATCGACTGGCGGGACTGGCCAATTCCATGGCACAGCCCATACAGCGACACGATAGAATCAGTTTCATCTGAACTTGGCTCGGAAATAAGGTTTCACTTATACGCTCAATTCCGGGCTGCTCAGGCGCTGGCCGCGGTACAGAATGGAGCGAGAACCGCAGGTATGGCTATTGGCCTGATAACTGATCTCGCAGTTGGAGCGGACCCAGCAGGGAGTGATGCATGGAGTCAGCAAGAGGCAATGCTCCGCGGACTGACAATCGGTGCCCCTCCAGACGCATTGAGCCGCGAGGGCCAGGCTTGGGGGCTGACGGCATTCTCGCCGCGGGGTTCGCAGCATACAGGATATGAAGGGTTTCGCGCGATGCTGCGCGCAGCGATGGAGCATGCTGGCGGTGTGCGAGTTGATCACGCAATGGGATGGCGCCGACTTTGGGTAATCCCCGACGGGGCGTCATCCTCGGAAGGGTGTTATCTTCAGTACCCATTCAATGATCTGTTGCGCCTCGCTGTGCTTGAGTCTCACCGGAATCAGGCGATTTTGGTCGCGGAGGATCTTGGCACTGTTCCGCCAGGCTTTCGGGAAGAGCTCGCCGAGCGGGGGATTCTGGGCATGAGCGTGATGTGGTTCGAGCGGGACGGTACCAGATTCGCACCTCCTGCAAACTGGCGGCGGGCAACGACGGCCACGACCACGACACATGACCTGCCGACTACCGCCGGCTGGTGGCGCGGCGCGGACATCGAATGGCGCAAACGCCTCGGCTTGGCGGGCGATTCATGTGAACAGCGCCAGCAGGACCGAGCTTCGCTCTGGGCTGCTTGTACCCTGTCAGGCTCGGCGTCAGGCAGCATGCCGTTACCTGACGAAAACGACGCGATTGCAGATGCAATCGCGTCGCATCTTGGTAGCACCAGGGCAGAACTTGCAGTTCTGCCTATCGAAGACGCCTTGGCCCTGATCAACCAGGCGAACATACCCGGGACTACCGATCAGCATCCGAACTGGCGTCGAATGGTCCCAGGTGTTGCCGAGTCGATGTTGGAGGAGTCTCACGTAAAGGACCGCATCAAGACTCTGAACATGCGCCGAAACAGCCTGGAGGAGTAGACGTACTTCCCGACTGCCGTCGGGGGGCACTTGGGGGAGGGTTTGTGTTGGGGCGGGCCATTTCGTGGTGGTGATCACCAATCAGGACTGCTGTTTCAGCCACGCTTACAAAACGGGGAATGCCGTTTCAGGTTCGGCAGCAGCGTGCGTTGCCGACGACGCGCGACGGTTGAAGTGCCACTTCTCATATCAAAAAGTCCGGCGCTCCCCTATCAGCGTCTCTGGTTGGACGAAGGGCTTCCATGCAGCCAAAGAGAAGCCATGTGGCCCATGGAAACACGGGGGTGTGCAAAACAAGTGCGAGAATTAAGCTCCAACCGGGCTGGGCGATGGCAAGCAGTGCGATTTCAAAGCGCTCTCGAGTTAAAAGGTCGCCTTGGGTCATAAGCAGTCCGGCCAGCAGCGTTGTCGCCCCGACGGCATCGTAGTCCAGTGCGAATGGCGTTGCAGCGAGGCACAGCGCAGCCGACGCAACGATGCGGCGCTGGCGCGCTAGCGAAGACACTAAGCGACGTCGCCAAAGTGCGACCATTGCTCCAGCTGCCAGCGCCGAAACCACAATCTGGATCGACCAGCTCACGCCTTTCGGAAGATGCAAACCCCGGGCAGCGATGAAGGCGCTGGACATATAGCCCTGGCTTGGTGTTGGTACGTAATGTCTCGTCAAGCGATAATTCATCGCAGGCACGACATGGGCGAAGAACATGGGCCAAGCATGCGGAAACAAAACTGCTGATAACACGGCCAGCAGGACGGTGGTCAGAGCCGCTGCCGCGAATGCGCGCCATCGACCGGATGCAAATATGGCTAACGGAACCAGAAGGCCAAGCTGCGGTTTGATGGTCAGCAATCCGAAACTGATGCCGGATGACACCGGCTTTTTATCAATTAACGAAAAGCCCACGATCGTTAACGCTCCTGTGAATGCAGCGTTCTGGCCAACCAGTATATTGTCCCAAAAAACTGGCATGGTTGCGGCCAGCAGAACCGCCGCTCGGAAGCTTGTCTTTGGTGTCGACAGCCGTAACGCGCTGAGCAGTGCTGCTGCCCCGATAATGGTCCAGACGCACCAGGCAGCGAAAGGTTGCAGCCATCCGAGAGGAGAGACCAACAGCAACGTACTGGGAGGGTAACTCCACAGTCGTACGCCGCGCGAAAATGTGAACCTGCGATCCAACCATGCCTGGAATGCTCCTGGATGGAAAATTGTGGAAATCGCATGGTGGCGGAGTAAATCTGCTGCCGTCCAAAAGACCTCGAAGTCCCTATGAAGGGCAGCATACAGGATGCTGCTAGGAAAATGGGTAACAAGCGCTGCGCGGGCCGTTAAAATTTCGGGAATCAATCCAATGAGTACCGCAAAAAAAAGTGCTCGCTTGCGGCGGGGGCTCAACATTTTGACTCCCTGCGAACGGTTGCTACAGGGGTAATCCCATGCAATCTCGCTATATGAGTAACCGACGTCTTTATACGATGTTGTTTATTGCGTCGGCATTGGCTGCTGTCGCCGTCAGCCCCGCTACCATTCTTCCCGTTTTTCATGATCGTTTGGTCGACGGTGACAGCTATATGCGCCTGCTTCGTATCGAACAAGGACTGAAACACGGTTATCTTGCCAACGTGGTTCAACGCGATGATTCGGGTGCGCCGATGGTGGTCGAATGGTCGCGTTTGGTTGATGCGTTTATCGTTGCGCTTGCGGCGCCACTCGCGTTGTTCGTCGGATGGCACCACGCACTTTACATCGCTGGGGTGGCCACCCAGCCGATTTTTGCCGGCGCGCTGGGCGCCAGTCTCAGCTTTGCGTCCGAGCCACTGTCGAAACGTGAGTTTCTTTGGGTTGCACCGGTGGTTGGCATATTGCTGCCCGGAGTTCGCGGCTTCGATGCGTTTGGCGTCATCCATTACCATATCATTCTGCTGGCTGCGATCGCATTTACACTCGGCTGGTGTTTGAGAGCCCGAAATGGCGCTCCCCGGCCGATGTTCTACTGTGGCATTGCTGGCGGTTTAGCAATCTGGATTACGCCGGAGACAATGCCGTTTGTGTTGCTAGGTTATGTGGCGCTGGGGCTATTGTGGCTGCAACGCCCGATCGGTGCCGGGATGGCTCTCCTGGGGTCAGGCTTTTTCCTGACAACGGCATTCGGCACTCTGATCGATCCGCCGCACGGCGGGATCTGGGTCGCCGAAAGTGATCGTATCTCGATTATTTATGCCGGGCTTGCGCTGGCTGTCGCGGCCGCATGCTTGGCACTCGCCTGGTTCGACAAAAGGCCGATGTCTGGTGTCCGGCGGAAGCTGTTCGGTCTGGTAGCGGCACTTCTGAGTTTCGCAATTTGGCTGGCGTGCTGGCCGCGAATTAGCCTGGGCCCGTTCGGTTTGATACCACATGCTGACATGCGCGTCTTCTACGGCCAGATGGCCGAAGTTCAACCGGTTACTGGTGCGGCCGAGTTTTTCCTTTTGCTTTTCCCGGGCCTGTTTGCCATGGTTTACGTACTTCTGCGGGCGTGGCGTAGCCGCCGTGATCTAGAGGCATGTAGCGCTTGGCTCGTGCTCGCAACCGGGATTGCTCTGTCTACCGGACTTACTGCGCGGTTCGTGATTTTTCAGCAAATTCCGGCAGGGTTTGCCGCCGCGTTGGCACCCATGATTCTTACCGACATTACGGCCTCGGTTGCTCGGGAAGCCGCTGCTGCGTCACTCCGTGTTTCGACATTTTTTTTTCTTCTTGTGTTCCCGTATCTGCCAGGTCTCACGATGGCCTGCCTGAATCCACAGAAGTCGGCGCCCCATGGAGGGAGATGTTCGACTGTCGGTATTGGACGTCTTCTTGCGCCGGCCTCGGGTAAGATCGTTCTGACCGCGGTAAATTATGCGCCGCAATTACTGTATCGGACGCGGATCATCATTGTTGGCTCCTTATATCAACATGGAATCACAGGATATTTGCGCGCACGTGCGGCCTGGCGCGCGCCGGCCGCGTCGGCGCCTTCACCACAACTTCGCGCCACAGGGGCTGAGTTTGTTCTCTTTTGTAATACGACTGCCCGTGAATATCTTGGCCCACATACGGCCAAGAATTCACTCTGGACCCTTATGGTCGAGCATCGCCCCCCGCGCTGGCTTCACCTCGTTGGCGAGGAACCCAAGCAGGGCTTTCGTCTTTATCGGGTTGCTGGGAGCCCTGACGAACACCCCTAGCCCACTTGCGGTCGCGGCGTGTTTCACATTGCTTGGGATATCTACCTTGCGCCCCGATTGTCAGGAAGCAGAGCCATATTGGCGCGATTTCTGCAAACAGTCGTTACATCCATATAGTCGAAATAGTAATGAAGTGAGACGGCCTCGGCCAAACCTGAGGTGGGGCAGGACCGACATTACTGTGCGCTTAGCTAATGGTTCCAATTTCCTTTCACACCAAAATCCGTTGCATTTGGTGTGTAATACTCCGTGTATGGCGCTCCGTTGATTTTCCTCCCACGCTTTTGTCAAGGAGCTGGATCAAGGGAGCGATCTACTGGACTGCTGAACGAAGAGAGAATTCGCGTTCTGATCGCGGCGATCATGATCGCCTGCAAGGTAGGGACAAGACAAAACCGGCCTTAAATGTGATGGAGAATAGTGAGCGGGCAGTATCGTGGCGTGCAAACAAGATGGACGTAGGGCGAGATCCGAAGACACTAATTTCTCTTCAGCCGCAATTGGAGGAGCCTCCGTCTGGTCAGGCCAACATGTCAGCTGCCGATCTTGCCACTAATTCAACGGCCGTTCAGATGAGAATATGCTCTGGAGTTTCGACTGAACCGGTGAGGTCAATTCGACGAAATTTCTTGTCTAATTGCTTATAGCGCTCCACTTTTCGCACCGAACGGTTTTGTAATATATTGATATTAAATAGAATTATTTTATCATAAATAATACATTAAAATTATTTTGTTTTTTTTGTAGCGCTGCTATAAAATCTCCAGTAGAAAGGCGGGAAGTTCATAACGCCGTAGTGGCAGGACTGGGTCCTAGTCGCTGGATGTAGTGGACGGGGCGCTTTGCGGCGTAGGCTTCCCTGCCATATGGGGTCGACTTCACTTCGGAAGGAGTTTTTAATGCTTACCACTCTCTGGAATGACAGGCGCGGTGTGACGGCGATCGAGTATGGTCTGATCGCTGCCCTGATCGCCGTTGTCATTATTGGCGTTCTGACGGCTGTCGGTACTTCGTTGAAAAACGTGTTCAGCACCGTCAACAACGATCTTAGCAACGCTGCGTAACACGCTTCGATCAACCTCGCTTGTTTAGTGTCTCCTGAACGAGCGAGGTTGATCAATGTTTAATTTCGTTGGAACGTGATGGAACTGGCGGCCGCTTTCTGGAATGACAAGCACGGTGTGACGGCCATTGAGTATGGTCTGATCGCCGCCCTCATCGCTGTTGTCGTTATCGCGCTGCTTACGGGGATTGGGCAGTCGCTAAACACCATCTTCAGTAGGGTTAACGCGAATCTCGGTGTTGCGGGCTAGCATCTTTCGACGGGCAGATGCTTTGCGCAACTTCTTCCGACCTTGGTTGTTGTGTCGTGGCATGATCGTGCGGCTGCAAAATAATCCGCGACAGCTGCAAAGGATCGTGATATTATCGCAAAATGTCCACCAAAAAGGGGCAGGCTGCCTGTTAAAAGGCCGGCTTTGATAATTGCGGGATGGTGAATCGTTAGATGGTGACAATCCTCGTCGATGTGCTGATTGGCTTGGTCATGGCGATGCTGGTTTACGGCGCATTGCATGATTTTGTGGCGCGAACGGTACCAAATGCGATTCCTGTTGTGATCTTTTTCCTGGGTGGCGCGCTGCGGGCGATCGAACACGATCTTCCTCGTGGGCTACTAGTGGCGGCCGTTAGTTTCGCGATCCTTCTGCCGCTCTGGACTGCCCGTATAATCGGAGGTGGTGACGTCAAACTATGGACGGCGATGGCGATGGTCCTTCCGCCAACACTGCCTGACCAGATCGGATTTCTTGTTTCCGTGGCTCTTCTCGGTGGTGGTCTGGCGATAGCCTATCTTGCTTTGCATCGCCTAGTGGTCGCGCCTGTTTTTCTTGGGGTCCGGAACGGTTCTTTAGTGCGGCGAGCCTTGCGCGCGGAGGCTTGGCGGATTGCTCGTCGTGGACCTCTGCCATACGGGGTGGCTATTGCCGGAGCCGGATTGCTAGTGCTTGCGCCGTCGATACTGGGCAGGATTGGAGGCTGATCCATGGCTTATCGATATCTCGTCCTGGGGGTCATGGCACTGGCCGTTGCCGCCCTGCTTCTGCTCGGGATTGATCTGGTTCGGCCGCCCCAAAAACCACAAGCTGCACTGCAGCCGATGGCGCAGGTATTGGTTGCCACCTCTGCTTTGCCTGCGGGGACGCTAATCCAGCCCGGCGAGGTCGGCGCTCGGGGTTTCGTGGATAATGCTGTCCCGAAGAATGCGGTGCTTGATACGCCTCAGAATCGGTCGTCGCTGATCGGTGCGATGGTGCGGCACCCTATTGCACAAGGATCTCCAATCGTTGCTGGTAATCTCATTCGCCCTGGCGATCATGGATTTCTCGCTGCTGTTCTGCAGCCAGGGATGCGGGCGATTACCATTGGCGTCGATGCAATCAGCGATTCGGCGGGTTTGATATGGCCCGGAGATCGGGTTGACGTAGTCCTGACCCAGTCTCTCAACGCTCCCCAACTGCCTGCGGGCCATCGTATGGCGGCGGAGATCATTCTTTCAGACGTTCAGGTGATCGCGACCGGCCAGCGCATTGTCCAGGGCGGAGGGCCGGCAAATGCCCAGAATATTGATCAAAGGGCCACGACCGTTACGCTGGAGGTGACCCCGGTTCAGGCGGAACACCTCGCGATCGCCGAGAAGCTGGGCCCGCTATCGTTGCTGGTACATTCTGCAGAACCTGGGAAGGTTCCTGGCTCCGCGGTAAAGGCCGGGCCCATATGGGCTAGTACTGTTTCGCCTGCGCTTAATGACACAAATCCAAACCAGAACAGGGTGACGAACATGAAAATCTTCGAGGGTAGTTCCGGCGGCCAAGATTTCA
>DAIDMG010000001.1 GCA_027449105.1 Acidiphilium sp. | reverse complement strand
GAGCCAGGATCAAACTCTCAAGTTCATCAGACAGCTCTCACTGCCAAACGAACCAACCTAACTCATCAACCCACTGCCCTAGGCCTAAACCCAAAACAGTATTCAAAGCGTATCTGTCACGCATCCAAGATACGTCAACAACGCCCGAAAGCCTATCCAAGCCAATCAACGAGCCAGGCCTAAACCCACAACATCAATCAACCCAAACAAACTACCACCAGAAGCCTAAACCTCCAGCCTCGCCCCCAAACAGGTACCCCAATATACAGCCACAACAAGCCTCACAGCCCACCATGCCCATACATCAGAAACATACCCGCCAACAGACAAACGCCGCCAACGTATCCCTTCCTAGCCTATTCACATACCCTCAAAGAACAAAACGACGGGACCATTGATCCCGTCGAAATTCAGCATCGCGGGCGACATCAGCAGACGCCGCCGATGTGTCTCTTTTATGACGGAAGCCTTGTCCCGTCAACCCCTCTCTACACGCCAAGAACGATACCATGCTACGAATCGTGGTATTCCCTCGCATAGTTTGATCTTTGGCGAAAAGCCCGTCAGTGCCGCGAGCGCGGTGATATCCGCGCAAGTCTCGGGAGGATCAGAAGCGGGTCGAGGCGCCTCAACAATGATTGCCTTTCGCCCAAGTTCGGCTTCCAGGAGCTTAACCAGATTGATCACCGGCTCTGCCCTGTGATTGCCCACGTTGAATAGCCGATGTTCGCCTACGTTGGCAGGCGGATGGTCAATCACGCCTATCACCCCGCTCACAATGTCATCGATGTAGGTGAAATCCCGTTTAAGACATCCGCCCTCGTACAATGATATTGGGCGCCCCGCCATTATAGCTTCGGCAAATCCAAAATACGCCATATCTGGACGCCCCCAAGGGCCATAGGCGGTAAAAAACCGCAATCCCGTTTGACGCAAACCATAGAGATGAGAGTATGCTGAGCTCATCATCTCATCAGCCCGTTTCGTCGCTGCGTACAGCGACTGCGGGCGGTCCGCACGCGCGTCCTCCCTGTAAGGAAGGGTCGATCCTCCACCATACACGGAAGAAGAACTGGCGTAGACAAGATGCCGCGCTTCCGGAAGATGCCGCGCAAGCTCGAGAACAGACAAGTGTCCGGTCAAATTCGAGGCCGCATAGGAGAATGGATGTTCAACTGAGTTACGCACCCCGGCCTGTGCCGCCAAATGCACGATGACTTGGGCGCCCCCACCAACTTCGCGTAACGTTGCGTGGTCCGAAATGTCGAGTTTCAAGAACTCGAACCTTTCGTATGTCTTTAGCCGATCAAGGCGAGCGCTCTTAAGCCGAGTGTCATAATATGAATTAAGGTCGTCAACGCCGATTACCTCGGCACCATTCATGAGCAGCGTGTCCGCCACGTGATAGCCAATGAACCCTGCGACACCGGTAACCAAAAATTTCATCGGCGCCCCACAAGGCGATCCTCAAGCAGCTCCAACACAATGTGCCCTAGCGCGATATGGCATTCTTGAATTCGGGCTGTCTCGGAGTCGGGAACAATCAGCGCGTGGTCGCACAGCGCTCGCGCGGATCCACCATCCGCCCCAAGCAGTCCGACGGTAGTGATGGACATGGTCCGAGCAAGCTCCAACGCTCGCATTACGGATGCAGAGCGGCCTGATGTCGTAATGCCAAACAATACGTCCCCAGACTTTCCTAGACCGGCCAGTGGTCGTGCAAAAACTTCAGCATACCCAAAATCGTTCCCCGCTGCAGTCAAAGCGGCTGGATCAAGGGTAAGCGCGATAGCAGGCCAACTTTCCCGGACAACGTCCCTGCGCAGGCGAATCAAAAGTTCAGTTGCCAAGTGCTGCGCATCTGCAGCAGAACCGCCATTGCCGCAGAAAAACAGTTTGTTTCCAGCTTTGATCGCCGCCTCGCACGCATCAACGACCGCGATGATCGGCGCGGGATCGTCAGCCAAGATGCGCTTCAATGCCGCACCGCGCGTCAGCGACTCCCTAATATGCTCGGCTTCGTTTTTTTTCAGCGATTCCATTATCCACTCCAAAGCCCAATCGCCGAGCTTTTGCGTCAAGTGCCGTCAGGGTTCAAGGCGATCATTCGCAATGAAGCCAAAGCTCAGACGCCATAAGCCAAGCGCACGCAGCGCCGACAGAGTCGGCGCTGCGTCTCCCTTGATGACCGATTTCGGCATGGCAAAACGATGCGGTGGGTCAGCTCCGATAGTTGCCGTTGATGTCGATATAGCCATGCGTTAGATCGCAGCCCCAGACGATGGCCCGTCCCGAACCAAGTCCAAGATTAATGGAAATCTTAATTTCTTGCCCCCGCATATGAGCGCTTACCGGCCGCTCATCATATCCAGGCACGACCTGGCCATCGCGTGCCATCTGGATGCCACCTACCGAGATCGAGACGCGGTCTCGCTCCGCCGGCTCTCCAGCCTTACCGATAGCCATCACGATTCGCCCCCAGTTGGCATCTTCACCTGCAATTGCGGTTTTCACTAAAGGCGAATTCGCTATCGCCAGACCCACCCGACGCGCGGAGGGCGATGACACCGCTCCCGCGACGTCAACCCGAATCAGCTTCGTCGCACCTTCCCCGTCACGAACAACCATCAGCGCGAGGTCATGCATCACCTCGAACAATGCGCGACGGAAATCCACAAGCGCACGCGTATCACGCGCCGGCGGATTTCCGGCTTGGCCGGTCGCAAAGAGCAATACCGTATCAGAAGTTGAAGTGTCGGAATCGACGGTGATGCTATTGAAGCTGCTCTGAATGCCGCGACGCAACAAGGACTGCAGAACTGCGGGGGTAACGGCGGCATCAGTAACAATGAAGGCAAGCATAGTCGCCATATCCGGCGCGATCATTCCGCTTCCCTTGGCGATGCCCGAAATCTGGACGCTTGTCCCGCCTATTTGGGCTCGCCGCGTCGATGCCTTTGGAAAGGTATCAGTGGTCATGATCGCCCGCGCAGCCGCCTCCCACCCGGTTCGCGTCAAACGATGAGACAAAGCGCCCATCACAGCGGCAATCTTGTGTTCCGGAAAAGGTTCGCCAATCACACCCGTTGATGCGACGTAAACCTCCTCGGGCACGCACCCGAGCGCCCGCGCAGCAGCGTCCGCACTGCGACGAACCGCCTCGTCACCAGCGGTTCCGTTAAAAACATTGGCGTTGCCCGCGTTCACAAGAAGACCGCGCGCTTTACGTCGGTGCAAGATTTGCCTGCACCAGGAAACCGGGGCGCCTGGGCATTTATTGCGCGTAAAAACGCCAGCGACCACTGTTCCTGGGACGAAAGAGGCAAGCATCACGTCGGCACGACCGTGATAACGGATACCTGCCTCCGCCGTAGCAAACGTTACTCCTTCAATCGGCAAAAGCTCCGGCAGCGGAAGCCAAAGGGGAGAAATCGGCAATGACCTCGCCATTTTTGTACGGGACAGCTGCTTTTACTGCGCCGGCCTGCTGCCGACACCCGAAGACGGAGTGGCATCGCCTTCCCCGGTTTTCATGGGCGTCCCATCTGGGTTGAAAGTGACCACAGTTACCGATTTTCGCGCTTTCTCAAGGGTTTGAGTGATCAGCTTTTCCGCAAGTTTTTGTTTGACTTCCGCCTTGACGTCCGCCAGCGCCGGTACCGGTTTAGTTCGCTTTCCCTCAGATAGAATAATATGCCAACCAAATTGCGACTGGACCGGCTTCTGGGTGTAAGTGCCTGGTGTCAACGCAAATGCTGCGTCAGCGAACGGCTTCACCATCTCGTCCTTCGTAAACCACCCAAGTTCGCCCCCTTGCTTGCCGCCCGGGTCAATGCTGTATTTTTTTGCAAGATCGGCAAACTTAGCCCCCTTGTTCAGCTGATCGATGATGGACTCAGCCTCGGCCTTTGTCTTAACCAGTATCTGGCTAGCTTTGACCTCCTCTGGTTGCTTGGCCTTAGCATAATGAGTCTTGTAATATTCTTCGATTGCCGCATCCGTCAGCTGAGGCTCGACCTGAGAACGAAGGTACGCCGCTTCAAGTGCTTCGTCCGCCGCCTCCCGCATTGCTTCGGCAACCTTCTTCTGATTAGCGAGATGCGTGTTACGCGCCTGAATCAGCAGGGCTTTCTCGTCGACCAAGCGGTTCACCAGAAGAGGATATAACTCCTGTGGAGGCGCACTCTGGAGCTCCGGCGGCAAAGACCGGGCAGCCTTGGCAACATCCGACAGGTAGATCTTCTCACCATTGACCGTCGCTACGACCGGATTGCTCTTGGCAGATTGCGCGGCCTGCGATGATTCTGGAACCGTGGCGAGAGCGGTGGTGTTTCCCCCGCCCGCATCAGCGAAGGCCATTCCTGCGGCAAACACGCAAAGGAGCGTCATAAGCGTTGTCACTGCGACGGGTTTGAAGAAACGCGTCATGGGAACCTCTTTTTTCAAAGCAACCGCATCCATGGCCTAAGCGTTGTCCGTGCGCAAGACCGCGTGTGACTTGCATAAAATCCCCTCTTCATTGACCCGTAGCCGCTTGGCTTCTATTTCATCGGAAATCAGATCAAGGTGACTGGCTGGCCGGCCGCGCTTCGCTGGGGCACCTAATTTATTGGAATCCGCCTGCAATGATTGCTCGCCTTGCCCGCCTAATAATAGGTACCAGCAACGACCGTGTCCTGAAGACGTATCAGCGCCGCGTGGCGGCCATCAATGCCTTCGAGCCTTTTACAAAAGCCCTTACGGACGCCGAACTTGCAGGCAAGACAGCGCTATTCCGCGCACAGCTAGCCAGCGGCACCAAAATTGACGCCCTTCTTCCCGAAGCTTTCGCTGTTTGCCGCGAGGCCGCGCGGCGGGTGCTTGGGCTACGCCATTTCGATGTCCAGTTGATCGGCGGCATGGTCCTGCATGATGGAAAAATCGCTGAGATGAAAACCGGCGAAGGTAAAACACTGGTCGCGACGTTGCCGGTCTATCTGAACGCCCTCACAGGCAAGGGCGTCCACGTCGTGACTGTCAACGACTATTTGGCGAGACGTGATGCCGAATGGATGGGCCAAGTTTATCGCTTTCTCGGTCTGTCGGTGGGAGTCATTGTCCCTGGGATCGAGGATGAGGAGCGCCGCGCCGCATATGCAGCCGATATAACCTACGGCACAAACAACGAATTCGGTTTCGACTACCTGCGTGATAACATGAAGTACGCCTTGGCCGATATGGTCCAGCGGGATTTCAACTACGCAATCGTTGATGAAGTCGATTCCATCCTGATCGACGAGGCGCGAACGCCTCTGATCATCTCCGGGCCTTCGGATGAGCCAACTGAACTCTACAGCAGAGTCGATACAATCATCAAGCAGCTGGCGACCGACTCGTCGACCTATGACAAGGACGAGAAAATGAAGACCGTCAACCTGACCGAGGAAGGCTCGGAGATGGTTGAAAATATGCTCGCCGATGCAGGCTTGCTGACCGAAGGCAATCTTTATGACGTGTTCAACGTGTCTCTTGTGCATCACGTCAATCAATCACTCCGCGCGCACACCCTGTTCAACCGAGATGTTGATTATATCGTCAAGAATGGGCAGGTCATTATTATCGACGAGTTCACCGGCCGGATGATGGAAGGTCGCCGTTATTCCGATGGTCTGCATCAAGCCCTTGAGGCGAAGGAGCACGTAACTGTTGAGCGGGAAAATCAAACCCTAGCGACGATTACGTTCCAAAACTATTTCCGTCTCTACCCGAAGCTTGCGGGTATGACCGGCACGGCAATGACAGAAGCTGACGAGTTTGACGAGATTTACAAGCTAGGTGTCGTCGAGATTCCGACCAATGTACCAGTGCTGCGTGATGATCAGGACGACGAAGTGTATCGCAGCGCGGAGGAAAAATATCAGGCGGTTGCGAATCTGATTGACGAATGCCGTACGCGCAAGCAGCCAGTTCTTGTGGGCACCACGTCGATCGAGAAATCGGAAATCCTGTCAAACCTACTCAAGCAGCTCGGTGTACCACACAATGTGCTGAATGCGCGGTTTCACGAGCAGGAAGCGAGTATCGTGGCAGAAGCCGGCGCACCAGGAGCTGTCACAATCGCCACCAATATGGCCGGCCGGGGAACCGATATCAAACTCGGCGGTAATCTGGAACTCCGCCTCAAAGCGGCCCTGGAAGGATCAGCGGAGGAAGCGAAGGAAACGCGCGCCGCGGAGGTCCGCGCCGTGTTCGAAGCATCCGAAAAAGAGGTCAAAGAGGCCGGCGGATTATTCGTGATTGGTACCGAGCGGCATGAAAGTCGGCGGATCGACAATCAGTTGCGTGGCCGCTCGGGCCGCCAAGGCGATCCGGGCGCCTCGCGATTCTTTTTGTCTCTTGAAGATGATCTCATGCGGATATTTGGTTCGGATCGCATGGGGCCAATGCTGGAGCGGCTTGGCTTGCGTGAGGGCGAGGCAATTGTCCACCCCTGGATCAACAAAGCCTTGGAAAAAGCGCAAAAAAAAGTCGAGGCACGGAACTTCGATACTCGTAAAAACCTGCTCAAGTATGACAATGTGATGAATGATCAGCGGCGTGAAGTTTATGCGCAGCGCCGCGAGTTTATGCGTGCCGAAGATGTATCGGACGTTATCGGGGAGATGCGTGCTGACACGATCGCCAGGGTGGTCGAGAGTCGCATTCCCGAAAAGGCTTATGCCGAGCAGTGGGAAAGCTCGGAGTTGGCCGAAGACATCAGCCGGATTTTTGGTCTCGATTTGCCGATCGTCGATTGGGCCGCAGAGGAAGGCATTGACGAGACACATCTGCGCGAGCGCATCGCCGACGCAGTCGATTCACACATGGCCGCGAAAGCTGCCAATTTTGGCCCGGATTTTATGCGCTTTCTGGAAAAATCGATTCTGCTACAGACGCTGGATCATCTCTGGAAGGAGCATCTCCTCGCGCTCGATCATCTGCGGCAAGGAATTGTCCTGCGAGCCTACGGCCAGCGCGATCCGCTCAACGAATACAAGCGGGAAGCCTTCACCTTGTTCACGGCAATGCTGGAAGAGCTCAAGGAGCAGGTGAGTTCCGTTCTTTCCCGGATCGAACTAGGAACGGACACTGCACCCCAGGCTAATGCGTTCGACCCTGAAACCCTTGTCACTGTGCACCCGCAGGTCAGCGCTTATGGGGGTGAATTAGCGCTGGCTGACGCTCCGCCTGATTCTACCATAGGATCCATGCCGGACCGCACGGTAGCAAGCTCGCCGACTCCTTATCGCGCAGAAGCTGTGGATCCTGATCGCCCCGAAACATGGAGGGCTACGCCGCGCAATGCCCCCTGCCCCTGCGGATCAGGTCGGAAATACAAATATTGCCACGGCAAGGTTTGACGCTATGGTCTGGTTTGAGAACTCCGTTGTGCCTATATTACCCATATGAGTCAGACAATGGCGCCCTTTCGAGTCAGTGCTGCCGCCATGAAACGAATCGCAGAAATCACAGCAAGCGAGTCGAAAGGCGCAGCCCTTCGGGTCGAGGTTTTGGCAGGTGGCTGCAAAGGATTCCAGTACCGCTTTGATCTCACCCGAGATATCGAGGAGAATGATCTAGTCACTGGTTCTGACGATGCTCTTGTTGTGATCGATCCATCGAGCCTTGAACTGCTGGCGGGAGCTGAACTCGACTACAAAGATACGCTTATGGGTTCGTATTTTGAGGTACAAAACCCAAACGCAAAATCATCGTGCGGCTGTGGTACATCGTTCTCAGTCGATTGATCCCGTTTGATCAAGTTTGTTACATGGAACGTTAATTCGATCCGTATCCGTGCGGCCCAAGTTGCGGAGTTCTGCGCCCGTGAACAGCCTGACCTTGTGCTCCTTCAGGAAATCAAATGTGAGGAATCACAGTTTCCGAAGCTTTTTTTTTCGGAGATCGGTTACCGCGCGGAAGTTGTAGGACAGAAATCTTACAACGGTGTCGCCGTTCTCTCCCGTGATCCGATCACGGTCTTACGTCGTTCACTGCCCGGCTGGGAAGAAGACAAGGAAGCGCGTTATATGGAAGTTCTGTTTGGAGGGGTAACCATAGCAAACCTCTACCTGCCGAACGGGAACTCTGGAGGTGACGCTGGATACCAACGCAAGCTCGCATGGATGGAAAATCTGCGCTGCCATGCACGGACGTTACTGGATGATGAGCGCGACGTCGTGCTCGCTGGCGACTTTAATGTTTGTCCCACGGATCTGGACCTTGCCGAGGGCGTTCTCGACCCCAACGACGCCCTCGTGCGGAACGAAAGTCGGGCAGCGTTTCGCGCGCTAGTCTGGCTGGGCCTGACTGATGCAGCCCGGGCGTTGCACCCAACAGAAACGCTCTACACGTTCTGGGATTATCAAGGGGCGGCCTGGCAACGCGATCGTGGCCTCAGAATCGACCACGCTTTGCTTTCGCCGCGCGTTGCCGAACACCTTGAATCTGTCGCGATTGCCCGGTCGGAACGTGACAAACCACAACCGTCAGATCATGCCCCGGTGGTCGTCACCCTCAGGTGCTGATGTCATCCATCGACAATCGAAAAAATGCAAAAGACATGAGTGGCGGTTCTCTTTAGCGCTTGGGTGCCCGGTAAGCGGCTGGGACATGCGGGTGAATTATCGACTTTCGTTTGCGTGTCGTTAGAAGATACAGAACCAAAAATCTGTTGTTGGCCAAAACAGATGCGACATTGCCGATCGCGTTATGCTTGGCATGTGCGGTGCCCTACGCGACCGTTTGACGTTCCTGACGAATCCCTCTCCCCCCACCTCACACCGCAGCGACGAGGACCTGAGGGCGCCTCGTGCCACGGCCGATCGAGTCCGGAGCGTCGCATTCGCCCGCTTCAGGTGTGGCGCACCCGCGCGCGGTTAATCTCGTTGATCACGACGCCGCGGGCAAAGATGAGAAGCGTCTCGCAAGCATCATGGCGCGGATGCGATGTCCGTGGTGCCCGTGCGGCCCTGTCAGTAACGCCGAGATGTTCGCTCGCCTTGCTTGCAGAGACATCCTTGGATGAGGACATGACAAGGTTAGAGGCCTGTCGCCCATGCCAACCAGCGGCAGATCGGAATTCTCTGTATCGGCCGTCTCAGCGGTGACACCAAACGCCTTCCTTCGCGTCCTGCAGCTTGAGAACTTCGCTCTTGCCACGCGGGCGGCATGCCACACCGTTCGGCCAGCGGGCCTTCCCGAAGCGCCGGCTCGACATCCTCAGTCGGAAGCATTTCATTGAAAGCACGAAGCGCCATGCTCATGATGCGTTCTGACGTGCGTCGTTTGTCTAGTCAGTTCGGAAGTTTCGATATTTAAAATCTTTTCGATTGAACGGCGCTTTTGTGAAAGTGAGGGGTCCTGAGGCCGTGCCTCACCTCAGATGGAGCGCTCTTTAGGATCCGCGGTTTGCGATCGAACGGATAACCGCCTCGGCAACCCGAATTCCGTCAACGCCGGCAGACAGGATTCCGCCAGCGTAGCCAGCACCCTCGCCAGCCGGAAATAGACCGATTGTGTTTTGGCTCTGGCCGTCCTGTCCACGCGTAATTCGGACCGGTGAAGACGTGCGTGTTTCGACGCCAGTCAGGACCGCATCGTCCCGATCAAAACCGGGAATCATACGGCCAAAAACAGGCAACGCCTCACGAATTGCGCCCGTCGCGTAGGTGGGTAAGCAGCCCGCCAAATTACCCAGCGTTACTCCCGGCTTGTACGAGGGCAATACAGTGCCGAAACTGACGGATGGGCGGTCCGCGCAGAAATCCCCCAGCAGCTGGGCCGGCGCGCAATAGGTCGCCCCTCCCGCAACGTAAGCACGGGTCTCAAGTTCCCGCTGGAACAGCATTCCTGCCAAGACATCGCCCCGATAATCAGCCGGCGTCACACCGACGACCAAGGCGGCGTTGGCGTTGCGTTCATTGCGTGAGTACTGACTCATTCCATTCGTCACGACATGCCCGGGTTCCGACGTCGCTGCAACCACAGTGCCGCCAGGGCACATGCAGAAACTGTAAACCGTACGACCATTAGACGCATGATGAACCAGTTTGTAATCGGCGGCTCCAAGCATCGGGTTGCCGGCATATTTACCGTAGCGGGCCCGATCGATCATTGATTGCGGGTGCTCTACACGCACGCCGATCGAAAACGGTTTAGGCTGGAGATATACTCCCCGGTCCCGCAGCATCACGAAAGTATCGCGAGCCGAATGGCCAATGGCCAGCACTACGTGGTCAGCCGCAATCGTCTGGCCATCGTCTAAAATGACCCCTCGTAGCTGGCGCACGCCCGAAGCTTCGTGGATGATCAGATCAGTCATCTTCGAACCGAATCGGTATTCCCCGCCCATGCGCTCGATCGTCATACGAATCGTTTCTACCATTCCGACGAGCCGGAAAGTCCCAATATGCGGGCGAGCCACATAGAGGATTTCCGGCGGTGCACCGGCGGCAACAAATTCGGTTAAAACCTTGCGGCCAAGATGATTGGGATCGCTAATCTGGCTGTAGAGCTTTCCATCCGAAAATGTCCCAGCACCACCTTCACCAAACTGCACGTTTGACTCGGGCGCCAGGACCCCACGCCGCCATAGCGCCCACGTATCCTTGGTCCTTTCCCGCACCAACTTGCCGCGTTCAAGAATGATAGGGCGAAGGCCTGCTTCCGCGAGGATCAGTGCCGCAAAGATACCGCACGGCCCCGTGCCAATGACGACTGGCCGCGCCTTGGTTTCTCGCACCCGCACCGGTTTGTATGTCATGTCGGGCGCTTTACAGAGCCGTAACCGTTGGTCCGCACGTTCCAATACCGCGGCCTCATCGGCAACATCCGCGTCGATCGTATAGGCGAATTGGACGGCTGATTTTCGGCGCGCGTCGACTGCCCGGCGAAAAACAGTGAACCCTCGCAAGGCCTTTTCTGCGATACCCAAACGCACAAGTACCGCGCGCCGAAGATCCACATCATCGTGACCAACGGGAAGAACAATTTCGGTGAGTCGAAGCATGATGCCGCTCTTACCGCGACTTCGCCTGCCTTGCCATGCTCCCGCCCTTTGGTCAAAAGCGACACATGGAATCTCCATTGTTGATGCTTCAGGATATCTGCCTTTCCTTCGGTGCTTCGCCCGTACTGAATGGTGCCGAAATTGGCGTGAGCCCACGAGAACGCATTTGTCTTGTGGGAATTAACGGCTCAGGAAAGTCTACACTCCTGAGAATCGCGGCCGGAGTCATTGCGCCGGACAGGGGTACTCGCTTTCTTCAACCAACCGCCACCTTGCGTTACCTCCCACAGGAGGCAGATTTATCCGGCTTTCAAACAGTCCTCGATTACGTGGTGGACGGATTGGATAACGAAGCCGATGTCTACCGTGCCCGGAGCTTCCTGCATCAACTTGGCTTGGCCGCAACAAAGTCGACGGATCATCTTTCGGGTGGCGAATTGCGGCGCGCCGGGCTGGCCAGGGTCCTGGCAGCCGCGCCCGACGTTTTGCTGTTGGACGAACCGACTAATCACCTCGATGTAGCAACTATCGAGTGGCTGGAAAACGAGCTTGACCAGCTGCATGCGGGAATCGTCGTGATTAGTCATGATCGGCGCCTCCTTGAAAGCGTCGCACGAAGCATCGTCTGGCTCGATAACGGTCGAACAAGCCGACTCGATCGCAGTTTTTCCCATTTTGAGGCGTGGCGGGATGAGGTTTTTGAACAGGAGGCCCGGGACGCTCACAAACTTTCGCGCCTAATTTCTCGCGAAGAGGACTGGCTGCGTTATGGCATAAGCGCACGCCGCAAACGTAACGTCAGGCGTATCGCCGAGCTGTCAGCCTTGAAACAACGAAAACGAAAAGCCAGCGACTCCATGGAGATGCACGTTGTCCAAGGCACGTCTTCATTGTCAGGACGAATTGTTATTGATGCACAAGCTATCACCAAGCGCTGCTTCCAGACGACTATCGTCCAAAATCTTTCACTGCGCGTAGTTCGTGGGGACCGGCTGGGGATTGTCGGAAAGAATGGCATTGGCAAAACAACGCTACTAAAACTACTAACCGGTCAAGAAGTGCCCGATTACGGCACTGTCGTCGAAGGCACCAATGTCATTGTCGCAACGCTCGATCAGCAAAGAGCAGCGCTCGATCCTACACGGACGTTAGCTGAAACACTTACTGGCGGCAACACGGAGATGGTAAATGTTAATGGCCGTGTCCGTCATGTCATCAGCTACATGAAGGAGTTCCTGTTCCGGCCAGAGCAAGCGCGAAACCTCGTTGGCCTGCTTTCGGGTGGCGAACGCGGACGCCTCCTGCTTGCCACGGCATTGGCACGGCCGTCAAACCTGCTTGTCTTGGACGAACCCACAAACGATCTTGATTTCGAGACGCTCGACGTGCTGCAGGATATTTTGAGCGACTACGCCGGCACCATCCTTATTATCAGTCACGATCGGGATTTTCTCGATCGCATCACGACGTCAACTCTTGCCGCAGAAGGCGACGGAACCTGGATCAGATATGCCGGCAGCTATAGCGACATGGTGTCACAACGACGATCAATCGAAACCCCCGTCATACCGGTACGGCGCATAAGCGAGATCTCCCATAAACCCACCGCAAAATCAAAAAATTTCTCTTTTAAAGATCAGCATCGATTGCAGAACCTAACGGCAGAAATCGCGTCGACCCAAATCGAAATCGAGAAGCTTGCGACAACGCTCTCCGATAGCTCTCTGTTTTTCATGGATCCTGGCCGGTTCAACGAAGCCTCGGTGGCCCTCGCTAATTTGCAGAATCACCTTGACAGCCTGGAAACCGGCTGGCTTGAACTCGAGCTTCGCCGTGGGTCAGAAAGACGGTCCTCGTAATTGATTAGAGGCCAGCACAACAATAGGCCACATTCCCACTCCTTGCACGTCTTCTTGAGGTATCGTCCGATTGACGATGCCATGGATCGATTCTTTCAGGAACAGAGCTGATTTCGGGATGTTCCGATGTCACCGTTTCGCGCATGCTTTCGTATCACCGTCACGCTGCGTTCAGCAGCCCGTCACGCAGCACCACGCGGCGGTCCATTTGCGCTGCGATCTCCGGATTGTGGGTTGCAATTAAGGCTGCGAGTTTCTGCGCCCGTACGGCTCGCAACAATTCCTCAAACACCTTCTGTGCAGTTGCAACATCAAGATTGCCTGTCGGCTCATCTGCAAGCAACAGCTTCGGAGAATTGGCCAAAGCACGGGCGATTGCGACACGTTGGCGCTCCCCACCCGACATCTTCCCCGGAAGATGCTGGATCCGATGGCCCAGCCCGAAGGCTTTCAACAATTGTATTGCACGGGCTTCAGCCTTAGCCTGCGGCACCATGGCAATCATCTGTGGCAAAACCACATTTTCCAGAGCAGTAAACTCCATTAACAAATGATGAGATTGATAGACGAAGCCGATCATGTCGCGCCGCAGGCAGGTCCGCTCGGGGTCCGATAACTTGCGCGTTGACTGACCGTTGACAAACACATCACCGCGTTCGGGATGGTCGAGCAACCCGGCGACGTGCAGTAACGTCGACTTGCCAGCGCCAGATGGCGCGATCAACGCAACAATTTCACCCTCAACCAGACTGAGATTCGCCCCCCGCAGGACGTGCAGTGCCGCATCTCCAGCACCGTAGGTCTTGGCAAGCGCATCAAGACGAAGGATCTCACTCATGGCGCAGCACCTCGACAGGATCCGTCCGGGCAGCACGCCAACTGGGATAGAGCGTTGCGAGGAACGACAGCAAGATCGCAAGCGATACGACTTCAATTACTTCCGACCATTCGAGTTTTGCTGGCAGGGACTCAAGATAGTAAACCGTCGGATTGAATAACTGGAGATGAAATGCATGCTGGATGGCCTGGCGGATCTGCTCAATGTACGCGCAGAAGACAACCCCCAGCACGAAGCCAGCCGCCGTCCCTAACAGGCCCACGGAAGCACCCACCATGAAGAAGATCCGCATGACGGCCCCGGCGGATGCGCCCATGGTTCGAAGAATCGCTATATCGCCGGCTTTATCCTTCACCATCATGATCATCGAGGAAATTACATTGAACGCTGCAACAACAATAATTAGCGTAAGGATGAGAAACATTACATTGCGTTCGACGTTTACGGCCGTAAAAAATGCATTATTACTGTCCCGCCAATCGACGATATTTACCGGCATCCCGGGAATGGCGGACGGTATCTCCCGTTTTATTGCGGTGTCGTGGTCAGGATTCTTTACAAAGAGCTGGATCTGGGTCGTCTCATCGTAAGGAATACGGAAGAGAGTCTGGGCCGCACGTAATGGAAGAAACATGAACGACGAATCATATTGTTCCATTCCTGTTCTGAAAATCGCTCCCACCGTGAAGCTTTCAATACGGGGAATCGTGCCCACGATCGTCACGTCGCCCTGTGGCAGGATCAGCGTTATCCGATCTCCGACAGAGATTGAGAGTTGTGCCGCTATGCCGGAGCCAATGGCAACGGTATCTCCCTTAAACGAATTCAGGGAGCCTGCAATGATATGGTTAGAGACCGTGTCCAATGCCTTGAAGCCAGAGCGCCGAATGCCGCGTGCCACTCCTCCGATCGCTCCACCATGAGGACCGGTAAGAAGCACCTCTCCCTGGACGATTGGTACGGCCGCAACAACACCAGGGATTTTAGCCAAACGCCGGGATGTTGCCTCGTACCGTGGAATCGGATGGCCCGCCCCATAGACACCGATGTCACCGTTGAGACCGAGTATCTGCGCTAACAGTTCCTGTCGGAATCCATTCATCACGCTCATCACGATAATCAATGTTGCAACACCCAGAGCAATTCCTATCAGCGAAAATATAGCGATGATAGATACAAAACGCTCACCCTTTCGCGCACGCAAGTACCGGTAGGCCACCCGACGTTCGAATGCAGAGAACATCAGGCCATAACCTTCGTTAGTGCATCTTCGAGCGCAAGCTCTAGGCGTTCGTTGCTGCACCGCTCCTTAAGCTCAAGCCGCCCGCGCGCAGCCCCACGTGGGCCGACAATAAGCTGCCAGGGGTGGCCCATAAGATCGGCGTCGGCGAATTTCATGCCGGCGCGCTCATGACGATCATCATACAGCGCCGAATCACCGATCTTGGCATACGCCAGTTCGCATAGCGCGTCGGTTTCGGCATCCCCCTGGCGCAAATTGACGATTGCCACGCGGAATGGCGCAACGGCCGCCGGCCAGATGATGCCAGCGCTGTCATGGTTGGCTTCAATGATTGCGCCGGCAAGGCGAGAAACACCAATTCCATAGCTGCCCATCTCTGGGTGAATTCGTGCCCCGTCCGGCCCGACGACACTGAATCCCATCGCTTTGGTATATTTCGAGCCGAAATAGAAAATCTGACCGACCTCGATACCTCGACCTTCGCGTCGCCGCAGCTCCGGAACCGCCTTCCAGGCCTCGGTATCGTGCTTTTCGTCAGTGGCCGCATAGAGCGTCGTCATGTGCGCAAAAAACGCGTCGAGTTCCGCCGAATCGTCGTACGACACTTGTTCTCCTCGAAGATCGATAGCCTCGAATGCAGCATCATAGAAGACGGCACTTTCACCGGTTGATGCTAGAATATGAAACTCGTGAGACAAATCGCCACCAATCGGCCCCGTATCCGCTCGCATCGGAATCGCCCGGACGCCGAGGCGTCGGAATGTGCGCATGTATGCCAACATCATTCGCCGGTAACTCGTGACTGCGCCCTCGTAGTTGAAATCAAAGCTGTAACCGTCCTTCATCAAGAACTCGCGGCCACGCAGAACGCCGAAGCGGGGCCTCATCTCATCTCGAAACTTCCATTGAATATGATAGAGGATCTGCGGCAAATCGCGATAGGATTGCACGTTCTCCCGCATGATCGCGGTTATCATTTCCTCGTTGGTTGGCCCGTAGAGAAGCTCTCGGTCGTGTCGGTCAGCGATGCGTAGCATTTCCGGCCCGTAGGCGTCATAACGTCGGCTCTCACGCCAGAGTTCGGCCGACTGAATTGTCGGCATCAGCATCTCTTGTGCACCCGCGCGGTCCTGTTCCTCGCGCACGATCTGGGCAATGTTACGAAGGACACGCTGTCCCGCCGGCAGCCATGCGTAAATTCCCGCGGCCTGCTGCCGTATGAGCCCTGCACGAAGCATCAGTCGGTGCGAGGCAATCTGAGCCTCAGCCGGGTTTTCCTTGAGCGTGGGGATCAGGGATCTGGACAGCCGCATGGATGTTCCTGTGGTGAAGGTTTTTGAAACTGTTCCCCTCCTACAGGTGGATACAGCGTCCCGCCAGAGCCGAATCTTTGGCACTTTGGAGAAATCTGTCCACTCCGAACAGGAGCATCGCGACAGCACCGGTATTCGTCGCGTGTTCCGGAGTGAAACAATCGGCGCGTGCAGACGATCTTGTTTGTTGGGCGATCGCGGCGGGCACGGCCCGCGTACAGGCTCAATTAATCCACGATATTGCAAGCACCTGACCGGCCTCGCAGGCAAGCGCCAGCTTACGCAAGCTTACCCGAATCGCTGAGGCCGCCGAAACATGGTCTGGCTACCCTGCGCGCAAACACCTCCGCAGCGCGGGCGGCATCCGCAATGGACGCAACTCATTCGCTGGGCCACGCCGATACCTGCTGCCCTATAAGCATATCCTTCGTCTCTCTGTAACACCGCTCAGCCAAGCGATGCATTCGATCCGTTAACGAAAATTACCCGCTGGCCAAATGGCCAGCGGGCCAAGTTTAGGGAGGAAACGCCAGTCACACGGCAGAATGAAGAACAGCTTCATTCGAACGGTAGAATGCCATTGCACCGTCAGCGCCGTAAAGCGGTTTTAGATTAAAAACAGATTAAAAAGTGATCTATCGAGTTTGTATAGATGATAATTTATGCGTAACAAGAGATATTTGCGTGCATATGCCGATGTTATAGTCATTTTACAGAAATGACTTGCATATTGATTAACGGATGCTTTCCAAATTGCCTTCCCAGAAGTCGACGCAAAATGGCCTCTGCAGCCGGGAGCAGGAGATCGGCATCACGGCGGATATGCGCCGGCAACGCAACGAAATTGTCGGCCAGTTTCGCTGCAAAGGAATCAAGTGCGGGATCGTCCGGCTCAAACAACCCGGGCGCTGCAATTTTCGGTGCACCCCGCAGGATACCCCCCTTGTCAACTGCAATGCTCCCGATGACAACACCACTACTAAGCATGCGCCTTCGCGCACCCATCATACCACCCTGTAACTGTACCAAGCGCTCGCCATCGACAGCCAGCCGTCCGGTTGGCACCGAATCCACAATGCCAGCTTTACCCGGCCCAAGCTCCACGACGTCACCATCCTCCAGCATAATTGTCGTGATCTGCTCGGCCTCAGCCAATTCTGCCTGCGCGGCGAGATGGCGCCTTTCGCCGTGCGTGGGAATCAAGTACCGTGGCCGGACCAGTTTATAGAGCCGCCTCAAGTCGTCACGCGCGGGATGGCCTGACACGTGGACCATATGATCAGCCTCTGTCATGACACGTACGCCTGCCCGCACGAGATCATCCTGTACACGACCAATTGCACGCTCATTGCCGGGGATCACGCGGGAGGAGAAAATTACGGTATCGCCGTCACCAAACGCAATCGATCTGTGCGTGTCTGCCGCGATCCGCGCTAATGCGGACCGCTTCTCGCCTTGGCTGCCGGTCACAAGGATCAAAAGCCGATCATCAGAGATCTTTCCGACCTGATCCTCCGGCACAAAATCCGCTACGTCCTGCAAATAACCGCACGTCTGCGCCGCCTCGACATAGCGGCCAAGACTTCGCCCGATTAACGCGACGCGCCGGCCGGAGTGCCGGGCAGCTTCGATGACACTGGCAATTCGCGCGACATTACTGGCGAAGCATGTTACCGCTACGCGGCCCTTTAATCCTGCGATTAGGGCGATCAAACTCTTGCGAACAGTCGCTTCTGATCCGGAGTGGCCTTCGACCAGTGCGTTCGTTGAGTCTGATACCATTGCGAGGACACCCGAATCTCCAACCTCTCGGAGCGCCGCCTCGTCCGTCGGCGAGCCGACCAGCGGCTCGGGGTCAATCTTCCAATCACCCGTATGCAGAACCGTTCCGTAGCGTGTCTGGATCGCCAACGCGACCGCTTCCGGGGTCGAATGGGCCATGCGAATAGATCGCAACCTAAACGGGCCCGCCTCAAACGTGCTACCGGGAGAAAATTCGTGGATTTTTACCTTGTTCAGCAACCCCGCCTCCGCCAAGCGAAACCGGATCAAGGTCGCAGCGAATGCGGTCGCAAAGATCGGGCATTGGAGGGCCCGCCAATGCCAGACAATACCTCCGATATGATCTTCGTGGGCGTGCGTGATCACCAGACCCGCCAACCGCTCCCGGCGCTCAGCGAAAAAACTGGCATCCGCTACAAGTAAGTCCGCTTCCGGCGTATCCGGGTGGGCGAAACCCATCCCGCAGTCTACCGCAAGAAAGGTGCCGTCCAACGCATAGGCGTTGAGGTTCATGCCGATCTCGCCCGTGCCCCCCAAAGGCACAAAAAAGAGACCGGAACCAAAATCGTTCATTGATGTTCTGCTCTCTATGAAATGTCCGCGTATCAATCCCCATCCGCCTCGCGGCTACGGAAATGCGGCGCTGAATTACGCTCTGACAGCAATCGCAAGCCTTCCAGGGTCAAGTCCGGATCAGTGCGCTCGATCCGAGGGGTGCCTTCCGCGATCAGTGGCGCCAATCCGCCGGTTGCTACGGTCTTCATTCGTTGACCGAACTCCGCTTCGATGCGGGCAATCATACCCTCCACTAGCCCGACATACCCCCAGTAGATTCCCGAGCGCATGGCCGGGATCGTGGATCGCCCGATCACGGCTTGAGGACGCCCAATGCCGATGCGCGGCAGACGTGCAGCAGCTTGGTGCAGCGCCTCGACCGAAAGATTGATTCCCGGAGCAATCGCACCGCCGATGTACGCGCCGGTTTGGTCCACTACGTCAAATGTGGTCGCCGTTCCAAAGTCAACAACAATAAGCGGACCTCCGTAGCTTTGCTGCGCGGCCAGCGCATTAAGTAGCCGGTCTGCTCCAACCTCGCTGGGGTTGTCCACCTTGATCGTAAAACCCCAATCAAGGTTGGACTGGGTAATCAGTGGTTCAATCGAGAACCAATCCCGACAAAGGCGCCGAAGATGGTAGAGCGCCGCCGGCACCACAGTGCCAATGACCGCACGCGTCAAGTCCTCGATTCGAAGACCTTGCCGGGCGAGAAGCGCGCCGAGCCACACACCATATTCATCTGAGGTGCGTTGCGAATCCGTCGCAATCCGCCAAATACCGCGCCATCGCGTACCGTCATGGACGGCGAAAACGATATTTGTATTACCGGCATCGATCACCAACAACATCGCGTGATCATCGCTCTTGTCTCCCGCGTTCCGCTACTACCCGCAGCAACTCCACATCACCGCTTCGGATCGTGGCGATACGCCCCGAATTGTCCGCAAGCCGCAAAGCGCCGTTGTCATCAATACCCACAAATGCTCCGTGAATCCGTCCCGCGTCTACGCCAAGCTTTGTTCCAGCTGGATGTGCACGCAGGAGCCAAGCAGCGCGCAGCATCGCCCCGTGACCGGATTCGAGCTTGGACCGCCAATAATCGACACGCGACAAAAGTACAGGCATCAGGTCACCGGGTGAAGGCGGCGTAATGAAATCCCCAAGCGCAACTGACTGTCGGCCTGGTATCTCCGGCGCATGCACGAGATTGGCTCCGCAACCAATCACCAGCCAGTCGATTCGGTCACCGCTAATCTCTGCATCAAGTAAAATTCCGCCAAGTTTCGCCTCTCCAATCATCACGTCATTTGGCCACTTGAGCGCGAGTTCCGGCACCGATTCGCAAACCATTTCGATTGCTTCGCAAAAAGCCAGACCGGCCAGCAAAGCAAACAGCGGGCCACACGCTGCAGCAATCGAAGGCCGCACAAGCATGGAACAAAAAAGATTTCCTTGCAGCGAAGTCCAAGTCCTTCCGGCGCGTCCCCGGCCGGCCGTTTGTACGTCGGCCGTGACTGCCAATCGGTCGTGGCCGGTCGTCCGAGCCCGTTCGATACAAAGGTCCGAAGTAGAACCGATCGTTGGAAAATGCTCAACGCGCCACGGAGAACTTGCGCGCGTCAAAATCCCGAACCAAGCAGAACGTGGGCCGCCTGAGCCGAAGCGACCGTAACGGATCCCGGCACGAAGATGAATAACACCAAGCCAATCGCGCTCGCATAGATAACCACATTCATGCCTATACTGCGCGGATCAAAGCCCGGAGCACCGCGATCAAAATACATCACTTTAATGACACGCAGATAATAGAATGCCGCAATAACACTCGTCGCAATCGCGATCACGGCGAGAACGTCCAACCCGGCATGGATCGCAGCAAGAAACACATAAAGTTTCCCAAAGAACCCAGCGAGTGGCGGAATCCCGGCCATCGACCACATGAAGATGGCTAGAGCCAGGGCATAGCGTGGATCCTCGGCAGCCATGCCGGCGAGATCCTCAATCCGCTCAACAGGCTTTCCTTTACGGCTCATCGCGGTGACACAACCAAAGGTGCCAAGCGACATCACAACGTAAATCGCTATATAGATAAGTGTTCCGCGTATCCCGGCCGCCGTCCCCGCGGCAATGCCAATCAGAGCGTAGCCCATATGGCCTACGGCTGAATACCCCAAGAGCCGCTTGATGTTGGTCTGTCGGACCGCACCAATTGCGCCAACTATCATTGATAAAGCCGCGATGATCTCCACGAGCAGTTGCCAGTGAGGCAGCATAGGTCCAAATGGGACAAACAGCACGCGAGCCAGCAGCGCCATTGTTGCCACTTTCGGTGCCGTCGCAAAAAAAGATGTCACCGAAGTTGGTGAACCTTCATAGACATCAGGCGTCCACATGTGGAATGGTGCCGCCGAGACTTTGAAGGCGAGTCCCACCAAAACAAACACAAGACCAACCATTGAACCCAGCCTGGCCCCCGCGGCTCCCGACGCCGCGCGCGCAATTCCCGCAAAATCGAGTGTGCCCGCAAAACCGTACACTAACGAAATACCATACAGTAACAGCCCCGAGGACAGCGCGCCGAGAACAAAATATTTTAGCCCTGCTTCGGCCGACCGGAGATTGTCGCGCGCAACCGCCGCCAGAACATAAAGCGACAGCGATTGAATTTCGAAACCGACATACAGGCTGAGCAAATTGTCAGCACCGATCAAAACAAGCATGCCGATCACAGCAAACATGACAAGCAAAGGATACTCAAAGCGCGCAATTCCGACTCTTTGGTTGAAAGAGGCGGATAGAACGAGCGCACCGATTGCCCCAAGAAGGACCAGAATGTCGGCGAATCTGGTAAATGCATTGGTAATCAGCATCCCGTGAAATCCGACGCCTGTTGGCGCGACAAACACGAGGCGGCCCACGATGGCAAAGACAAAAATTGCAGCTCCGGTAATGGCAAAGGCGTGATCGCGTTTGGACAGAATTCCAGCAAGGAGCATGACAAGCGCGCTTGCGGCGATCGCCACTATAGGCAGTGCGAGCGAGAACATGCCTGATTCGTTTATCATCGTGTCACCATCGCAAGTCTGCCAGACGGAACTGCTCTTCCCGCCGCCAACGTCTCATGAACCAGAGTCTGCACCGCATGACTGAACGGCACGGTCAGGGCATCAGGATAAATTCCCAGAAAAAGCACGAGAACAGCGATAGGCGCCAGCATAAGCCATTCCCTCCCGTTAAGGTCATTCGTTGCTACGTTTGATGAATACCGAGCGTTATCGAAGAGAACCCGTCGGGTCAGTACAAGCATGTATGCAACACTCAGAATCATGCCCGTACCAGTCAGCAGCGCTACCCAGAAATTAACCTTGATTGCACCCGCAAGGACAAGAACTTCACCGACAAACCCCGAAGTTCCCGGCAATCCAACATTCGCAAGCACAAACAGCATAAGAAACGTCGCAAAAACGGGCATGCGCGCCGCTAACCCGCCAAGCTGGTCAAGCATTCGCGACTGCCCGCGTGACAGCAGCACGCCAATGCACAGGAACAGAGCCGCGATCACCAGACCATGGGACACCATCTGGAACAATGCGCCCTCGATTCCAACGATCGAAAGTGTAAAAATGCCAACAACGATGAGGCCCATGTGCGCTGCGGAGGAATACGCAACCATTCGCTTGATGTCTCTCTGCGCAAGGGCAGCAAGCGAAATGTAGATGACGGCAACGACGCCCAGAACAAACATCAGCGGGGCAAAATAGGCCGATGCTTCGGGCAGCATCGGCAAACTGAACCGCAGGAAACCATAGGCCCCCATCTTGGACAGTACAGCCGCCAGCATGACAGTTCCAGGCAAAGGAGCTTCTCCATAAACCTCCGGAAGCCAAATATGCATGGGCCAAACCGCTGCCTTGACACCGAAGGACGCAAGAAACGCGATAAAGAGCCAATCCTGCACTGACGCCGGAATTGGCATGTGCGCCAGTGTCACCATATTCGTCGTGCCCGCGTGCTGCCACATCCAGACGAGGGCAAGAAGCATCGGCAGGGAACCGGCCAAGGTGAACAGGAAGAACTTCAGCGCCGCATGAACTCGCCTCTCTCCGCCCCAAATACCGATAATGAGGTACATCGGGATCAGGACGCCTTCGAAAAAGATATAAAACAACAGGAAGTCGAGAGATTCAAACATACCGATGGTCAAGGCTTCCATCAGCAGGAATGCGGCCATATAGGTCCGTATGCGACGATGCTCCCGCCAGCTTGCCAAGATCACCACCGGCGTCAGCAACGCGGTTAAGATCACGAAAAACAGGCTTATCCCATCGATTCCCAGGTGGTAACTGACCCCGTAAGCAGGGAGCCAATCCATAATTTCGACGAACTGAAATCCGCTGGCGTGCGGGTTGAAGGCCGCAAGCAGGGCGATCGCAAGCACCAATTCGACGGTGCTCACCCCGAGTGCTATCCATCGACTCCGGGATCCATCGGAGTCGCGGTCACTGTCCCCAGCTAGAATGATGACTGCGCCCAGAATGGGCAACCAGATTAAAACCGAAAGAATCGGCATATTGACGAAAACATTGTTCATTAGCGCAGCACCAGGAACAGGCTGACCAGCGCCATGAGTCCAATCAGCATGACAAAACTATATGCAGCGAGAGAGCCATTTTGCAGTCGCCCAAGCCCTCCCGAAAGCTCGGCCGTCCACCGTGCCAGCCCGGTTGGCACACCGTCGATTACTGTCTCGTCACCGCCATGCCACACGAGTCGGGCCAATCGTCGTGCCGACCGGACAAATAACCAGTCATAGAGTTCATCGAAATACCACTTGTTCAGGAGAAACCGGTACGTTCCGGGAAAGGCCGTGGCTAGAGACGAGGCCATCGTCGGCCTGACAACATAGAACAAATAGGCGATCCCGAAACCTACCAGCGCAAGCGCGAGCGGCAAGTGATCGGCCCAAGCCGGGTTCAGTCGCGCCTCTCGCAACACATGCAATCCTGCCGGATCGACAATGCTCGCACCCCAGAAAGCGTTGTTACCGGGACCAATCAGCGTCCCTTGCAGCACGTACCCCCCCGCGAAGGCCCCTATCGCGAGCAGAACCAGCGGCACCGCCATTGTCCAACCACTTTCGTGAGCGTGCTCGTAAGTCTGGCGAGGACCACGATAGGTGCCGTGGAATGTCAGCAAAACCAAACGTGCAGTATAGAAGGCGGTCAGGCCGGCACCCAGGACCCCACAAACCCAACCGAAGGTGGCCGGGGCGCCACCGTTTGCAAATGCCGCTCCCAGAATCGCATCCTTGGAGTAATATCCCGAAAACGGCGGTATGGCCGCCAACGCCAGTCCGCCGACGGCCATTGTCACATAGGTGAGCGGCAATTTCCGCCAAAGTCCACCCATCTGCCGAACATCCTGTTCGTCGGCCAGCGCATGAATCACAGAACCAGCCGCCAGGAACAGGAGCGCTTTGAAGAAGGCGTGCATTAACATGTGAAAGATGGCCGCCTGATTCGCGCCGACGCCGGCACCAAGAAACATGTATCCAAGCTGAGAGCAGGTGGAGTAGGCGATAATCCGTTTGATATCGTTCTGTACGCAGCCAATGGTGCCCGCAAAAAAAGCCGTGAATCCTCCAATTATTGTTATTGTGGCCATTGCCACGGGCGCGTGGCTTATCAGCGGTGACATGCGTACAACCATGTACACACCGGCAGCAACCATCGTCGCCGCATGAATCAGCGCGGAAATCGGCGTTGGCCCTTCCATGGCATCAGGTAGCCACGTGTGCAGGAATATTTGCGCAGATTTGCCCATCGCACCGATGAACAACAGGACCGAGATAAGCTCCAAAACAGGCAGGTTGAAGCCGGCGAGATGATATCGAGTGTGCAACATCGACGGCACGGCACGGAAGATCGCGTCAAAATCCATCGTGCCAAACTGCACGTAGATTAGAACAGTACCGATTAGAAAGAATAAATCACCAACGCGGTTTACGACGAATGCCTTGATCGCGGCAGCGTTCGCGCTGTCTCGATCATACCAGTATCCGATGAGCAGATAGGATACGAGACCAACGCCCTCCCATCCGAAAAACAACTGCAGAAGGTTATTCGCCGTCACAAGCATCAGCATGGCAAACGTGAACAGCGAGATATAAACGAAAAACCGCGTCTTGGTGCGGTCGTGCGCCATATAACCGACGCTGTACAAATGGATAATTGCCGAGACCACGCTTACCATCGCGGTCACCACCAGCGAGAGCGTATCTTCGCGCAGCGCCCAGCGCGCAGAAAACTGCCCAACGGAAATCCATGAACCGAGCGCAATTGGATGCATCGGCACCCCATCATGCACGTGGCGGATCAAGCTTGACACTGCGGCGAAGGCAGAAACGGCCATTCCAAGAAGACTGGCGCCGATTGCGGGTCTGTTCCCGGCGGTCGGGCGAAGAAGTGCGGCGAGGATGGTTCCCGCCAAAGGTGCAAAAACGGCGATCGCGAGCATCATGATCAGCCCTTCATCAGCGTAACGTCTTCGACCTCGATCGAACCGCGGTTACGGAAATAAACAACAACAATCGCAAGTCCGACTGCGGCTTCTGCCGCGGCGACGGCAAGCACGAACATGGTAAAAACCTGCCCCGCCATGTCGTGCAGAGCCCCGGAAAAGGCAACAAAGTTGAGGTTGGCGGCAAGCAGAATCAGCTCAATCGACATCATGATGACAATGACGTTTTTGCGATTAAGGAAAATGCCAAAAATTCCGATGACCAGCAGTAACGCCGCCACAACCAGATAGGCGTTGAGTCCAGCAGGAAGTATCATACGATTTCCCTCTCGCGCGGCTCAGGCAGGGTCACGCCAGCACCAAGTTCGGCCTTCACCATCGTCAGGGTCCCGGCGACGCTTCTTGCATGTTGGCGCGATATGTCTTGCCGCCGTGGTGGCGTCCGTTCCACCAATGTCAGCACGATAGCGCCAATCATTGCAATAAGGAGCAGAAGGCCTGACAACTCAAACACGTAGGCATAATGAGTGTAGATCAGATTGCCGAGAGCACTTGCGTCTGTGCTTCCCGGAAGCATGACCGTCGCGTGATCTCCGTGGCCGACGCCGGCGTATTCAAAACCACCAACCGTCAGGCCAACTTCTACCATCAGAATCATGCCAACCGTTAGGCCGAGGGGCATGTAACGTTGGAAGCCCTCGCGTAGCGCGATGAAATCCACATCGAGCATCATCACCACAAAGAGGAACAGGACGGCGACGGCACCAACGTACACGATAACCAAAACCATTGCCAGAAATTCTGCGCCGGCCATCACAAACAATGCTGCGGCATTAAGAAAACAAACGATCAGAAACAGGACGGAATGAACCGGGTTCCGCGCCGTAATAACCATGCATGCTGATGCGAGGAGGATTACGGAGAACAAGTAGAAGAAGATCGTTGGGATCATCATGGCCTCCTCAGCGGTATGGCGCGTCAAGCTCAAGCCGCTTGGCGAGTTCAGACTCCCAGCGATCGCCGTTCGCAAGCAAGCGCTGCTTGTTGTACATCAATTCCTCACGGGTCTCGGTCGCAAATTCAAAATTCGGCCCCTCGACAATCGCGTCAACCGGACAGGCTTCCTCGCACAAACCGCAATAGATGCACTTGCTCATATCAATGTCGTAGCGCGTTGTTCGCCGTGAGCCGTCCTCACGCGGCTCAGCTTCGATGGTAATCGCTTGGGCCGGGCAGATGGCCTCGCATAGTTTGCACGCAATGCAACGCTCTTCGCCATTCGGATAACGCCGCAGGGCATGCTCACCCTTGAAGCGCGGACTAAGAGGGTTCTTTTCATAGGGATAGTTGAGCGTTGCCTTCGGTTTGAAAAAGTACCGCAACGTCAGACCCATTCCTGAGAGGATTTCCGCAAGGATCAGTCCTCGCGCGAACCGGTCAAGTCTCGCCATCAGTATTTCTCCCGGTCATGCATGAGGTAACCAGCCGAACAACTCCAGCGCTCCCGCCGTTAGAACCAGCCAAACCAGGGAAAGTGGAAGAAAGACCTTCCAGCCAAGCTGCATCAGCTGATCGTAGCGAAATCGTGGCAGCGTCGCCCGCACCCACAGGAACACGAACAGGCACGCCGCAACCTTGGCTACAAACCAAATCGGCCCCGGAATCCAGGTAAAGAGCACCAAAGGTGCCGGCGCAAGCCAACCACCAAGAAACAGGATCGTTGTCATCGCACTCATCAAAATCATGTTGGCATACTCGCCAAGGAAAAAGAGAGCAAAGCTCATTGCGCTGTATTCGACAAAGAATCCCGCAACGATCTCGCTCTCGCCCTCCGGAAGATCAAATGGAGCACGATTTGTTTCTGCAAGCGTGGAAATGAAAAAAACGACCAGCATAGGCAGCAACGGAATTGCAAACCAAATATGCCGTTGCGCCATCACAATATCATTTAAATTGAGACTGCCTACGCAAACCAGCACGGTCAAAATCACCACGCCGATGGACACCTCGTAACTGACCATTTGTGCGGCACTGCGCATCGCGCCTAGAAAGGCAAACTTCGAGTTACTCGCCCAGCCGGCGATAATAACCCCGTAGACACCAAGCGAAGAAATCGCGAACAAATACAGGATGCCGACGTTGATATTGGCAATAGCCCAATGATCGTTCACCGGGATCACGGCCCAGGCCATCACAGCAAGACCAAAAGTGATCATCGGGGCGACCAAGAATAATAGGCGGTTAGAGCCGTCCGGAACGATCGTCTCCTTGAACAGCATCTTGATCGCGTCAGCAAACGGCTGCCAAAGCCCGAAAGGTCCAACCACGTTCGGGCCGCGCCGCAACTGCATCGCTGCCAGAACTTTGCGCTCGGCGTAGGTAAGATAGGCAACTCCAATCAGAAGAGGCACAAGCAGCGCTAATGCCTTCAACAGCGTAATCACGAGGAAGCCGAAATCGCTTGAGAAGAAGCTTGCCGACATGATTTTACTCCGCCGCAGCGCGGCCAGGCGACAGGATCTCGTCAACACAGCGCGCCATCGTCGGGCTTGCCCTACTGATCGGATCAGTCTGGTAGTAGTTCTCAAACGGCTCCACCAGCGGCTCTGACGAAACCGCATCAGGGTCTCCCGCAGGAGGCGTCGTGTCGAGCGTTGCAAGCCGGCGTAAGGTGCCAATCTCTCCAAAGACCGGACAGGCGTTTACCAGCGATTCACGCGCCTCCTTCATGTCATTGAAAGGTAGCGTCTTCCCCACAACATCGCTGAAAGCCCGAATAATGGCCCAATCCTCGCGCGCCTCCCCTGGCGGAAAGATCGCCCGCGCAGCTTCCTGCACCCGTCCCTCGAGGTTGACGTAAAGCCCGGGCTTCTCGAGATAGGTCGATCCTGGCAAGATCACGTCGGCACGTGCCGCGCCGCGGTCACCGTGGTGCCCCTGGTAAATCACGTAGGTATTGGCAGGTATTTTGGCCGCATCGATTTCGTCTGCCCCGAGCAACCACAGCGCATCGACCCCTCCAACCAGCATCTGCGAGGCGCTCTGCCCACCCTCCTGCGGAACAAAGCCCAAATCAAGACCACCAACTCGAGCCGCTGCCCGATGCAAGACATTGAAGCCATTCCAGTCGGCCCTGATCATGTTGAAATGCAGGGCAAGCCGCCAGGCAGCGGCAAGAAGCGCCGCGCCATCCGGTCGCATTAAAGCAGAATACCCGAGAATCACCGCTGGTTTCTTGGCAGCTTCAAGCTTCCGGGCAAAATCCACACTCCCTGTGCGCAGAGCCGCAATGACGGATGGATCAGATCCAAGCCGCTCGGCAGGATAGGTCAAATCGACGTCGGCACCGATCAGCCCGACTTCGAACTGGCTTAGTTCCATCCACCGCCGCCGTATTCTCGCATTCAGAACCGGCGCTTCCCGACGCGGGTTCGCTCCAATAATGAGCAACGCGTCAGCTTCATCCAGACCGGCGATCGTCGTATTGAACAAATAGAATGCCCGCCTCGACGGGTCGAGAAAAGCCCCGTCCTGACGGCAATCCAAGTTTCGCGATCCCAACGATTGCATCAGCGTCTTCAACGCAAACATGCTTTCAGCGTCGCAAAGATCGCCGGCGATTGCGCCAATACGGTCACCGGTCAGACCCTCGAGCCGTCGCGCGATAGCCGCAAACGCTTCCTGCCAAGTCGCCGGGCGGAGCTTGCCCGCCTCACGGACCCACGGCCGGTCCAGGCGCCGGCGCTTGTTCCCGTCGATGGCAAAACGACCCTTGTCCGCCAGCCATTCTTCGTTCACCCCGTCATTGAGGCGCGGCAGTATCCGCAGAACCTCGCCTCCCCTCGAGTCAACGCGAATATTGGTCCCGATGGCGTCCAAAACATCGATACTGTCGACCTTGTTTAGCTCCCAGGCTCGGGCCGTGAACGCGTAGGGTTTTGATGTCAATGCGCCCACGGGACAAAGGTCAATAATGTTTCCCGAGAGTTCCGAGCTCAGTCCCCGCTCGATGTAGTTGGTGATTTCCATGGACTCGCCGCGCGACACCGCGCCAAGCTCGGGCACCCCGGCAATTTCCGCAAGAAAGCGGACACAACGCGTGCAGTGGATACACCGCGTCATAACGGTCTTGACCAGCGGGCCAAGATATTTTTCGCTAACCGCTCGTTTAGGCTCGTGATAGCGCGAGTAACTTCTCCCATACCCTAGCGCTTCGTCCTGCAAATCGCATTCGCCACCCTGGTCGCAGATCGGGCAATCGAGCGGATGATTAATAAGCAGGAACTCCATCACTCCGCGGCGGGCCTCGCGAATCTTCTCGGAGTCGGTGGAGATCACCATGCCATCCGCGACGGGCTGACCACAGGAGGCCACGGGCTTTGGCATTTTCTCGATCTCGACGAGGCACATTCGGCAATTTCCGGCGATGGAAAGCCGGTCATGGTAGCAGAAGCGGGGAATTTCGCGCCCTGCCGCTTCCGCAGCCTGCAGCACTGTGAAACCGTTCGGTACCTCAATTTCGATGCCGTCGATCGTGACCTTCGCCATCAGCCTTGCTTCCTGTTGGTGTCAATAAAGCGGCCCTTCACTGCGGATTCAGCCGAGGCTGCGCACCCTCGCTTCGCTTTGACAAAATCAAAGCCAAGGAGACCGAAGCGGGCAGTCCGCGAGCCCTTGCCAAGTTCCGTACACCGCATTTGTGCTACCTCGTCACTCCGCTGCCACGCGGCGCGTGTCCCGACTGTGGTAGTTGGCGATACGCACTTCTACCATCGGCCTAAAATGACGCAGGAGTCCTTGGATCGGCCACGCCGCAGCGTCGCCCAAGGCACAAATCGTGTGACCTTCGACCTGCCGCGTCACTTGCTCCAGAAGGTCGATTTCTGCGATCTCGGCACGCCCTTCAACCAATCGATTCATGACCCTCATCATCCATCCGGTACCTTCGCGGCATGGTGTGCACTGGCCACAGCTTTCGTGCTTATAAAAAGCGGAGAGGCGCGCAATGGCGCGTATCAAGTCAGTTGATCGATCCATCACGATAACCGCCGCCGTTCCCAATCCGCTGCGCGCGTCACGCAAGCTGTCGTAATCCATCAAAACCGAATCGCAGATGGACTTTGGCAGGACCGGTACGGACGAGCCCCCAGGGATGATGGCCAGCAGATTGTCCCAACCTCCCCGGACTCCGCCGGCATGTTTCTCGATCAAGTCCCGTAGAGGAATACCCATCTCTTCCTCCACGTTACACGGCCTGTTGACATGCCCCGAAATGCAGAAAATCTTGGTTCCCGTATTCTTCGGCCGGCCGAGCGCCGAAAACCATGCTGCGCCGCGTCGCAGAATTGTCGGAACTACGGCGATCGTTTCAACGTTGTTGACCGTTGTTGGGCAGCCATACAGGCCGATCGCCGCCGGAAATGGCGGCTTCATCCGGGGCATTCCCTTTTTGCCCTCAATGCTCTCCAGCAGTGCGGATTCCTCGCCACAAATATAAGCGCCGGCACCGCGATGCACGTGAATATCAAAGTCGAAACCCGAACGGCAGGCGTTTGTGCCAATCAAACCCGCCTGGTAGGCTTCATCGATCGCCGCCTGCAGGTTGCGATATTCCTGGTGAAACTCGCCTCGAACGTAGATGTATGCCGCGTTAGCGCCCATGCCAGCGCCGGCAAGCAGACACCCTTCTATCAGCTTGTGTGGATCGTACCGAAGAATGTCGCGGTCCTTGCACGTCCCCGGCTCGCCCTCATCCGCATTGATGACGAGGTAGCTTGGTCGCCCATCGCTTTGCTTCGGCATAAAGGACCATTTCAGGCCGGTGGGGAAACCAGCCCCCCCGCGACCGCGCAGGCCGGACGCCTTAACCTCCTCCACAATCGCATCGCGGCCACGCGCGATGATCGCCGCCGTGCCGTCCCAGTCGCCGCGCGCTCGGGCGCCCCGAAGCCTCCAATCGTGCAGCCCGTAGAGGTTCGTGAAAATCCTATCCTTATCGCTTAACATCAGGCGTCGGTCCGTTCGCTGGCATCAGTGGCAAACAAGGTCGTGGGGCCGCCCTCCGGCGCCGACCCGTGGCGACCGGCGGTGGAGCCGGGTTCCGGCTTTTCACCGCGACGGATCGCGTTCAGCACCGCCTCCGTCCGCTCCCCATCAAGATCCTCGTAAAGCTGATCATTGATCATGAGCACTGGCGCATTGACGCACGCGCCAAGGCATTCGACTTCTTCAACAGTAAACAGATCGGGGTCGGTATCGGCAGCGGCGCGGCACGCTGCATGCACGGCATCCGATCCTCGCAGCCAACACGGTGTCGTCGTGCAAACCTGAAGATGATTTGGACCGACCGGCCCGAGATGAAACATCGTGTAGAAGCTTGCAATTTCGTAGACGCGAATCTTGGGGACACCGATCAGATCAGCGACCGCATCCATTGCCACGCGCGGCACCCAAGCGCGCCCGGTAACACGGGCCATCTGCCTTTGCGCCAGGTCAAGTAGGGGCATCACCGCACTTGCCTGTTTACCCTGGGGATACCGCGCCATAATTGACGGAATCTCCGCGCTGCTTTTTTCGTCGAATGCGAATTGGTCGGGTTGCACAGGCACACTCATCGTCAACGATCCACTTCACCAAATACGACGTCGATCGATCCAAGAATTGCGATTGCATCAGCAAGCATATGTCCCCTTGTAAGCAAGTCCATTGCCTGCAGATGACCAAATCCGGTCGGCCTGATTTTACACCGATATGGATGATTCGTCCCGTCGGCGATCAGATAGACACCAAACTCACCCTTTGACGCCTCCACGGCGGTATACGTGGCGCCAGCCGGCACATGAAAACCCTCGGAGTATAGTTTGAAATGATGGATCATTGCTTCCATCGAACGTTTCATCTCCGACCGCTTGGGTGACGCAATCTTGCTGTCCTGGATCTTCACCGGACCCACCGGCAATTTCTGGAGAGCCTGGCGAATGATCTTCGCGCTTTCTCGCATTTCGTGAATGCGCACGAGATAGCGATCGTAGCAATCTCCGTGCTTTCCGACAGGAATCGCGAAATCGACCTCCGAATATTTGTCATAGGGTCGCGACCGACGCAGATCCCAGGGCACACCGCAAGCCCGTAAATTCGGCCCCGCAAACCCCATGCCGAGCGCATCGGAAACTGAAATGACTCCGATATCCACGAGTCGCTGTTTGACGATACGATTTTCGGTCAGCAACCCTTCCACGTCATCAACGAATTTCGGGAATTTCTCGGTCCAATCCCAAATTCTTTCGGCGAGTCCATCGGGAAGATCTTTTGCCACACCACCCGGACGAAAATAGTTTGCATGAAATCGCGCGCCAGAAACCGCTTCGTAGAACTCAAGCAGCTTTTCGCGCTCTTCGTAACCCCAAAGGCTTGGAGTCTGGGCACCAATATCGAGCGCTAGATGCACCGTGTTCTGAATATGATTCAGAATGCGCGTAATTTCCGAAAACATCACGCGGATCCATTGCGCACGATCCGGCGCAACGACATCCAGAAGCTTTTCCGTTGCAAGCGCGAACGCATATTCACAATTCATTGCAGATACGTAATCAAGTCGATCGAAATACGGCACGGCCTGAAGATAGGATTTGTATTCGATCAGCTTTTCAGTGCCACGGTGCAGCAGGCCAATATGCGGGTCGGCACGCTCCACGGTCTCACCATCAAGTTCCATGATCAACCGCAGAACACCATGCGTCGACGGGTGCTGTGGGCCGAAGTTAACCGTATGCCGGTCCGTTACCGCAAAATCGTACGCCGGGGTCGATTGTTCCGAAACATTGCTCATGACGAAGAACCTGCCTTGCGTATGGCTTTTTCGTCGCCCGGCAGGGTCGTGACCGCCTCCCAAGGCGAAAGAAAGTCAAACTGCCGAAACTCCTGCGTTAACGCAACGCGATCATAAACCACCCGCTTCTCATCCTCGTCGTACCGCACCTCGACGTGGCCCGTGAGCGGGAAATCCTTACGCAACGGGTGCCCTTCAAATCCGTAATCCGTAAGGATGCGGCGATGGTCCACAAGTCCATCGAATCGCACGCCAAACAGATCCCAAACCTCGCGTTCCCACCAGCAAGCGCCTGACCAAATAGGTGTCACGCTCGGTACGAGCTGTTCTTCATCAGTGGTAACAATTACGCGCAACCGATCGTTGCGCGTTAGCGACAACAGCTGATAGACGACATCGAAACGTTCAGTCCGGTCAGGCCAATCGACACCGCACACGTCCATGCACTGCTCATATGAAAACCTGGGATCCGTCTTCAAAATCTCCATCACGGAGAGCAGCCTGGCACGGTCAACATGCGCGACCCGCTCGTCCCGTTCCATGAGGACCTTCGTCACCCCCGTCAGCGAAAGCAGCACATCATTGAAGGGATCAGCGGTAGAGCCAGCCATCCCGGCCTCTTGTTGTTCGCTCATTATTCTTACTCAGCCACGAATGATTGTCCCGGTCCGGCGAATCTTCTTCTGTAACTGCAGAATCCCGTAGACCAGCGCCTCCGCAGTGGGCGGGCACCCTGGCACGTAGATATCGACGGGAACAACCCGATCACAGCCACGAACGACCGAATAGGAGTAATGGTAATAGCCGCCGCCATTGGCACAACTCCCCATCGAAATCACCCAGCGCGGTTCCGGCATCTGATCGTAAACGCGCCGCAAGGCTGGCGCCATCTTGTTGGTCAGAGTCCCAGCAACGATCATCACGTCGCTCTGGCGGGGCGAATTGCGGGGGATAATTCCGAGTCGATCAAGGTCCCAGCGAGGCATGTATGCGTGGATCATCTCGATCGCGCAGCAGGCCAAGCCAAAAGTCATCGGCCAGAGACTGCCCGTACGCGCCCAGTTCACAACGCGGTCGAGATTGGCAACCACGAAGCCCTTGCCGGCAATTTCTCCAGTGATCGCGCGGACCACCGCTTCCTGCTCTTCCCCCGGCTCAAGCTGTTGCGTGTTCCACGCAAGTTGCGCACCGTCCATTTTCATCGTGCTCCTCAATCCTGCTTCGGCCCCAGAACGCACTGATCTCAACTCCAATCCAGAGCGCCTTTCCGCCACTCATAAACAAACCCGATTGCCAGGATCGCCAGGAAACCGATCATCGTCCAAAACCCGAACATGCCGATGTGCGACAGGCTGACCGCCCACGGAAACAGAAACGCAATCTCGACGTCAAAAATGATAAACAGAATGGCCACCAGATAGTAGCGGACATCAAAGCGTCGACGAGCGTCATCAAACGCCGGAAAGCCACACTCATAGGCGGACAGCTTGGCGGCATACGGATTCTGCCGCGCCGCCAGGAACGAACCCAAAACGAAGGCGAACCCTATCCCCGCAGCGATAGCGAAAAACACGAGGATTGGAAAATATTGGTCCAAGATGGGTTGCACCGCTCATCACTCCTCAATCTGAGTAACGCCTCAGAAGCGACACCGGACGTAAGCGCCGGTACAATTGCTTCCCCCACCGCACATCCACATGGCGCGACAAAACCAGCCTGCCGCGACGATCCACCCCTGCACGATACCTCGTTCGGACATTCCGAACAACCGGCCGCACGTCTTTTCTTATTCGCGATGGCGCGAGTGACGGGGCTCGAACCCGCGACCTCCGGCGTGACAGGCCGGCGCTCTAACCAGCTGAGCTACACCCGCGCGATGCGAAGGCTAGTAGATCGCACCCCCCATGCCGTCAAGCCAGCCGATCTGCCGAAATTGAATGGGCGGTGACGGATTCGAACCGCCGACCCTCTCGGTGTAAACGAGACGCTCTACCGCTGAGCTAACCGCCCAAAAGCAATCAGACGTGGGAAAAACTCCCGAATTACTACAGCAATTCGGGGCTCTAATGCCGCCATGCGCCGCGCATCGTCGCGCGGCTACAAAATCAGTTTACCGCGTCCTTGAGGGTCTTCCCGGGCTTAAACCGAACAGACGTCGATGCCGGAATCTTGATTTCCTCCCCGGTCCGCGGATTGCGGCCCGTGCCAGCCTTACGCGTTGCTGTCGCGAACGTTCCAAAGCCAACGAGGCGGACTTCCTGCTTCTTCTTGAGAGCGCTCTCGATGGCCGCGAATACCGCATCAACCACTTCGGCGGCCTTCGCCTTTGAAAGATCCACCTGCTCCGCCACATCGGCGACAAGATCCATTTTGTTCACTTTGAGTCTCCCAAATATAACGAAGTCGCGAGCCCCTTATCCTCGCCCCCGCATCTGCGAGCAGCCCGGAAAGTCTCTCCGACTGCGGCGGTACAGTAGAGGCCCTGATTCCCCTTCGTCAACGCGAACGGCGCGCAAATCCCACGCGCGCCGTTCGAAATTGCACACAATTTAACAAAAACCGGGTCAGTGAGGCAAAGCGGGCGCCTCCGGTGGGGTTACATGAGCTGCTATGTCCTCAGCAGGCTCCTCCCACGCGATCGGTTCCGGCGCTCGCACCAATGCCTGCGTGATAACCTGATCAACATGGGAGACCGGCACGATTTTCAATGCTTGTTTCACATTATCGGGAATTTCCGCCAGATCCTTCTCATTGTCCTTGGGAATCAGAACCGTCACGATTCCCGCCCGAAGAGCTGCCAGCAGCTTTTCCTTCAAGCCGCCAATCGGCAATACGCGCCCGCGAAGCGTAATCTCTCCGGTCATCGCAATATCCTTACGTACCGGGATTCCCGTCAGCACGGAAACAATCGACGTCGCCATTGCGATTCCCGCCGAAGGCCCATCCTTCGGCGTCGCTCCCTCAGGCACATGCACGTGGATGTCGCGCTTCTCGAACAGCGTGGGCTTGATCCCGAACTGAAGCGAGCGCGACCGCACATATGAAATTGCCGCCGCAACGCTTTCCTGCATCACGTCGCCAAGCTTGCCGGTCTGCTTCACATTTCCCTTGCCCGGCAGCAGAACGCTCTCGATCGTTAAAATTTCGCCGCCGACCTCTGTCCACGCAAGCCCGGTCACAACGCCTACCATGTCCTCCGCCTCGGTCTCACCGAATCTGAAGCGCGGCACGCCCGCGAACTTCTCCAGATTCTTCGTAGTGATCTCGACTTTGGAGATCTTGTTGGTCACGATTTCCTTGACCGCCTTGCGGGCAAGATTTGCCAGCTCGCGTTCCAGATTCCGAACGCCGGCCTCACGCGTGTACGTGCGGATCAGTTCTCGCAGCGCGTCGTCAGACACGAGCCATTCGTTCGGCTTTAGACCATGCGCCTGGGCCTGCTTCTTCATCAAATGCCGCTTGGCAATCTCGATCTTCTCGTCCTCCGTGTATCCCGGGATACGAATGATCTCCATCCGGTCGAGCAAGGGCTGCGGCATGTTGAGGCTGTTTGCGGTGGTCACGAACATCACATCAGACAGATCGTAGTCTACCTCAAGGTAGTGATCGTTGAAGTTTGCATTCTGCTCGGGATCGAGCACCTCAAGCAGCGCCGACGTCGGATCGCCGCGCCAATCCGCGCCCAGCTTGTCGATTTCATCAAGGAGAAACAGCGGATTCGAGGTCTTCGCCTTCTTCATGCCCTGAATCACCTTGCCGGGCATCGACCCAATGTAGGTGCGCCTGTGCCCCCGGATCTCCGCTTCGTCGCGAACCCCACCCAACGACATGCGAACGAAATTGCGCCCGGTGGCCCGAGCGACCGACTTGCCAAGCGAAGTCTTGCCAACTCCCGGAGGTCCCACCAAACACAGGATCGGACCACGCAATTTCGGGCTCCGCGCCTGCACCGCGAGATACTCCAGAATTCGCTCCTTGACCTTGTCAAGACCATAATGGTCGGCGTTCAGGACCGCCTCAGCCTCGACAATGTCGTTCTTGACCTTGCTTCGCTTCTTCCACGGGATGCCAAGAACCCAGTCAAGATAATTGCGCACGACCGTGGCCTCAGCACTCATCGGGCTCATCGTCTTCAGCTTCTTGAGCTCAGCGATAGCCTTGTCCCGCGCCTCCTTGGACAACTTGGTTGCCTTGATCTTCTCTTCCAGCTCGGCGGTCTCGTCCTTGCCCTCCTCACCCTCACCGAGTTCCTTCTGGATCGCTTTGAGCTGCTCATTGAGGTAGTATTCGCGCTGGGTTTTCTCCATCTGCCGCTTGACCCGGCTACGGATCCGCTTCTCGACCTGCAAGACGCCGATCTCTGCTTCCATGTGAGCAAAGACCCGCTCCAGCCGCTCCGCAACCGGCACCGTCGCCAGCAGTTCCTGCTTGTCGGCAATTTTCAATGCCAGATGGCTCGCCACGGTATCCGCCAGTTTTGAGGGGTCATCGATCTGGTTGATCGAAACCAGCACCTCCGGGGCAATTTTCTTGTTCAGTTTGATGTATTGCTCAAACTGCCCCACCACGGTGCGCGAAAGCGCTTCTATCTCCTTGGCACCCGTGACGATATCGTCATCAAGAGGCACGGCATACGCTTCAAAGTGGCTGTCGATCTCCTTGAAGCCCGTAAGTCGCGCCCGCCGAACACCCTCCACCAATACTTTTACCGTGCCATCGGGCAGCTTGAGCAGCTGGAGCACGGTCGAAATGGTCCCAACATCATAGAGATCATCTGCCAGCGGATCATCCTGCTGCGCGTTCTTCTGAGCGACCAGCAGAATCTGCTTGTCGTCCTTCATGACACCTTCGAGAGCGCGCACGGACTTCTCACGGCCAACAAACAACGGCACGATCATGTGCGGAAAAACGACAATATCACGTAATGGCAATACCGGCAGCGCACCACTTGGGGGTGACGGCGCCACGATTACGGAACTGGGAGGCCGACTGGTCTCTGACATAATATTTCTTACCTTCCTTCAACAACGCGATCTGCCCGAACGCGGCACAGATTGCGGTTCCGGGACGCCCGGCAACGATGAGGATATGGGATCGCTGAGAAGGCTTGACAATGGACCTGGCACACGTCGCAAGGCAATGCGTCCGACGCAGACCTCTCTCGGGTCAGGACCCTGCCTCGGCGCGTTCTTTGCCATAAAGGAACAATGGATTGGCGCGCCCTTCGGCGATTTCGCCGTTGATCACGACTTCCTCAACGCCGTCCAGTCCGGGAAGATCGAACATTGTGTTGATCAAGATTTGTTCCATTATCGAGCGCAATCCCCGCGCACCGGTTTTTCGCTGGATGGCCCTTGCCGCCACTACGCGCAACGCGTCTTCGGTAAAATTAAGCTTGACGCCTTCCATTTCAAAAAGTCGGCCATATTGCTTAACCAGCGCGTTCTTTGGTTTTGTCAGAATTTCGATCAACGCGCCTTCATCAAGATCATCCAGCGTCGCCACCACGGGCAACCTGCCAATGAACTCGGGTATCAGGCCAAATTTAAGCAAATCCTCGGGCTCGACTTCGCGCAGAACCTCGCCCGTACGCCGCTCTTCCGGGCTGCGCACAACAGCGCCGAAACCGACCGCCGAACCCTTGCCGCGTTGCGCGATGATCTTCTCCAGCCCCGAGAACGCTCCACCGCAGATAAAGAGAATGTTGGTGGTATCGACCTGAAGAAACTCCTGCTGCGGATGTTTCCGGCCACCCTGCGGCGGCACCGAAGCAATGGTCCCTTCCATGATCTTCAATAACGCCTGCTGAACGCCCTCGCCGGACACGTCGCGCGTGATTGATGGGTTGTCAGATTTGCGGCTGATCTTGTCGACCTCGTCGATATAGACAATGCCTCGTTGTGCGCGCTCGACATTGTAATCGGCCGCCTGCAACAATTTGAGGATGATGTTTTCGACATCCTCACCAACATAGCCGGCCTCGGTCAGTGTTGTCGCATCGGCCATCGTGAACGGCACGTCCAGGATTCGTGCAAGCGTCTGTGCCAGCAGCGTTTTGCCGGAACCGGTTGGTCCTACAAGAAGGATGTTGGACTTCGCAATCTCGATATCGTTGTTCTTTTGCGCATGCGCCAGGCGCTTGTAGTGGTTGTGTACGGCTACACTGAGCACCTTCTTGGCCAGATCCTGTCCAATCACGTAATCATCCAGAACCTTGCAAATCTCACGGGGTGTGGGCACGCCATCGCGGGACTTGACCAGATGCGTGCGATGCTCCTCACGGATAATGTCCATGCAGAGTTCGACACACTCGTCGCAGATAAACACGGTTGGACCTGCAATCAACTTGCGGACCTCGTGCTGTGACTTCCCACAGAACGAGCAATACAACGTGTTCTTTGGTTCTCCAGACTTACTGCTCATACGCGCTCCAACGGCCGCCCGTCGATCGGACACACTCCATGATAATCAACCTAAACCCCGGGGGCTAATCATACAAGCGCCAATTCACAGGCGTCATTTCGTGAACGTCCGCCAATGTCCGCCGATACCTGCGGCAGGCGCCGCACTGATGATCAAGCCGAGAGCCGGTATCGCCGACTTCTATGCTGCTGCCATGCCGGCGCCCCTGGTCTCACCGGACGCCGGATTGCGAATGACAACTTCGTCAACTATCCCAAATTGCTGTGCTTCTACAGCTGACATGAACCTGTCGCGCTCCAGAGCACGCTCGATCGTCTCGAGCGTCTGTCCCGTATGAGCAACATAGATCTCATTTAATCGCTGTCGGAGCGTGAGTATTTCGCGCGCCTGTATTTCGATATCGGCCGCTTGACCCTGTGCACCGCCGGACGGCTGATGCACCATGATCCGCGAATTCGGCAAGGCGAAGCGCTTGCCTTTTTCTCCGGCGGCCAGCAGCAGGCTGCCCATTGACGCCGCTTGACCAATGCACACCGTCGAAACCGCGCACCGAACATATTGCATGGTATCGTAGATCGCGAGGCCAGATGACACCACGCCACCAGGGCTATTGATATAAAAGGCGATGTCCTTGGTCGGGTTCTCGCTCTCCAGAAACAGCAACTGGGCGGATATCAGGGATGCCACCTGGTCGAACACCGGGCCCGTCAAAAAAATGATCCGCTCCTTAAGGAGTCGCGAATAGATATCGTATGCCCGCTCACCGCGCGCGGTCTGTTCGACCACCATCGGCACGAGGTTGCTCATGTAGAAATCGACCGGATCCCGATCCATTCAACCACTCCCAATCAAATGGCGTCGCTTCGCCGCGCCTCGCAGCACGTGTCGTGCAATGCCATTCGTCTCACCACTGTAGCGCTGTTCCGGCTGCCGTCCAGCCCTGTCCTGTAATACCCCGTCACGCCCCTTGATCGTCCACATCTTCCATAAGTTCGGCGAACGTGACCTCCGTCTCCGTCACCTGCGCACGCTCGACAACATAATCAACCACTTTATCCTCGAAAATAGGGCCGCGCAGCCGGTCCAATGCGCGAGGGTTTTTCTGATAGAAATCCATGATCTGCTTTTCCTGACCCGGATAGCGCTGCAGCTCCGCCATCATTGCCCGTCGCACATCCGACTCGCTGACCTCAATCTTGTTCAGCCGACCAATTTCGGCAACCAGGAGCCCGAGCCGAACCCGCCGATCCGCGATTGCCCGATACTCGCTGCGCAAGGTCGCTTCGTCTTTTCCCGCGTCTTCCGCATCGGATCGGCCCGCTTGACGTTCTGCTTCCACCTGCCGCCAGATTTCCGAGAATTCTGCTTCCACGAGACCTTCCGGGACAGGGAACTTGGCCTGCTCCGCGAGTTGATCGAGCAGAGCGCGCTTCAGCTTCATCCTGCTCGCCCCGGCGCGAACGCCCTCAAGCCGTTCGCGGAAGAATTTCTTCACCTCTGCCAGCGACTCGAAACCAAGTTCTTCGGCAAACACATCGTTCAGATCCGGCATGCGCTTCCGCTTCAGCGCTTTCGCAGTGACCGCGAATTCGGCTGCTTTTCCAGCAAGATGCGCGGCCTGATAATTCTCGGGAAACGTTACCGAGACCGTCCGATGTTCGCCAGGCGAGATACCGGCGATCTGCTCAACGAACCCGGGAATGAACCCGGCTGCACCAATCTCGATATCGACGTCCGTAGCGGTCCCCCCCTCGAATGCCTCGCCTCCTATCGACCCGGCGAAATCCACGGTAATGACCTCGCCCTCTGCGACCGGGCGCGTCTCATCGATCAGCTCCGCCGTTGCACGCTGCTTAGCAAAGCCTTCGAGAGCCTCCTGAACTTCCTGCTCAGTTACAGGAGCCTTAAGCCGCACCAACGTCACAACGGTCAAATCAGGAATCACGATATCGGGAAGCACTTCCATCTCGACCTTGAACTCTAGGTCGGATCCGTTTCCCTGCTGCGTCACCTCGACCTTGGGTGAAACGGCAGGCCGCAGATTTCGCTCGGATAAAACCCTGTCTGTCGCCTCGTTCACCGATTCCTGGATGACCTCAGCGTCGACCGCCTCCCCAAAACGCTTGCGAACCAGGTTCAGCGGCACCTTGCCGGGGCGAAATCCCGGGATGCGCATTGTCTTGGTCAACTCCGAGAGGCGCTTGTCGCGCCGTTCCTGGAGGTCGGCACCCGGAACAGTCACGGTAAAGCCGCGTTTCAGCCCGTTGGTCAGGGTTTCGGTAACCTGCATCGCCAAGGAAATCCTTATCTACTCGTATTCGTTCAACTGGTAGCGGGCCTGCGGGCGGAGGGACTTGAACCCCCACGGCTTGCGCCACCAGAACCTAAATCTGGCGTGTCTGCCAATTCCACCACGCCCGCGCCAAGACATCGACGTGCCGCAAGGCATCACGCACAGGTCGCTTGCGCCGCTGTCCGGCGGGGACTAGCGCGGATTGCCGGGCCGGGCAAGCACAACCTGCCACCCGCCGCGTCGGGTGGGTTCCGAAACTCCGTTGCCATCCCGGACCAACTGTCCTTTACCCGCAACGAGATTAGATCGCTGCCGCAGCCATTTCAACGAGCGATTCCCGCTATCAGGTTGGCAGCCCCTAACGAGCGCCTGTGAGCAAACGGCAGCGAGGCGGCGCCCGAGACAGCCCATCAACCCCTGGCCTACTCGTCACAGACCTTCGCGGACTGCGGCTGCGTGGACAGGCGCCCCGTCGCAGACAAATTCCCCTGCCTGTCACGCGGGTACGGCAACAGGATGCACGCCGATGGCAACGCGGTACGCAACATCGGCTGCCCGTCCGTCGCTGATCGGTTCGGTTTTTCCAGGCGAAGCCGTCAGTCTTCGCTGAACGGGTGCGCTCGGTTCAGCGAGCGAAGAGTATTCAGCACCCGATCCGGTGTAAAAGGGGTTCCGCCTCCAATCCACCATGGAGCGCTCCCTACCCGCGCGCGACGCCACTTGCGCCTCGGAGAGCGGGGACAACGCCTTTACCCGATCGGGTAGCCGAATGAACGAACTCGATCGCACCCCGCAACGATCAAGAGCTCTTGATCGCGATTTTCTTTTCGGGTTTTCGGGCCTCGGGCTTTTTCGGCAGCGTCACTGTAAGGACGCCTTTTTTGAAACTTGCTTCGATCTTGTCGGCGTCCGTGCCTTCCGGGAGGCCGAAATACCGTTCGAAAGAGCCGAAGCGGCGCTCGTGAAGGTGATAGTTCTTCTCCTTCTCCTCTTTCTCCGCGGATTTTTCGCCTTTGATCACGAGACCGCCGTTAGCCAAACTGACTTCGACGTTCTTTTCATCGAACCCTGGCAGTTCCGCGGTAATCTCGTACGCCGCCTCCTTTTCCACGATGTCGACGGCCGGTTCTGCAGACCACTCAGCCTCGCGCCGCCAAAATGGCTCGACATTTAAAAGCGATCGCCGCCATGGTCTTAGCCACGAGCCGCCATCGAAATCATCGAACAGCCGGTCAATCTCTTGACGGAGGGCGTCGAACGGCCGCCAGAGTTGAGGCGCCGATGGCGTGCCCCCGCTTCCCGCCTTAACAGCAACTTTTCTTGATGGTTCAGGCATAGCAAACCTCCTTCCAAGAATGCGAGCGCTGCCAAACTGAACCACGCGCGGCGACACTGCCTTGACCCAGATCAAGGAATTTCTCAGCGCCGTCGCTATCAACATTCGCTGGAGGTTTCGGGAGTTTTTCACACTTCCCGCGGGCTGTTCCCGGCAACTCTGACGCAAGAGGTAATGGTTGCATGGCCCACAAGCAGGTTCTCTTCCGCTCCGCCGCCCGTGAAAAAATACTGCGAGGGGCGACGCAACTCGCCGATGCCGTGCGTGTAACCCTGGGACCGCGATCCAAGTCCGTCCTGATCGAGAAAAAGTGGGGTGTCCCCATCGTTTGCAACGACGGAGTCACGATCGCCAAGGAATTCGATCTCAAGGATCCCGAAGAGAATCTTGGCGCACGCATGCTTCGTCAAGCCGCCGAGAAAACTGGTGACATGGTGGGCGACGGCACGAGCACATCGACGATCCTTGCGCACGCAATCTTTGCGGACGGGGTTCGCAACGTCGTGGCTGGAGCGAGCGCGATAGACATCAAGCGGGGTCTCGATCGGGCCGCAAAGGCAGCCATTCAATCCTTGCACGGCTTGTCGCGACCAGTGGCAACCCGAAAGGAAAAGAGCCAGGTCGGTGCAATCTCGGCACACAATGACCCGGTGATAGGCGAGCTGGTAGCCGATGCAATGGACAAGGTTGGCAACGAAGGCGTCATCACGGTCGAAGAATCCAAGACAACCGAAACGGTCCTCGACGTCGTGGAAGGCATGCAATTTGACCGCGGCTTTCAATCACCCTATTTTATTACCAATGCCGAAGCAATGGAAGCTGTCATGGAGGATTGCACCATCTTGCTTTGCGACAGGAAGATCAGCGCGCTGAGTGACACGCTCCCCTTGCTGGAACAGATTGCAAAGTCGGGAAAGCCACTTCTCGTCGTGGCCGAGGATATCGAAGGCGAAGCGCTGGCTACGCTCATCGTGAACCAAATTCGTGGTGTACTCAAGAGTTGCGCAGTCCGCGCTCCAGGTTTCGGCGATCGGCGGAAAGCGATGCTCCAGGATATCGCGACGCTAACGGGTGGCCAGGTGATTTCGGAGGACCTGGGTCTCAAGCTTGATCATGCGACGTTAGCGCAGCTGGGGAGAGCACGACGGGTTGTCGTCGACAAGGACAATACAACCATTATTGGCGGTGCCGGCGACCGCGCGCAAATCAGCGCACGGGTTGAGCAGATCCGTCGCGAAATCGACAAGAGCACGAGTGATTATGATCGGGAGAAACTGCAGGAGCGGCTGGCAAAGCTGGCTGGTGGTGTCGCCGTCATTCGCGTGGGAGCGCCATCAGAAGCCGAAATGAAATCCAAAAAGGAAGCTTTCGACGATGCCATCAGCGCTACCAAGGCGGCTGTTTCCGAGGGTATCGTTCCGGGTGGTGGCCTCGCACTGTTACGTGGCATTGCGGCCGTCGCACAGGAAGAAGCCAAATGTGACGGTGATGAACGGACCGGCGTACAGATCTTGAAGCGCGCGCTCGAGGCGCCAACGCGCCAAATCGCCGAAAACTCAGCTGCGGACGGGGGAGTGGTCGTCGCCCGCATGATGGAAGGCATCGGCAACCACGGCTTTGACGCTGGCCGCAAGGAATTTGTCGATCTCTTCGAGGCGGGCATCATTGATCCCACCAAGGTCGTACGCGTAGCGCTCGAAAATGCCGTGTCGGTTGCCAGCACCTTGCTGCTGACGGAAGCGACGATGACGGAGATTCCCGAGGCTAAAGCAGAGCCGGCGTCCCCCGAAGCCGGGATCGGGGTATAACGCCGTGTTAGTTCGAACTTATTCACTGCCTGAGAAACAGCCTTTCTGCCCGAACATGCGGCCACGCAATTTTGCCTGGACCTCAATTGTGTTTGCTGTTTCTTTCCGTCCAATGGTTATTGCCTCAGAAATACGATCCGGGTGGCACCCACGATCCCTGCTGAAGAGGGCAAGACAATGCCATGGACGCGTGCCGGGCGACCGCCAACCATTTCCGGCGCGTTAGGCCCGCCTGGACAACGGAGTGGAATATGAATGAATCCGGAGATGTCAAAGCTGCCAATTCAACTGAAATTCGGACGATAATCGGTCAATGCGACGACGATCTTGTCATGCAAATTCTTGGCGTGGGCGGAACGTATGACGAAGTTCTCGAAGCGTACACGTGGCTGACGTCGGATGACTATTTGCATCGCAGACTGCATCGCTCGCCTAGTGGCCGGGCAGCTCAAATCTTCGAGATCCTCGAAAGCGCATTGCCGGAACCAGAGCGCCGTTGATGGCCGGCAACTCATTTCCGCGACCGCTACCGTCGGCGATTTCCTGGGAATTCTGACATGCCGCGTGATGCCGATCTATCCGCCCACCTCGTCACGCTTCAGGATGTTCTCGGCCAAATGGACAGATTTGGGGACACTCCTGCGGTCCTTCAGATGGTGGAGCAGAATGGGGAAGCCCGAACAACGTTCGCGGAACTGTCGATGGCCGCCCAAACGTTTGCGGAGCACTTAAGAGAACATCCATCCACGCAACGCAAAGTCGTCGGCCTGCTCGCGCCGAACAGTTTGGCCTGGATCCAGGCGTTTTGGGGCATCATCGGAGCAGGACTGGCTGTTATGCCGATTGATTGGCACGCAAGTCACGATGACATCGCGCACATGATGGAGGTCGCCAATTGTGACGTTATCCTGACACCCGGCTTTCGGGTCGAAGGCATCCAGGCCATCCATAAGGCTCTCAAGGTCATTGATCTCGACGCAGTCGCGTCCGAGATCGCGCAACGGCGGGATCGGGTGCGCGTACTCTGGACGCCGCAACCGCCTCTGTCCCGGCCCGGAGATGTCGCAATTCTCGCCTTTACGTCAGGAACGACGGGTTTGCCCAAAGCAGTTCCTCTCACCCATGCGAACCTTCTTTCGAATGTCAATGCTCTGTCACACGAAGGTTTTATTAGTGAAAATGACCGTGTGTTGATACCTTTGCCGCTTCACCACATCTACCCCCTTACGGTAGGACTTCTGACGGTTTCCTCTTGTGGAGCCGGCATCGTGCTTCCGGCTGGTCTGAGTGGACCGGAACTGGTGACGGCACTGCAGCGGTACCGTGTAACCGTTCTTTTGGGCGTCCCACGCCTGTACACTGCGCTCGTTGACGGAATCCTCCGCGCCGCCGCTGCTCGGCCGCCTTTGACGCAATCTATATTCTCGGCCTTGTTGTCTCTATCCCGCCTTGCTCAACATCGGCTGGGGTGGCCACTCGGTCGTTGGCTGCTTCGTTCCGTGCACCGGCAATTTGGCGGCCACCTGCGGCTGATGGTTTGTGGCGGAGCGGCGCTGCCGACAGATATCGAGACAGGCCTCACGGCGTTTGGCTGGCAGGTGCTAACGGGGTATGGACTGACGGAAACGTCACCTATACTTACATTCAGCCGCATTGGCTACGCTCGTGCCGGCTCTGCCGGCCAGGCGTTGCCTGGTGTTAGTGTCCGTATAGCCGATGCAGACCCATCCGGTGTCGGCGAAATCGAGGCGTGTGGCAGCAGCGTGTTTTCTGGTTACTTCCCTGATGACGCAGCAACGCAGGCGGCTTTCACGTCGGACGGATGGTTTCGGACGGGCGATCTCGGCCGGCTTGATCGCGACTCCTATCTATTTGTTATTGCGCGCCGAACCGAAACGATCGTGCTATCAAATGGAAAGAAGATCTATCCGGAGATCGTGGAAGCCGCATATTCGGAAAATCCGTTGATCCGGGAAATCGCTCTGTTGGGGATGAAGCGGGGCCTGGTCGCGCTGGTTGTTCCGAACGAAGAAATTGCCCGTGATGCCGGGGCAATCCGGCTGGAAGGATTGATCAGGGACGCTCTGAACAAGCGCGCGAGAACTTTGCCTCCCCACCTCAGACTGACCGGCTTTTCGGTCACGCGTTCGCCGCTGCCACGGACCCAGCTTGGCAAGCTTCGGAGGCATTTATTGCCGGCGCTCTACACTGTCGCCCATAGCCCACCATCCAGGCAGGAAGGCACCCCAATGGCGCCAGTGGACAAGGCGTTGCTGGACGACGCAAGGAGCGCCCGGTTATGGCGATGGCTACAAAGCCGTTTTCCCGATCATTCGATTGATCTTGAAACGAGCCCACAACTCGATCTTGGAATTGATTCGCTGGGATGGATCGATCTTACGTTAGCACTCCAACGCGAATGCGGCATTTCTCTTACCGAACGGCAGATTGCGCGCGTTGTAACCTTGCGCGACTTGCTTCGGGAGGCGACCCAGGCGCCTGCGACCTCGGAAATCCCGCCGGTCATGGTCGAAAGCGAAAAGCGCTGGCTCGCGGATTATGGGCTCGGTGTTCATGCTCTCCGCAGCGTGGGCGAAGCGTCTGTGCGTGCCGTGATGCGTTCCTTTTTCAGGCTGCGCGTGGTTGGGGAGGAGTCACTGCCACCCAGACCCTTCCTCCTCTGTCCCAATCACGTAAGCTATCTTGATCCTTTCGCGCTCTCGGCCGCGCTGTCACATCAACAGCTTCAGGATGCATACTGGGCGGGATGGACAGGGCTTTTGTTCAATACTCCTTTGCGACGCCTTTTCAGCCGAGCTGCGCAGATCGTACCCATTGATCCCGACCGGAACGTAGCCCAGGCCCTTGCCTTGGGCGCATCCGTGCTGGCTCGCCAGCGAACCCTCATCTGGTTTGCCGAAGGTGGGCTCAGCCCCGATGGTTCCTTGCAAACCTTCCTGCCTGGAATCGGCGCCTTGTGGCTCGAGCATCCGGTCGCCGTCGTCCCGGTCTTCATCAGCGGCACAAACGTCGCGTTGCCGCCGGGCGCACGCTTCCCCCGGCGAACGCAAATCACGATCCGCTTCGGAAAACCAATTGACCCTGCCCGGCTGGCTGGCGGTCCGGCGGGCCGTGCGGGCCAGCAGCACATCGCGAATGTTATCCGCGAGGCTGTTGCGAGCCTTGAACCGGACCCGGACGAACCTTGACCCGCGGATTTCCTTGCGGCAGTCTGCGCAGCGGCGCCTGACGTCAACGCAGGCATCGGGTGCCGCTGGCAAATAGCAGCTTTCCTTTCCAGATCGCGGACACCGCCTCTCATGGCTTGTCTGTCTGCCGACTGCTCCTTAAAGGTTGCGCGTTTTCCGTTGAGCGGGGCCCATCTTGGGGAGCTGTACGACCTGCGAGGGCCGAGTAGCAGATCGGTGGCCTGTTGCGCGACCAGGGCAACCAGCGCCTGTTGATTACGTATCAAGGGGCTGAGCGTGATTGCCGCTTTTTTCAAGCAAAAAGGCCGTGGACAAATCCACGGCCTCTTCGAAATTCACAGCCAAGCGACCGTGGTTTAGAAATCCATGTCGCCCATGCCGCCCATGCCAGCGCCAGCGCCAGCCGGAGCCGGCTTTTTCTCAGGGCGCTCGGCGACCATCGCTTCGGTCGTGATCAGCAGGCCGGCGACCGAGGCTGCATCCTGCAGAGCAGTCCGCACGACCTTGGTGGGGTCGATAATGCCAGCCTTGACCAGGTCTTTGAACTCGCCGGTCTGGGCATCGTAGCCCCAGCCATAGTCATCCTTGTCGAGCACCTTACCCGAGATGACCGCGCCGTCTTCTCCAGCATTTTCCGCGATCTGACGTAGCGGAACAAGGATCGCCTTGCGCACAATGTCGACACCGAACCGCTGGTCGTCATTGTCGGCCTTGACCTTGGTAAGCGCAAGCGACGCGCGCGCCAGAGCCACGCCACCACCAGGTACGATACCTTCCTCGACGGCCGCGCGTGTCGCATGAAGAGCGTCATCAACGCGGTCTTTGCGCTCCTTCACCTCGACTTCCGAGGCACCGCCAACGCGGATTACCGCCACGCCACCAGCGAGTTTGGCCAGACGCTCCTGCAACTTCTCGCGATCATAATCCGAGGTTGTTTCCTCGATCTGCGCACGGATCTGGTTGCAGCGGCCAGTAATGTCGGCCTTTTTGCCAGCGCCTTCGACAATGGTGGTGTTTTCCTTCTCGATCAGCACCTTCTTTGCCCGGCCCAACATGCCCAGCGTCACGTTTTCAAGCTTGATGCCAAGGTCTTCGCTGATCACCTGGCCACCAGTCAGGATAGCGATGTCTTCAAGCATCGCTTTACGGCGGTCCCCGAAGCCAGGAGCCTTGACCGCGGCGATTTTGAGGCCTCCACGAAGCTTGTTCACCACCAGCGTGGCCAAAGCTTCACCCTCGACATCCTCGGCAATGATCAACAGAGGCTTTCCTGACTGCACGATTGACTCAAGCAGGGGCAGCATCGGCTGGAGCCCGGAGAGCTTCTTCTCGTGGATCAGAATGTACGGGCTATCCAGGTCTGCAACCATCTTTTCCGGATTGGTGATGAAATACGGCGAGACGTAACCGCGATCGAACTGCATGCCCTCGACGACATCGAGTTCGGTCTGGATGCCTTTCGCTTCCTCTACAGTGATCACGCCTTCGTTGCCGACTTTCTGCATCGCCTCGGAAATCATCTTGCCAATTTCGGCTTCTCCATTGGCGGAGATGGTACCAACCTGCGCAGTTTCCGTCGGATTGTTGATTCTCTTGGTACGCTTCTTCAGCTCTTCGACAACCGCGGTGACCGCCTTGTCAACGCCTCGCTTGAGATCCATCGGGTTCATGCCGGCGGCCACAGCCTTGACGCCTTCACGGACGATAGCCTGAGCCAGAACAGTAGCGGTAGTGGTACCATCGCCTGCAATATCGTTGGTCTTGCTGGCAACTTCGCGCACCATCTGTGCGCCCATGTTTTCAAACTTGTCGGAAAGTTCGATTTCCTTTGCGACCGTCACACCGTCCTTGGTGATACGCGGAGCGCCGAAGCTCTTTTCGAGAACGACGTTTCTCCCTTTAGGACCGAGAGTGACTTTCACCGCGTTAGCGAGGAGGTCAACGCCACGCAGCATGCGCTCACGGGCGTCGGCCGAAAAACGGACGTCTTTAGCAGCCATATCTGTCTTCCTTTAACGAAATCGGATGGGGGTTCGACGAAGGATCAGGCGGCCTTCTTTTTGGCCGCACTACCCTCGATGATGCCCATGATGTCGGACTCTTTCATGATCAGCAGCTCTTCGCCGTCAATTTTGACTTCAGTGCCGGACCATTTTCCGAAAAGAATATGATCCCCAGCCTTGACGTCGAGCGTCACGAGCTGACCCTGCTCATTGCGGGCGCCCGGGCCCACAGCAATAACTTCGCCTTCCATCGGCTTTTCTTTGGCAGTGTCGGGGATGATGATGCCGCCGGCGGTTTTTTCTTCGGCATTCAGCCGACGAACCACCACACGGTCGTGCAGAGGACGGAATTTCATCTGGATCGCTCCTGACATTAGTCTGTTACAAGAATAAGACTCAGCAGCGACCGACCCGAAAGCGGCACCGGGCGCTGCTAGCACTCTCACCCAGAGAGTGCCACTCAAATAGAATTGCCGGGCCGCCGAGTCAAGATTCAGCAGCAGATCGGTTTGTCGAGTGATAAAGTGCTGAAATCGATGATTTTTTTATTGAATTATCTTGGCAAGATGGTGCCATCTTAGTGCCAAGCGGTTCGCCGCCGCTCAACCTGGAGTCAATCAAACCGACGGGATGCACGATGGAGCTTGGACGCCAAATTCGGGACTATCGGCTAACAACCGCTGAGATTCTATATCACCTGCCGGACCATCCCGGTGTTTTGCAAACATATATCTGGCAAGATCTGGATTTGGCGCCCTCCTATCCTGTACTCCATCGTTTTCTGGATTTCTGGTCCCGAAGCCTCGACGGGCGTCTTCACTCGGTGCGCGTCGCGTCGGTAGATCTGATTACGCCCGGCGAATGCCGCCACGGTACCACTATGACGCTGCAATAACTTTCGGCGCCAGCGTAAGTCCCGGCGAACATCCGGCGTGAGACAAGACTCCCCTCTCGCTTTCTACCTGTACGCACAGCTTGGGCTCCCAGGAAAGCGGTCTGGTGCACGCAACGCATCGGTTATTCTTCGATCAGAAAAGTCTTCCGGAAGCGCGTTTGCTCCCGCCGAGCGTTACCCGGTGGACCGCGTAGCGCCGATCCCCGACCCGACAATGACGGATTGGTCATGAAATAATCATGAGCGGAGATTGCCTTGCGTCCATGGTGTTGCTTGTACCAGCGACCGTCACCGTCGAGCGTCCACGCGTTCGTGTTATCCTGCAGATTGACAACCATAATCTGGTCCAGAACCTGGGCGTGGACGGTGGGATTATGGATTGGTACAAAGGTCTCGATTCGCCAATCGAGATTACGGACCATCCAATCGGCGCTTGATATAAACACCTTGTTATTCCGCGATGGCATTTTTGCCTCGTTCGCGAAAACGGCGATCCGTGCATGCTCAAGGAAGCGTCCAATGATGGACTTGACCGCGATGTTCTGTGACAGCCCCGGGACCCCTGGACGAAGGCAGCAGATGCCCCGGACCACAGCGTGGATGGGCACACCGGCGCATGACGCTTCGTAAAGGCGGTCGATTAACTGTTCATCGACGAGCGAATTCAGCTTCAGCCAGATCCCCGACGGCCGCCCGCTCCGTGCCGCAGCAATTTCCGCATCGATGAGCGCCTCGATCGTCTTACGTGTTGTCAGCGGGCTGAAAGCAAGCTGTTCCATCCGCTCCGGCCGGGCGTAGCCGGTCATGTAATTGAACAATCGCGCTGCGTCGCGCGTAAGCTCCGGATCTGTGGTGAAAAATGATAGATCGGTATAGGTTCGTGCGGTAATCGGGTGGTAATTGCCGGTGCCAAAATGCGCATAGGCGCGCATGGCATTACCCTCACGGCGAACAATTAATGACAGCTTCGCATGTGTCTTCAAGCCAAGAAAACCGTAGACCACCTGAACACCTGCTGCTTCCAGTGTCCTCGCAAGGCGGATGTTTGCCTCCTCGTCAAAGCGTGCCCGCAGTTCGACCATCGCCATCACGCTTTTTCCAGCTTCTGCTGCCTCGATCAGCGCACCAACGATCGGTGAATCCCGACTGGTTCGGTACAGCGTTTGCTTGATTGCGACCACATTCGGATCAGCGGCCGCCTGGCGCAGGAACTGGACAACCACGTCGAAACTCTCAAACGGGTGATGGACGATGATGTCCTTGTTGCGGATCGCTGCAAAGCAATCACCCCCGAAGTCGCGAATCCGCTCGGGAAAACGCGGCGTATACACGGGGAACAGGAGATCGGGCCGATCCTCGACAATCATCTCCTTCAAGTCGACCAGGCCAAGGAATCCAGCTTCGACAATTGTCTCGTCGTCAGGTGCCTCAACCTCTTCGATGACAAGAGCACGAAGGCTGTCAGGCATTCCTGCCGCCAGCGTCAATTGAATGACAACGCCTCGCCGTCTGCGTTTCAGTGCCGATTCATAGGACTGCACCAAATCCTCGGCTTCCTCCTCGAACTCCACATCGGTATCGCGGATCACCCGGAAAAGGCCCGAACCGGCCAGCTGAAAACCAGGGAACAGATGGTCAAGGAACAGCTCGACCAGATCTTCCAGCAGCACGAAACGGATCGGCGCCGGGCCGCTTGCCTGCGTCGGCGGAGGCAGCCGAATGAAGCGTCGAATCTGCGCGGGCAAGGGGATAAGTCCGCGCATTGCACCGCCATCTGCCTCCCGCACCAGCCGGAGTGCGAGCACCAATCCCATGTTCGGAACAAAGGGAAACGGATGGGCCGGGTCGATCGCGAGCGGCGTCAGTACCGGGAACACCCGCTCCATGAAGTAATAATCGAGAAAGCCTCGCTCTTCTTGCGTCAGCTCGGCTGGCGTTACGATGCTGATCCCGATTGCATCCAGCTCACGCCGCAGCTTTGTAACGGCACGCTGTTGCCCGGCAAGCAGATCACGGGCCCGGGCATTCACGGCGGCTAGCTGCTGACCCGGCGTCAGGCCATCGGAGGAGAGGGCAGCCACACCGGCCCGCACCTGCCCGATCAGCCCCGCAACACGAACAGAATAAAACTCGTCCAGGTTGGACGCGCTGATCGAAACAAAGCGCAGGCGCTCAAGCAAGGGAAACCGCTCATCCTCAGCCGCAGCCACGACACGAGCATTGAAATCAAGCCAGGAAAGCTCACGGTTGAGAAACCGGCCTGACTCATGGCGAATCGCCGGCTCAGCTCCTTCGATCACTGCAGTGAGTGGAACAGCGTCCTGGTCCATGGCCAGATCTTACAGCAATCTGCAAGCGTTTACAGAGGTAATTGCGCGTCGCTTGCAGAGCATTCACCCGGCTGGTCGCACCCCGGTGCGTTACCTAGCTCGAAAAGATCGCCGAGGGCGGCCTCGGCGAGGCGGCGTGTTGGTCGTGCCGCATGCGCCATCGTCGTTCGGTCGAGTCGCGCAATCGCCTCACGCAGCACGCCTGGTCGACGTGGCAGGCGTGCCAGCAGGTAGCGGCGCAAACCATCGCTGAACGTTATCTGCCGAGCCGCCGCGAGTCGCTGGAACAATGCATCGAGCAGCGCATCTTCCGGTGACCCGATGCCAATCGTGAGGCTTGCATGCAGCCGGCTGGCAAGATCGGGTGGCCCAATACCCAGCCGTGCCGGCGGCGTTCGGCACGTCAAGAGAGTCATCCGGCCCAGCGCCTGGGCAAGGTTGAGGCTGGAAAGCAATGCCAGCGGATCGATGATCGCGTCGATATCCTCAATAACGATATCGCATGCCGGCGGGTCGATCGGCGTCCGCAACGTTGTGGCAGACAACAGCAGCGCGCCTCGCGTTGCCGACCAGACCGCGGCCAGGTGCGATTTACCGCTGCCTTCCCCCCCCCAGAGAACAAGCCGCCCGTTGACCCAGATTTCAGGATTCGCCAAGGCCGCGCGAGCCATCGCATTCGACCCAGCCTCAATGAAATCCTCGTGCGCAAAAACCTCCGGCTCCGCGAATGGCAGAATCAGCTGCCGCGCCCTCGTTATCGTCCGGATCATCGACACCTGATCACCCCCGGTCGCTCACAACGACACGCGTGGGGGGTCAAGGTAAAGCGAGCTCTGCTGGTAACGCCTGATCCAGAACCGCACGAGTACGCCGAGTGTCGCTGTGACGGGCACTGCCAGAAGAATACCGAGAAAACCAAACGCCTCCGCGCCAGCAAAGAGCGCGAAAATGACCCAAGCTGCCGATAGGCCGAGCCGGTCGCCGAGAAAGCGCGGCGCCACCACGTAGTCGTTCAACAGCTGACCGGCCACGAAAATCAGTCCAATGATCAGTACGTGATCGATCCCGTTGAACTGCCCGATAGCAAGCACGATGGACGAGATCGCTCCCACAATGGTACCCACGTAAGGGATGAATGACAGAATCCCGGCTACAAGCCCGAGCACGAGCCCCAGATTGAGCCCCGCCACGCTCAGCGCAATCGAATAGAAGGCTGCAAGAAACAGGCAGCAAATCGCCTGTCCGCGCAGCCACGCATTGAGGATGCGGCTGATTTCGTTCGCAAGCCCGCGGACGACCGCTTCCTGGGCCCGAGGGAGCAAGGAGTCCAGACGCGCCATTGCCAGCGGCCAGTCGCGCAACAAATAGAACCCGATGATAGGCGTGACAATCACGAGCGTGAGAATATTGAACAGGGCAAATCCCGTGCCGAGCAAACGTCGGGCGGTATCAGCGATGAACCCCATTGCGGCTCCAGCCTCGTCCGCGACTAGGGCCTGAAGCTTGTTTGAAATCATGCCAGGGCCGAGAATCTTTTGCAGCACGCCAATCTCGTGCACCGCGAAACTCTGGAGTCCGGCAACCATCTGCGGCACCTGCGAGGAAAGCAGGCGAATCTGGGCAGAGGCGAGCGGATAAAGCAACAGCAGGCTCAGCAGGATGAAGGTCAGGAGAGCGACCAGCATCAGGATCGCTCCGAGCCACCGCGGCACACCAAGTCGTGCCAACGTCGAGACCGGCGGGTCAAGAAAATAGGCTATTCCGGCAGCCACGACAAAAGGGAGCAAAATGCCGGCAAACAGGCGCAGGAATAGCCACACGGCAAACAATCCGGCCAGAATTGCTGCCACGCGCTGCCAAGACGGCACACTGTGCGGAATTGCTGAAACCGCTGGCGGCTGCGCGACCGTTCGTGTCGGTTCGGTCATACTGGGGTCCCTTTCAGGCAAGACGCGCTCCCCTTAGCACATACCCTGCCCCCGAAATCATCGTGGTGGCGGCGACGAAAACGACGCAGACCTGGACCGCTTCGGCGAGCCATGGCATCGAGTCATGGAACAGCCTGTTGGCGTCAAGCATCGCAACCGCCACCAGTATGAGCTGGGCCACGGTGTTCAGTTTCGAGATCAGCAGCGGCTTAATGATTACTGACCGGCCAAGGAGCCGCAAGACGACAATGCCGCCTACAATGATGAGATCGCGAAACACCACCAAAATCGACAACCAAACAGGCAGCCGGCCGATTGCGGCCAGTGTTACGAACATCGAGATCAACAGCAGTTTGTCCGCGACCGGATCAAGCACAGTACCAAGAGCCGATACCCCTCGCTTTCGCGCCAAGGCGCCGTCCAGTGCATCGGTCAGTCCCGCTATGATGAACAGGGCAGCCGCCATTCCCAAGGCATGCCGCAACACCAGCCAGACCGCCACCGGCACCGCGCAGATCCTTCCGAATGTCAGTGCGTTCGGCAAGTTGATCACGTCACCCGCGATCGTCCGCGAAACAGGCGTGGCATTCAGACCTTCTGGCATCCACGTACTTTCGGGTGTCTAAAATGGGTGCAGTTGCACCGCTCGGCGAGCCATGGTGATAGACAGGTGTGAACGGCAACCCGTGTAGCGGCATTTCTCAAAAATGACAGCGGCGCGGATCCCATAAGATCTGGCAATAGCGCATCGGAGGCACGCATGACCAGCAGCGAGGACCCGGGAGGGCTTACCTACCGCGATTCCGGCGTTGACATTGAGGCTGGCGACGCGCTGGTAGAGGCGATCAAGCCTTTGGCAAGGGCAACGATACGTCGCGGCGCGATCGGCAGCCTGGGCGGGTTCGGCTCCCTTTTTGACCCTCGAGCAGCCGGCTTTACTGACCCAATCCTGGTTGCGACCACAGATGGCGTCGGGACGAAACTTCGTCTTGCCATCGAAACCGGAATCCACGACACCGTCGGCATCGATCTGGTTGCGATGTGCGTTAACGATCTCATCGTACAGGGCGCAGAACCCCTCTTCTTTCTGGATTATTTTGCGACGGGCCATCTTGATCGAGCTATCGCAACGCGGGTGATCGCCGGTATCTCAGAGGCCTGCCGCCAAGTGGGATGCACTCTCAGTGGCGGGGAAACTGCGGAGATGCCAGGCATGTATCGCGGCAACGATTATGATCTGGCAGGCTTTGCGGTCGGCGCCGTCGAACGCGGTAAGATTCTTCCCGACCGGGTACTGCCTGGCGATATATTACTTGGACTGCCGAGCACAGGCGTTCATTCCAACGGCTTCTCCCTGGTCCGTCGCATCATCGACGCAGCAGGTCTGAACCTCGACGACTCCGCACCGTTTTCGCCCAACCAGACTCTTGGCGCGGCGTTCATGCAACCGACAGCGCTCTACGTTCGCCCTGTTCTCGCACTCGCCCGCGCAGGCTTGTTGCGTGCAGCAGCGCACATTACCGGCGGCGGCCTGCCTGGTAATCTCCCGCGAGTCTTGCCCGGCTCGTGCGCTGCGGAACTCACGGAGTCGTGGCCTGTGCCCCAAATATTCCATTGGCTGGCGCAGGCCGGCTGCGTCGACAGCATGGAAATGCTGCGGGTTTTCAACTGCGGTATTGGCATGGTGCTGGTTATTCGCGGCACGGATGTCGCTGCCTCCACCGCGATTCTTGAGAGCGAGGGCTTCCCACCCGTCACGCTTGGTCGTGTCGCGGATCGCCATGGCTCTGCCGCCGTCCATATTCCGAACGCCGCCGGGTTGTTCCGATGAAAACCCGGACCGGCATTCTCATCTCCGGTCGCGGATCCAACATGGCATCGCTGATTCATGCTGCCGGGCAGCCGAACTACCCTGCGGAGATCGCGATTGTAATTTCGAACCACCCCGATGCTCCTGGGCTCGCCATCGCACGCAAGTACGGAATTTGCGTTGAGGTAATTGCGAACGCTGCTTACGGGGGCGACCGTGGTGCACACGAGGCAGCGATTGATACCGCGCTACGCAATGCTGATTGCACGACGGTCTGCCTCGCCGGCTATATGCGCTTGCTAACGCCTTTCTTTGTCCGCCGCTGGGAAGGCAGCATGCTAAACATCCATCCCTCGCTACTGCCCGCATTTCGCGGTCTCAACACTCACGCTCGAGCACTTGCGGCCGGCGTCAAGATTCATGGATGTACGGTGCATCTGGTCACCGAAATGATGGACGAAGGGCCGATTCTCGCGCAGGCGGCAACACCCGTCTTGCCGGATGACACCGAAGCATCGCTCGCCGAGCGCGTACTGGCACTGGAACACAAAATCTACCCGACGGCGCTGGCCTGTCATGCCTCCGGAAAACCGTTGCCACCGCCAAATAAAGTCAGGTCGCTGATCAACCCTTGCATTTCCTGTTAAGCCGCCATATTGATAACGCGTTCACGTTCCCGTGTATTTCTCATGTATAAAATTCCGTGGTCGTGAATGGGGCAACGAAACAAGCAAAAAAAGGGCGGACGGATATGATGGCTGAGACCGAGTCCCCAAATAAAACGCCAATCGTTCTTGAAGAACTGGACACAGATCGCCAGCAGTCATGGAGCGTCTTTACGCGCTTCATCGTGATCACGACGATTGTTCTGGTCGTCACTCTCCTCCTGATCGCCGCTTTCACTGTCTGGAGCTGAAATTTGCGCCCCCCGTCTGGCGGTGGAGGCCATGCGGATAAGATTCAACAATGACCCGCCGGCGGGTCTGGATTGTCGGGATCAGGCCGGCAACATCTTTTGCAGCCTCGATCATGATCACGCCGCTCATTCCCGGCAAAGCCCTTTGACCAACGCGCTCCATCACTTCAGCGCCGCGCAGCAGGGGACGAAACCGGAGCGGTGGGACGTACACGGCCGAGCCGCGCCGCTCAACCTGGAACATCACAGCCTTTAGCAGGTCTTCAAGCTGCGGCGCGGTATACGGCTGACCATACCCGAATGGTGTACGTTGCAGGTAAGCCCATATCGAAGCCCGATTCGGCACAATCACGACCAGCCGCCCCGCTGGCGCCAAGATACGCCATATTTCGCGTAACATCCGGCGGGCGGAGTCGGCGTGTTCCAGACCATGGACAACCAGGACCCGGTCAACGCTGAGATCGGCGATCGGCAGGGCATCTTCGTCGGCTGTCGCTGTTATGGTGGCACCGTAGCGCGGCCTATGCGCGTGCCATAATTGTGAGGGTATGATTGAAATCGTGCGAGTCGCCTGCAGCCGCCACAGATCGAGATACGGGTTCGGATAGCCCAGCCCCAGAAGATTCTCTGTCGCGAGCGCTGGCCAAAACTCGCGCAGCTTTCTCCGGACCAGTCGCGAGGTCGCAATTCCGAGGGCGCTGCGGTAGAAGTCCGCGAAGTCGGTCGCATTTGCCGTCATGACATTGCTATAGCACCGACATGAACGAAACTAACGAGTCAAAGTAAGGATGACGCCATGACCATCGCCATCGAACGTATCCCGATGCTCGCCGACAACTACTCCTGGAGGCTCACAGAGTCGTCAAGCGGCGCGATCGCCATTGTCGATCCCGCCGAAGCTGAACCGGCGGCCGCAGCCATCGATCGGGCCGGTGGGCGTCTCGACCTTGTGCTTCTGACTCACCATCATGACGACCACATTGCCGGTGCTTCAGCGCTCGCCGAAACGTACGGCGCAAAAATAGTTGGCAATGGCGCGGATGCCCGACGCCTTCCCAAACTCAGCATCGCCTTGCGCGATGGTGAAACCATTCCCTTCGGCGCCAGCCAAATTCGCATGATCGATACCCCCGGTCATACCGTGGGCCACGTAGCGTATCTTATTGGCGACACGATCGCGGCCTGCGGCGACACATTGTTCAGTCTGGGGTGCGGTCGGATGTTCGAAGGAACGCCCTCACAGTTTTTTGCCAGCTTGCACAAGCTGGCCGCTCTCGATCCCGCCACAACCCTACTTTGCGGCCACGAATACACGCTGTCGAATGCTGCGTTCGCCCTGTCAGTCGACCCGACCAATGCCGCGTTGCAAGCTCGAGCAGGGGAGGTCGAACGGCTGCGTGCCGCAGGTCAACCAACCTTGCCAGTCCTGCTCAGGGATGAACTCGCGACGAACCCGTTTCTTCGGGCCGAAAGCCCCGCAGCCTTTGCCCGGTTGCGGGCAGCCAAGGACAAATTCTGATGTGCAGGCTTTAGCGCAGCTGACGATAGGGGGCCGTCAACCGGATCGGGTTGACGCTCGGCGCCATGGCCACCTCGGTCCGGGCGGACCGATCGGCAACGGTCAGCGTTCCCGGGGCCCGATCATAGATGAAACCGTATGTGCGATAAGGCGCGCCGAACCCTCCGTTTCCCAAAGCAACACGTACCTCGCTCCAGTTATTCTCGGGCGAGACATCGATGACCGGCACATCCAGACTTACACGATCCGGTAGCCAATTGGCCTGGTCAACCAGAATTTCCCGGCTGTTTAGAACAGCCGCGACCACAGCAACATGGCCAAGCCGAATCCTGCTGCTCGATCGAAAAACGAGAACGGCACCGCGACTGGGTCGAATGCCGCGCGCATAGCGCCCTGCAGCCTCGGCCCACCACAGGAAAGCATCACCGACAAGGTCAATGTGCGACACATCCCGGGCGTAGGGAACGCACCAGAGATACTGACCGGCCGGGGCATAACGCCGATCGACGGCCCGCGGCATCTGGATATCTGTCGCGTAGTTTTCAGGGCGCCTGTATACAGCCTTGCGGTCGCCAACAAGGCCATCAGCCCGCTGCCGCGGTCCACGATCCCTGACCGCGACTCTTGCAAGAAGTCGCTGCTCCACTGCACTGGCGATGTGGGCACGGGGCACCCAGTGATGGACCGCGCCTTTTCGCGCGGTTACCCGAGCCGTGACACGATGCAGGGGGTGAGCATCATTGCGTGCCGTCATTTCTGCATGACCGATACGCGCACACAGCAGCATGCCTATCCCAAAAACCGCCCAGGGACGCAGTCGTTTTGCGATCCGGCTCGAAGCCATCCAAATCCCTTCCCAGACGAGTCAGCATGGACATCAGTTGAAGAAGCCTGCCTGACCAATCACTTACGCACAGAAGTCTCCGGGATGGGTGCAACAGCGGACCGGAATCTTCTGCTCATCGGCAAGCCCCCCAAGCTTCTACCGATGCGTCGCTGTTAAGGCGGCGTTGCAATCTAGGCAAGGCATGATTGCGATAAAAATATCACATCTAAAAAGTTTTTGATTCTGGAGAAATTTCGATCGGGCGTTTTATGACTGAGTTCCTAATGCGACGCCCTGCATGGCCGACGATCATCGACAAGCAGTGATCATGATCTCGACCCGCATCCTCGGATCAGACAATTTTGCTTCGACGCATGCACGAGTCGGGGCGCCCCCCTCGGGCAACCACGCGGCCCACACCTTGTTCATCGCCGCCCGATCATCGATCACCGCAAGCCATATTTGCGCCTGCAGCAGCCGCGTTTTGTCGGTACGGTGCACCTCGAGCAGATGATCGATCTGCTCGAGAATATCTGCAGTCTGGGCGGCGACATCGCCGGAAAGATCACGGGCTACCAAGCCCTGTGTAAAGATAAATCCATGATATTCGACCACTTTGGAAAGAATCGAATCGGCGTCCGTGCGGAGAATATGAGTCATAAGTACTTTTCCTTTGATCCCAAAAAGAACAGCAAGCGACCGTCGCAGACTCGGATGTCCAGCCAAACGCCAGCATTCGGGAACCGACTGATACGCATTTATGCCGCATGCCACGATCGTCAGCCGGCCGAACGACCATGTTGTTCCTTCAACAGGTCACGAATCTCGGCAAGCAACGCCTCGGTCGCCGTTGGCGCCGCTGGCGCTGGCGCCGGCTTCGCGTGGAGCTTCTGCACCGTCCGCACCAGCCAGAAAATCGCGAAGCCGACGATCACAAAGTTCACAAGGGCATTGACGAAGACGCCGTAATTAAGCGTTACGGCACCCGCCTTTTTCGCCGCTTCCAGAGTTGGTTCCACCTTTCCGGTAAGCGTCACGAAATGATTGGAGAAGTCTACGCCACCAGTGATCAACCCGATGATCGGATTGATCAGATCGCCCACCAAAGAATTGACGATCTTGGTAAAGGCGGCGCCAATGACGACGGCAACCGCCAGATCCACGACGTTGCCCCGCATCAGAAAAGAAGTGAAATCCCCCACCCAAGCCGGCTTTCCGGGCATTGCGCGTTTCGCCATCGCTTTCTCCCATCACGTTGTTATGAGGCAAACGATTTCAGGCCGGATCTCACGTTTTCGTCAAGAAAAAGTGTGGACCCTGGACGCAATGGGAGATGCGCCTCGCATACGGGGCGACGAGGCTCCGCCTGACCGGAGCAGCTATGCGGCGACCCCTGCTGCCGCGGCGACTTCGGCAGCAAAATCGGTTGCTTCCTTTTCAACTCCTTCTCCGAGAGCAAACCGTACAAAGCCTGTCAGTGTCGCCCCTGCATTCGCAAGGATGTTCCGAACCTTGCTTTCTCCATCGTGGACCCAGGTTTGCTCCAGGAGAACCACGTCCTCATAATATTTCTTCACCCGCCCTTCGACCATCTTCGCAATAATCGCGTCCGGCTTGCCGGAGGCGCGGGCTTGCTCAACCAATATGGCTTTCTCGCGCTCAAGCGCCGCCGGATCAACATCGGCGATGTTCAGGGCGTCAGGCCGCGTTGCGGCGACATGCATCCCGATTTGCCTCCCCAGAGCATAGATGGCCTCGTCGGCGCGCCCTTCCAATGCGACGATGACACCGATCTTGCCCAACCCCGGCCTGAGGGCGCCGTGCACATAGGACGTGACCGCACCATTGTGCACGCGAAGCGCCGCAACCCGGCGGATCGTCATATTTTCTCCTACGGTTGCGACGAGATGCGTGAGCTCCTCGGCAACCGTTCGCCCAGTCCCCGGAAAGGCAGCCGCTTTCAGCGCATCCAGGTCATCGCCGGTTTGCAACGCAAGTCTGGCAACGGCCTCGACAAAATTCTGGAAGGCCTCATTGCGGGCAACAAAGTCTGTTTCCGCGTTCACTTCGACCATGGCTGCCACATTCGATTCCTGGGCCACGCCAACCAAGCCCTCGGCGGTTACCCGCCCGGACTTCTTTGCCGCCGCTGCGAGACCTTTCTTGCGCAGCCAGTCGATCGCAGCTTCCATCTCGCCGCCCGTCTCCGTAAGCGCCTTCTTGCAATCCATCATGCCTGCGCCAGTTTTCTCGCGCAGATCCTTCACCATTCCTGCGGTGATCTCGGCCATCAGCACATCTCCTTTGAAAAACGGGCGGGTTACACCGCAACGGGCGCGCTGTCGGTATCAGTCGCACTATCGGCGGCGCCGGCGTCCGGCAACTCCTCCATAGCACCGATGTCCGCTCCGGTCGCGGCCAGCTCGGCGCTGATGCCGTCGAGCACCGCACCGGCCACCAGATCGCAATAGAGCGTGATCGCACGGATCGCGTCGTCATTCCCCGGAATCGGATGGGTAATGCCTTCAGGATCAGAATTCGAATCCAGCACCGCGACTACCGGAATGCCGAGCTTGTTCGCCTCCTCAACTGCCAGTTTTTCCTTGTTGGTATCGATGATAAACAGAATGTCAGGCAAGCCGCCCATGTCTTTGATACCACCAAGCGCCCGATCAAGTTTGTCGCGTTCACGCGACAGGTTCAGTCGCTCCTTTTTCGTCAGCCCCTGAGCCTCGCCTGTCAGCATCTCTTCAAGTTGGCGCAACTTGCGGATCGAATTGGTGATCGTTTTCCAGTTGGTCAGCATCCCGCCAAGCCAGCGATGATTCACATAGTACTGACCGCAACGTTTGGCAGCGTCGGCAACGTGGTCAGCTGCTGCCCGCTTGGTTCCAACAAACAAAACCCGACCACCTGCGGCGGTCACGTTGCGAATCTCACGCAGCGCCCGTTCCATCAGCGGAACCGTCTGCTGCAGATCGATAATATGAACCTGGTTGCGTACGCCGAACAAGAACGGCGCCATGTGGGGGTTCCAGCGGCGCGTATTGTGACCGAAATGAACACCGGATTCGAGCAACTGCCGCAGCGAAACTTCTGGCATCGCCATGATGCATGATCCTTTCAAAATGGCCCCGGTTATGGGCCGTCCGGTTAAACCTCCACGAAGCAGAGCCAATAGGCACCGGACCCGACATCAGCATGCCGGGGAAGGCGCTTCGTGTGCGAATTATCGGTTTTGGGGCCGATCGAGGCGATATGACGCAGATGCCCAGGCGATGCAAGGTGTGGTAAAGGGTGGCATTCATGCGACAAAGTCTGGCACTCTACATTCACTGGCCGTTTTGCCGGTCCAAATGCCCCTACTGCGACTTCAATTCGCACGTCCGCGAACACATTCCGGAAGCGCGGATCCTCAAAGCGCTCCGGGCAGAACTCGCTTTCGAAGCTGCGCGTCTGGGCCGGCGCGCCCTTGGCTCGATCTTCTTTGGCGGCGGCACCCCCAGTCTGATGGCCCCAGATAGCGTGGCTTCACTGATCCAGGACGCCCGATCGGCCTTTGTTGCCGATGCGGATGTCGAAATCACGCTGGAAGCCAACCCAACCAGCATCGAGATCGAGCGATTCCGGGGGTATCGCGAAGCCGGGGTGAATCGCATCTCAATCGGTGTTCAGAGCCTTGATGATGAGAGCCTGCGGTTCCTTGGCCGCGAACACTCCGCAGACGAGGCCCTGACAGCCATCGAGTTGGCTCGCTCGATCTTTCCCCGGGTCAGTTTCGACCTGATCTATGCAAGGCCCGGCCAAAACCCGCTATCCTGGCAGCGCGAACTGGCTCGCGCACTCTCTGTGGGTACTGATCACCTGTCGCTCTATCAGCTCACCATCGAGCCAGGAACCAAGTTCTATACTCGCCACCAACGCGGGGAACTCCTCCTTCCCGACAATGAGGAAGCGGCAATCCTGTACGACGTGACGAACCAAGTCGCGGCACGCTTCGGTCTGGCGGCGTACGAAATCTCCAACTATGCAAAACCCGGCTACGAATCGCGCCATAATCTCGCCTACTGGCGTTACCAGGATTATGCGGGCGTAGGACCGGGGGCCCATGGACGAATCACGATCGGTGAAACATTGCTTGCGACGCGTCGGCACCGCAGCCCTGAAGAGTGGGCCAAACGAGTTGAGGCGCGTGCTCACGGCAGCGTCGACGAAACACCGATCCCTCCCGATGAGCGTGCCCGTGAAGCCCTGTTGATGGGACTGCGTCTCTGCGACGGGATCCACGCGGGCGCGTTCGCGGCGCGGACAGGTACTCCGCTGTACGCGGCAGTCGATCCAGGCATTGTTAAGGATGCGATTCTGGCAGGATACCTCGCAGCAACGCCTGATCGGCTGGTTGCAACGCATGAGGGCCGAAAACGCCTTGATGCGTTGCTCGCGGCGCTGATCCGTTAGCACCGGCGTCCGCCGACAACCGACGTCGCAGCGCACGGCTTGATCAGACGCTCACGTCGTTCCATGGTATCGGTCACCGTCGCGCACCAGCCAGTAGACGATTCCAAGTGCAAGCAATGCTGCCGACAGGCCGATAATCTGCAGCGCGGGCGCTGTACCGAGATCCAGAATAATCACCTTGCGAACGATCGCGAGCAACCCGATCAAAATCACGATTTTTACACGGACCACACCTCCATCATCATCCTTGGCAACCAAAATCGACCGCTTGAACTCAAGGGCCATGAGAACAGTGAAGATGGCGCCGAACAAATCCTGGAACACCGCCGGCTGCGTCGGATCGAACGAGGTAAAGAGAACGTCGTTGATAAACTTCACCGCGAGATGCAACACGGCCGCCACGACGATGATCGCGAGCATCAGCGTCAACGCGGCAACCATGATGCGCTCGAATTTTCTATAGAGTATCGATCCGGATGCTCCATTGAGTCTCCTGGCAAGAAAGTTCAAGAGAGTTGTAGCAGAATGCTATCGCGCGGCGTGAAAAATACACCCGCAACCCGGGGAATGGGTACGGGCTGCGCTTGTCGGAACCCCGTTGGAATGCCATCTGCCTTATCATGAACCAAAGCAATGACCCGATCGGCTGGCATGGAACCACCATCCTATGCGTGCGCGCGGGCGATTCGGTGGTGATGGCGGGCGACGGCCAAGTGAGTCTGGGCAATACTGTTATCAAGAGCAACGCCAGGAAAGTGCGGCGAATTGGCAACGGGGCGGTCGTCGCCGGGTTTGCCGGTGCAACGGCAGATGCGTTCACGCTTCTCGAACGCCTGGAGACGAAGCTCGAACGATTCCCCAACCAGCTGGAACGCGCCTGCGTCGAATTGGCAAAGGATTGGCGGACCGATCGCTACCTGCGTCGCCTCGAGGCCATGATGGCCGTCGCCGATAAACAGCATTCCTTCACGTTAACCGGTAATGGCGATGTGCTGGAGCCCGAAGACGGTATCATTGCCATAGGCTCTGGTGGTAATTACGCGCTTGCGGCAGCGCGTGCGCTGATCACCGTAGACGGACTCGGGGCAGAGGAAATTGCCCGGCGGTCGATGAAAATTGCTGCGGACATCTGCGTGTTCACCAACCATTCCATTATCATAGAAGCACTCTAATGGATGCACCAACCTACACTCCGCGAGAGATCGTCTCTGAACTCGATCGGTTCATCATCGGTCAGAACGACGCCAAACGTGCAGTTGCGATCGCTCTGCGCAATCGCTGGCGGCGCCAGCAGCTACCGGAGGAAATGCGCGAAGAAGTCGTACCAAAGAACATCCTGATGATAGGGCCGACGGGCTGTGGCAAGACCGAAATCGCCCGGCGGCTCGCCAGGCTCGCTCAAGCTCCCTTTCTCAAGGTGGAAGCAACAAAATTCACGGAAGTCGGTTATGTCGGTCGCGATGTTGAAAGCATTGTTCGTGACCTCGTCGAGGTGTCGATCACAATGCTGCGTGACCGGAGTCGTAAGGGTGTGCAGGCACGAGCGGAACTGGCAGCGGAAGAACGGCTCCTGACAGCACTGGTAGGCGAGGGGTCTGGCGCCGAAACCAGGAGCCGGTTCCGCCGGATGCTGCGCGATGGCGAGCTCGAAGACAAGGAAATCGACATCGAACTCAACGAGCAACACGGAATGCCAATCGGTCAGCTTGATATTCCAGGCGTGCCGCCCGGCGGTGTGATCAATCTGGGCGACATGATGAAATCGATGTTTGCCCGCGGTCATGGGCGCAAGCGGATGAGTGTCGCGGCCGCACGCGCAGCCCTGATCCGCGAGGAGGCCGACCGGCTGCTCGATAACGAGGCCCTAACCGAAAATGCACGCCTGCTTGCTGAAAACCACGGCATCGTTTTTATCGACGAAATAGACAAGATCTGCGCCCGTACCGAGGCAGGATTCCGCGGCGGCGACGTTTCACGCGAGGGGGTGCAGCGTGACCTTCTGCCGCTGATCGAAGGCACCACAGTCTCGACCAAATACGGTCCGGTCAAGACCGACCACATATTGTTCATCGCCTCTGGCGCCTTCCACGTGGCCAAACCCTCGGATCTGCTCCCGGAATTACAGGGACGATTGCCAATCCGTGTCGAGCTTGCGTCACTGTCACGTGAGGATTTCCGACGTATCCTAACCGAACCTGAGCATTCGCTGCTCAAGCAGTATCGTGCCCTTCTGGGCACTGAAGCAGTTGATCTGGAATTTGCCGACGACGCGATCGATGCAATCGCCAAGCTGGCGGCCGACATCAACGAGCGGGTGGAAAACATCGGCGCACGCCGGCTTTCCACAGTCCTTGAGCGCTTGCTTGAGGAAATCAGTTTTGGAGCCACGGATCGTGCTGGACAAACGATCATTGTGGATGCGGCGATGGTCGAGGATCGGGTTGCACCGCTAGCAGCAAAGGGTGACCTCAGCCGCTTCATCTTGTAACTGGACGTGCATACCGTCGTTACACGCTTTGCTCCCAGCCCAACCGGCTTCCTGCACCGTGGCCACGCTGCATCCGCGCTGTTTGCATGGCGCCTGGCACGGGAAGCGGGTGGACAGTTCCTGTTGCGTATCGAGGACATCGATCAGCAGCGATGCCGCGAAGAATTTGTAACGGCCATTGTTGAGGACTTGACGTGGCTCGGCATAGACTGGGATGGAGCCATACGGGTGCAATCGCAGCATCTGCCGGAATACCGCGCACGCATCGAGCAGCTGAAAACGATGGGCTTGCTTTACCCGTGCTTTTGCACCCGCAAGGAAATCGCCGCAGCATTGGGTGCGCCACACCAGGTTGATGCACCCTACCCCGGAACCTGTCGCAGCTTACCGAGAAGCGAGATACAGCGAAAAATGGAAGGTGCAGCCTCTTATGCGTTTCGGCTCGACATGGCAGCGGCGCTTCGCCATGTGCAGGCCTTGCGCTGGTACGAGGACGGACAAGGGTGGATCACTGCGGAACCCGCGCGGTTCGGCGACGTTGTGCTCGCACGCAAGGACGTGCCAGCAAGTTATCATCTCTGTGTTACGCATGACGATGCGCTGCAAAACGTTACGCTCGTCACCCGAGGCATCGACCTCAAGCCTCTGACCGATGTTCAGGTGCTTTTGTGCTCATTGTTCCACTGGCCCATCCCGCGTTATCGGCATCATCTCCTGCTTACAGACAAGAACGGGCGACGTTTGGCTAAGCGAGGCGAGGCAGAAGCGTTACGGACACTTCGCGCTGGCGGTACCGAAGCATCGATGCTCCGCGACGCCCTCTTGCCCGACTACTCAACCGCGATCACTCTATGTCCATGAAACATCTCCTGGTTCTTCTCGCAGCTTGTACGATGCTGTTCCCGACCCTGACCGCCCTGTCCCCCGCCGCATGGGCCATTCCGGTGCCGCCGGCGATCTCGCAGATCGCCAACAATGCAATCCCTGCCGTCGTCGATATCTCGAGTATTGATCCCTTGAAGCGGGGCGATCATGGATTGGGCGCCAACGTGGAGGCTGGCTCGGCGCAGGCAGACTCCACCAGAGAGAGTACCGGGACTCTTATCGTACCACCGAAAGCTAACCAGGCATTGGGTACCGGTTTCTTCATCAGCCCAAACGGCTATATCGTAACGAATCATCACGTCATAGCCGGAGCGAGCCAGATAACCGTAACCATGCAGAACGGCTCCGTCTACGATGCCAAAAGAGTTGGCGTGGACAAGATAGCCGACCTGGCAGTACTCAAGGTTGAGGCCCCCGGCCCATTCCCCTATCTTCAGTTCGGCTCAAGCAGCAAGCTGGAACTTGGTGACTGGGTAGTGGCCATTGGTAACCCGTTTGGGCTCGGGACATCGATTTCCGCAGGAATCGTTAGTGCCCTCCATCGTAACATCGGCTCTGGCAAGTACGACGACTTCATCCAGACCGATGCTGCTATCAATCGCGGCAATTCGGGTGGACCGCTGCTCAACGCGCTCGGTCACGTCATCGGCGTCGATTCAGCTATTTACTCGCCCTCGGGTGGGTCGGTTGGTGTTGGTTTTGCAATTCCATCGAGCATGGTTCAGCCTGTGGCAGCACAATTGATAGCGCATGGCCAAATGGATCGCGGCTGGATTGGTCTGCGGATCGAGGATGTATCGGATGCCATGAAGAAAGCCTGGCATCTGCAGTCGACCGACGGGGTGGTTGTCGCAGAAGCGGTCGCCAACGGGCCGGCGGCAGGTATTCTAAAGCCTGGAGACCTGATCACCGCGATCGACGGAAGATCGTTAACCGACGCCCATAGTTTTTCAGTGTCCATTGGCGAGCGTGCGGTTGGGCAGAAAGTGCATCTTACTTTTTTTCGCCGCGGTATCGTCCACCGGGCAAGCATTCTCGTCTCCTCCCCAAAATCGCTGCCGGTCGGAAAATTGCCTCATAGCAAGAAAAGCCAGCCGAAGCCGGACCATCTTCCAGCACTCGGCATCAGCGTGATCGCCAGCCCCGGAGCAGATGGAGTACTGGTCGTTGCGATCACAGCGGACGGCCCGGCCAAGCGCGCTGGCTTGGCAGCAAACAGCGTTATCCAGGCCGTTGGCCCGGTGTTCGTGACAACGCCGGGTCAGCTCGAAAAGCAGCTCGCTGGCAGGAAGCAGGCGTCGTTACTGGTCAACGGCCCCGACGGCCCAGCCTGGATTGTGGTCGACCTCACCCACACGACACCACAACCGGCACAAACAGCGGGGTCGTGACCAGCAGCGATCGCACTACCCTCCAAACGGCCGTCGTCATCGGTCTTCTCGCATGCCGCCTCGAACACCCTGTTCCTGCCCAGAATTCCTATGACCGGGCTATGGTTGGATCCCCGCACAAGAATGAGCGGGCGTGCAGGCGGCAAAGCGCCTCTTCGCGCCGCAGCCAAGCTTCTATAGATTATGATCATGCAGGTTTCCGGCGCTGACAGCGCGACCCCCGCCATGGCTCAGTGGTTCAAGGCAAAGTCGGACTATTCCGACGCGCTTGTTTTTTTTCGAATGGGTGACTTTTACGAGCTATTTTTTGACGACGCCGAGGCGGCTTCAACCGCTCTGGATATCGCTTTAACCAGCCGCGGCACTCACCGGGGGCAACCGATTCCGATGTGCGGCGTTCCGGTTAGCCAGAGAGATGCGGCTCTGGCCAGACTAGTAAGGCGCGGCTTTCGGGTTGCCATCGCCGAGCAGCTGGAAGCCCCTGAAACAGCACGGGCGCGAGGCGGCAAAGCGCCTATCGACCGAGCGGTGGTTCGGCTGATCACACCGGGCACAATCACGGAAGAGGCGTTATTGGAGCCGGGGAGCACCAGACTGCTTCTTGCATTGGCAGCGCAGGACAACAGGATTGGCGCAGCCTGGCTCGATGCTTCAACCGGATTGTTCGAAACTGCATCAATTTTAGCACGAGACCTACCGAGCTTGCTGGGGAGACTTGACCCGGCAGAGATCCTTTCGCCGGATCAAATTGATCTTACTGGTCTTGCAGACCGGCGGAGCGCCACGGAACTCCCGCCGACCGCAACCACGGCGCGGCACATTCTCGCCCGAAGTTTCGGGGTCTCTTCCATCGAAGCTTTTGGCGCCTTCACCGACGAAGAAGCCATTGCTGCAGCGCATGCGGTGAGACATATTGAGCGCTGTCACGGGATTGCCCAGGTACGATTGGCACGGCCCAAGCGCCCACTCGAGTCCGGACTTCTAACGATGGACGCCGCGACGCGAGCCAGCCTGGATCTGGTGCATGATCGGAACGGTCAGGAGACTGGTAGTCTTCTTCGGACTGTAAAGCATACCGTAAGCGCTGCGGGCGCGCGGCTCTTGGCTCACTGGATTGTAAATCCTCTTGATGATCAAGCCACTCTAATTTCACGGCAGACAGCGTGGCGGATGCTTTCGGATCACCCGATGCTTCTGGACGAACTACGCGCCGTGTTGCGGGGCGCAGCAGACCTCGCCCGCTCGCTCGTCCGATTAGGTTTGGCCGAAGAGGATCCGGTTGCACGCGTACGTCCCGTATCTCCGCGCGATCTCGGGTTAGTACGCGACGCGCTCGAAGTCGCTGAACGAGCCGCTGAGATGCTGAAGCAGCTAGGTTCCGCGTCGCTCCCGGCGATGTTGACCATGCCTGCGATCCCTACGGAACTTCATGCAGTACTGCGGGCAGCGCTGGTCGACACACCACCTGCCCGATCAGGCGATGCGGAGTCAATCCGTCCCGGATTTGATGCGGAACTCGACTCCGAACGCCAACTGCGCGATGAGTCGCGTCGCGTAGTCGCAGGAATGCAGAGTGCCTTTGCACGACAGTTCGGCGTACCGAACCTCAAAATCCGGTACCACGCACAGCTCGGTTATGTAATTGAGGTACCTTCCAGCGCAATCGATACCTTGCGCGAATTTCCCGAACTTTTGCTCCGTCAGGGTCTCGCCTCGGCCGCCCGATTTTCGCATCCGGAGCTGGTGGCGCTGGATCAGCGGATCGCCGAGGCGCACGGCCGAGCGGCCGCACGGGAGAGTTGGATCCTGGCGATGTTGCGCCACCGGGTGGTAGCCGACGCCGAAAGGCTTGGCGCTGTCGCGGAAACCCTCGCCGGCCTTGACGTCGCACAATCAGCAGCCAGCCTGGTTACAGGTTTGCGCTGGTGCGTCCCACAGCTGACCGGCGACGCGGCTTTTGAAATCCTGGGTGGCAGGCACCCCGTTGTGGAAGCTGCCCTGCCTCCCGGCCAAAGCTTCATCGCGAACGATGCCGATCTTTCACCCGATCACCGGCTGATGCTTCTCACCGGCCCTAACATGGCAGGGAAATCAACGTTTCTGCGGCAAAACGCACTGATAGTCGTCTTGGCACAGGCGGGGCTTCCCGTACCAGCCGACTCCGCGAGGATTGGGCTTGTGGATCGGTTGTTCTCGCGGGTAGGGGCTGCCGATGATCTCGCGGCTGGACGATCAACCTTCATGGTCGAGATGATCGAAACCGCATCGATCTTAAACCAGGCCGGGCCACGTAGTTTCGTGATTATTGACGAGATTGGTCGTGGCACTGGAACGCGTGATGGGCTGGCGATCGCCCAGGCGGTGCTCGAGGCTTTACACGGAACAATTCGCTGCCGCGCCATTTTTGCAACGCATTTTCATGATCTGACGGTTTTGGCAGAGGCGCTTCCAAGGCTATCTTTGCGAACGATGCGCGTGAAGGAATGGCGGGGTGAAATCGTGTTTCTGCATGAGGTGATCGATGGAGCGGCCGCCCGAAGCTGGGGCGTGCATGTTGCCAAGCTTGCCGGTGTCCCGGCCTCGGTCGTTCGGCGCGCAGAATTCTTACTGCGTGCAGCAGAACGCTCCGACAGGACTGCACAGCCATTGCCCTTATTCGACGCAACGGCCGGCTCAAGCGCTGGGCCTGATGACGGCTCTCGCGTCATAGAAGCGCTCGCGGCAATGGATCCCGACCAGATGACACCCCGCGACGCGTTATCTGCAATCTATGCTTTGCGACGAAAGTTTCTTGGCGTTGAACCTGCGAACGCGGTAGATGACGAATAAGATGCAACAAGTCTCCGATCCGCTGACCGAACCGCACCCAGCGCGGGCGGTTCAGCCTGCGTCATCATCCGCAACGCAGGACTCGCTGGAACGACCCGGCATTGCGTCAACTTTGGCTGAATTCCTTCGGGAGAATCCGAACCCGGTACGTGACATTGCTATCGAGGTATTTCGTCGGCAGCTGGCTCGCTTGCAAACCCACGTGCGGGAACGCTTCGAGGCCGGCCATCTCGGTGGGCTAGCGGCAGCGCGATTGCTCGCCGGGCTGATGGATGAGTTCCTGTCAGCCTTGTTCGATTATGCAACGGCGCGACCAAGCGTGGTAAGTACGGACCGCCTTTCGATGGCAGCGACGGGCGGGTACGGTCGTGCAACCCTTGCGCCATTTTCCGATATCGATCTGCTCTTCCTGACCGATCATGAACCGTCTGTCGCGGTGCTCAGCACCGTTGAGTTCATGTTATATTTTCTCTGGGATCTTGGTCTGAAAGTCGGTCACGCAACGCGGTCGACCAAGGATTGTCTTGCCGAAGCTGCCGGCGATGTAACCGTTCGGACATCGATGCTCGACGCGCGTTGCCTTGCCGGAGACCGGGCATTGTTCGCACATTTCCAGCTGGTGTTCCGAGCCGATTGCGCGGCCGAAAGTCCAGCTGCGTATATTGCGGCCAAACAGGACGAGCGCGCGATACGTCACCGGCGTTTCGGTGACACGCCGTTTATGGTCGAACCGAATATCAAGGAAGGCAAGGGCGGCCTGCGTGATCTGCAGACGCTATATTGGCTTTCGCGCTACGTATTCGGAACGTTCGCGATGACCGAACTCGTGGGAACGTCAGCCCCGGGCGGCGGAATTTTGACGGAAAGCGAGGCGCGCGCCTGCAAACGCGCATGGGACTATCTCTGGACGGTCCGGTTTCATCTGCACTACGTCGCCGGGCGGGCCGAGGAACGACTGACGTTCGATCTGCAGCCGGTGGTCGGCGCGCGGATGGGATACACACGGCACGGGCGACAGGATGGCGTCGAACGGTTCATGCGCCATTATTTCCTCGTCGCCCGGGAGGTGGCGCGCGTCACAGCGGTTCTGGAACCAGCGCTTGTCCGGGTTGCACTCGGCCCGCCGGCAGTCGCCCCGACGACCGATTCGGCGCTCGCCGATGCGGGGTTCGTTCTGGCCGATGGCCGCATCCTTTTTGCGCCCGGACGGGAGCCGAGTTCCGAACCACTGCAGCTGTTCCGGATCCTGATTGCATGCAGGGATCGCGGTCTTACCCTTCATCCGCTGGCGCTCCGCGCAATGATCCGTGGCGCACGACGAACCGCTGAATTGCGGAGCAACCCTGCCGCAGCGACGATGTTCATGGACCTGTTGTGCGGCAGCGACACGCCAACCACGGATGGTGCACGGTGGTTGACGATTTTGAACGAAACCGGTGCCCTCGGGCGGTTTTTGCCTGAATGGCGACGGATTGTGGGCCAGATGCAATTTGATAGCTACCACGTATTTACGGTCGATGTGCATACGATCCACGCAATCGGCGTACTGAACGCGATTGAGCGCGGTGAACTTGCCGAGGTGGCGCCCGTGGCGAGCGGGCTGGCACGGCACGTGCAATCCAGGCGGGCCCTTTATGTCGCGATGCTCCTGCACGACATCGCCAAGGGGCGAGGTGGTGACCACTCGGAACTGGGCGCCGAGATCGCCCTGGCCTTGGGCCCTGCGCTGGGTCTTGTGCCAGAGGAAACCGAAATGGTTTCCTGGTTGGTGCTACACCACTTGTTGCTGAGCCAAACCGGGTTTTCCCGAGACATTGATGACCCGAAAACGATCCTCGATGTGGCCGATGTGGTTCAGTCTCCCGAGCGGCTGCGACTCCTGCTGGTTTTGACCGTCGCAGATATACGTTCGGTCTCACCCAAGGTTTGGAACGGTTGGAAGGCCACGTTGCTACGGGAAATCTATGCCCGTGTGAGCGAAGTCCTGGAGGGAGGACTGGCAACCTCGGAACGCGACGCCCGGATCGCCAGGGTCAAGGAAATGGTTGCCGAACTGCTTGGCGATTGGCCAGAGGAGGAACGTTCACATTTTCTCGATCTATTTTATCCAGGATACTGGCTCGGCTTCGATCCCGACAGTATCGCCAGGCATGCACGTTTGATTCGCCGAGCCCGTCACGAGCAGATGCAACTGCTGGTAGACGCACAACCATTGCCGGCTCAGGCCGTTACCGAAGTGACCGTCTATACTGCCGATCATTCAGGTCTATTCAGCCGGATTGCAGGTGCCTTGGCGCTGGCCGGCGCCTCCATCGTTGACGCACGGATTCACACGCTGACCAATGGAATGGCGCTGGATACATTCTGGATTCAAGATGCCTCTGGCGGTCCCTTTGACTCGCCGCACCGGGTTACGAGGCTGGCCACCCTCATCGAACAGGCATTGACCGGGCGGTTGCGGCTTGCCGCGGAAATTCGAAAACAGGCGCGAGGGATCGCCGCTGCACGGACCCGCGCAATTCATGTGCCCCCCCGAGTGGTCATCGATAACGTCGCGTCAAACCGGCATACCGTGATCGAGGTTAATGGACGCGACCGGCCAGGTCTTCTCCACGATGTGACCGCGGCAATCACCAAACAGGGACTCCAGATCGCATCTGCCCACATCACGACCTATGGCGTCCGTGCAGTAGACGTTTTCTACGTCAAGGATGTGTTCGGATTAAAAGTCGAAAACGAACGCAAACTCGCGCAACTGCGTGCCGCGCTAATTGAAGCACTGGCCGAACCGCCAACGAACTCCGCTGAGATTCCGGCGGCAAAAGCCGAACAGCTCCGTTAGCAATTTACGACATCCCTGGCAGATCGCGTCCTGGATATCCTTCGCACCTGCATGGAAAGAATTCAATTTCGAGACACTGCCCATCAGGCATGTCGCCACGGCCCCACGTAGAGTACACTACCGCGTGACTATCGCCGCCGAATTTTGAAAGAAGGAAAGTGGAGTTCTTCAAAAATGTCGGCAAGGCGAAACCAGCAGAGGATCTTCTAACCGCGCTCGCTCAGTATCTTGTAATGCTTGTCGGCTATTACCCGCCGGCCAACGCCGATTCCGCTTCATCCGTGCGGGGCTTCCCTTGAGGCCGTACAAACGATGCAACAACCAGCCAGACGAGCCCAAGGGCCGCGCAGGTTAGAAACACGGCAGCACTGCCGCCTGCGTTAGCGGCAACACCACCGACCGCTCCACCAGCGAACAATCCCAGGGACTGGGCCGTATTATAGACGCCCAGCGCACGCCCCTTGCGTGATGGCGGAGCTGTCCGCGACACGAGCGACGGTAACAGCGCTTCCAGTAAATTGAAACCGACGAAGAACGCAAACAGCGCTGCCACCAGAGCAACTGCGTTGTGATACCCCGCCGCAAAGCCGAGCATAGAAAGACCCATCAGCGCGACCGCGCCGATCAGACCATGTCGCATGTAGCCGCGGGTCTCCGCCCAGATAATTCCCGGAATTGCGACCATAAATGAGAACACGGCCACCGGAAGATAGACGACCCAGTTGCCCTCGACCGGAATACCGAGGTCATCCACAAGCGCGAGCGGCAAAACCAGGAACAGTGCAACCTGCATGAAATTAAGCGCGAAAATCGAAAAGTCCAGCCTGAGGAGTGCAGGAGTAAACACACTGCTGCTCTCGTCATCTGGCTGGACAGAATCGAACGCGCCCATGTTCACATCGGGAACAACAAACTTCACAACGAGGACTGCGCCTACCGCGAGAACGCCAGTGAGCAGGAACATTCCTGGAACCGATATCGAATGATAGAGCAACGGCCCAAGAACGAGTGCAATGATGAAGCTTGCGCCGATGGTCATCCCAACAAGCGCCATCGCCCTTGTACGGTTTTCCGGTCTGGTGGCATCCGCGATCATTGCCGAAATGGCAGCCGAAATCGCCCCCGCGCCCTGCACGGCTCTGCCAAGGATGATCATTGGCAGCGTGTGTGAAAAGCCCGCCACGAAGGAACCAAGCGCAAAGATCACCAGCCCAAGAATCATGACCGGCTTACGCCCGTAACGGTCACTCGCGATGCCAAAAGGAATTTGCAAGCAGGCCTGCGTTAGGCCGTAAATGCCGAGCGCTAGACCGACGAGGAAACGGTCATGCCCATCCGGCAGAGATCTCGCGTAGACCGAGAAAACCGGCAGAATCAGAAACAGGCCGAGCATTCGTAACCCATAAATCGACGCAAGGCTGCGGCTTGCACGCCGTTCGAGCTTGCTCATCGGGTTGGCCCGACGCCTGGTCGCGGTTTTCGGCATTTTTGTATAAGACATCAAGACAATCCTATTTTGCACCAGCAACAAATCAAATCGCGTCGCAGTGCGCCGCCAAGCCACCCAAGATAAAAGGCAAGACTCTCACGGCCAAGGCCTCACCGTCACGAAATGTAGTTGCCATGGTCGGAGCCGCGAGTAACAATCCTGTGTGCTTGCCTGCGGCAACCATTTAGTCGGGTTCCGCACCGGTGGTATCGTCGTCCGTCGTCGGTTCCGGTTCGCGTTCAACGACACGCAAAAACTGGTGTGCCATGGCGTGATAGACGGGTTCCTTGCAAACCAGCCGGGACGCCATTGTGCCGAGAATGGCGGCAATCCCGACCGGGACGGTCATTGCCGGATTGCTGGTCATCTCGATCACAATTGCCGTCGCTGTCAGCGGTGACTGGACCACGCCGGAGAAATAGCCGGCCATTCCCACCATCGCGAATGCGGCCACCGGCACGCCTGGCACGAGATGACTGAACATCGTGCCAAGTCCCACTCCCACGGCCAGCGAAGGAGCGAATATACCGCCCGGAATCCCCGAAAGATAGGAGATCAGTGTCGCCAGAAACTTCAGCGGCGCGAAGCCGAAGGGCAAAACCACACCCTCCGTCAAGGCCTCCTGCGCCTCACGATGGCTCGCATCGAAGATCTGGCCATGCGAAATCAGACCCAACGCGGCCAGGAGCAGGCCACAGAGCAGAGCGAAACCAATCGGGTGATGCTTGGCCAACCAGTTGATCGGGCCCGGCATGAACCGTTTCGGTGTTACCAGCACTTGCGCGAATATACCACCAGCAACCCCGCCAATGACTGCGCAGACAGGGACCAGTAGCCAGACAAGCCCAAGTCGCAGGGTAGCATGGGAAAAACCGAAATAGGGCTGATATCCGAGGAGGAGCAACAGCGTAATTCCGCTGCCAAAAGCAGCGAGGATGATCAAGCGCGCCTCTCGGCTGGAAAAACTTCCAGCCATCTCCTCGATCGCAAACAAGACGCCGGCAACCGGAGCGTTGAATGCGCAGGTAATTCCTGCCGCTCCTCCCGCAAGAATCAGCAGGCGCTGCAGTAAAAGGCTGCGCTCAAGCCCCAATCTCCCGCATACGTTCATCACGGCGCAGCTGATCTGCACCGCTGGTCCTTCCTTACCAATCGAGGCGCCCACCGCAAAGCCGGCCAAAGTCAGAAGAAACTTGCCGACTGCAATGCGCAGGGACAGGACGGTATCAACGTTCGCCTGATCTCGCATGGTCATCCCCGCCATGGCCTGCGGAATGCCGGAGCCCTGCGCCCCGGGAAACACTGTGCGCGTCAAAAACACGATCCCAGCCAGCCCGATCGGGCAAAGTAGCAGCGTGAGCCACAGTCGATGCGCCGTGACGTGAGCGAAGAGCGCACTGGCGCGTGTTATCCCGATTCCGAACGCGATCGATATCACGCCTGTTATGATTGCGGCCGCAATAAAAATGATATTTTGCTTCGCTGCTTCCACCGCGACCCGTCTCCCCGGATGCCAACCTGCCCAGAAACCACGCTCGAGAAGGTGCCATGCTCCAAAAAGCATTGACTTCCGGGGGGATCAAGACCTGGAACCCATAAAGAGTTGCGGGGCAATCCCGCGCGCGGGCCGCCGAACGCCCGAAACGTCATTCCAGCCCCGAAAACGCTCCTAAATCTGGCCTCGTCTTGTCGGCTCCGCGTTGCGCATTCCGCCCACCGTCGGGTCGTGCAACGTGGCATATGTGCAGGCCGGGCCCGCTTAGTCGAATGGTTCCACGGACATGGCGATCCGGCTCATGCCACACCGCACATCGTCATGGAAGTCAACAACGGCCAGGAAGAATCGGGCAACCCATTCGAAGGACTGGTGGCTCGCGCCGGGTCTAATTTGGGGAAACGGAAATGCGCCCCAAAATCACGATCAAGGCCCGAGAAGGTCCTTCTTGCGCTGGAGATATTCTTCACGCTCCAGCTCACCACGCGCGTAACGTTCATCAAGGATTTCAAGACCGCGCGAGGTTCGCTCGGTTTGGGGCGGTACACCTTGTGCCGAAGGATAGCACTGGTGTCCGCGCCCCATCGAGCGAATCGCCCAAGCCCCGGCCACGATTACCAAAAGCAGGAAGGCAAAGCCGAAAAATCCCCCGAACAGCATCATTGGCCCCCATGCATGCCACCCGCCGCCGTAGCCATAACCCGGTCCGTAACCCCACATCATGCTGTTATCCTCGTTTGGCCTGAATGTTCATTGTCGCGCGGCCCGACGGCCCTCTGCTCAAAGCTATCACCGGAATAGGGGCCACAAGATCAGTTCAGAAGCATGCGGACAAGAGTCTTGTGCTTCCGCGGCTACGCACCCTTTCTCGATCACGCGGATTATGCGGTGTCATCGACGGCTGATCATTGATCTGAGTCAAGCCGTGGTTCACTGCACGGCCCGTCCTTGCCCACCCAGACAGACCCACAAACCTGGGGCAGCCTGCTTCGATAAATGCTGTCTGGTCCGTACCGCTGGCCCGTATGGCATTGTGGGCCGCATCATTGACGCCGACACCCTGCCGCGATGTACCATCCGAATGATCTCCGGGAAAATGCTTGGCGTGATCAACGTAGATCATGAGCGAGGAGAAAAGCCCGACCACGTACGAACATGCGGCAACGGCCAAAAACACGCGCAGACGGTTTGGCCTGCCGCCCCGGTGCATTCTCTAACACACGGATGTTGCCTGCGGACTCTGCACGACTTGAACGCATAATTATTTCTAATCCGGAGTTGCGGCCAGCGGCGGTGCAACGGCCTCGAGGGAACGCCGCTCTGCCGCGATTCCCAGAGCCCACGCCATCCCGGCTGCGGCCAGCATCAAGAGCGCGCCGAGCTCGTAGCCCCACATCAGGGCGGTTCGCGACCCGCCCTGGATCAGCGCCCCAAACAGCGCCGGCCCTCCCACACCACCGATGAGCGTGCCAAACGCGTAGAACAACGCGATCGCCACCGCTCGGATCTCCAGCGGAAAACTCTCGCCCACAGTCAGATAAGCGGAACTCGCCGCCGCTGAAGCAACGAAGAAGATCGCCGTCCACGTTTCAGTCTGCCCGATCGCCGACAACTCGCGCCGTGCGAAAAGCCAGCCGCTCACTGCCATCAACACACCGGACGCCGCGTATGTTCCCGCGATCATCACCCGCCGCCCAAGCACATCGAACAGCTTCCCCAAAAGCAACGGGCCAAGAAAATTGCCCACTGCAAATGGCAGGATGAACAAGCCCACCGCACCGGCCCTCACGCCGTAGAACCGTGTCAGGATCAGTGCGTATGTGAAGAACACAGCATTGTAGCAGAACGCCTGACTCGCCATAAGGACCAGCCCCAACATGGTGCGCTGTCGGTAGCGCGTCGCCAATGCGACCATTCCAGCACCAAACCAGGACTTTACGTCGGTTCGCAATCGCAACCGCTCCGGCGGAACTGGGGGCAGCAGCCCCTTTTGCACCTCTACGCTGGTCTCGATCTGTCGTACCACCTGCTCGGCTAGCTCCGGCTCGCCGTGGGTCATCAGCCAACGCGGGCTTTCAGGAATCCAGCGCCGTAACAGCAGCACACCGAGGCCCAGGATCCCGCCAAGTCCAAAAGCGATCCGCCATCCCAATCCGGGTGGGATCATGTGCGGATCGAGGGCGATGAGCGAGCCGCCGGCTCCGATGGCGGCTCCAATCCAGAACGAGCCATTTACCACGAGATCCGCGAATCCACGCTGCCGCGCGGGGATCATTTCCTGAATCGCCGCGTTAACGGCCGTATACTCCCCTCCGATGCCCGCTCCTGTTAGAGCACGAAATACGACGAACGATGCGAAACTCCAGGCAAACCCGGTGGCCAGGGTCGCGCTCAGATAAATCAACACTGTCACCCCGAAAAGCCGCTTGCGCCCCAGCCGATCGGCAAGCCACCCGAAGCCGAGCGCGCCGATGACAGCGCCCGCCAAATAGGCGCTGGCGCTGTCGCCAACACGCGACGCCGACATGTGCAGGACCGGGCTCTGTGCAATCGCGCCAGACAGGGAACCGACCAGCGTCACCTCCAGCCCATCCAAGATCCAGGCAACCCCAAGTCCGATCAAAACCAGCCAATGGAACCTGGCCCAAGGCAGCCGGTCTAGCCGCGCCGGTACGTCAGTTTCCACGACTGTCATGGCGGTGCTCCGATCCTGACCCGTCATCATTCTGTAGGTGAGTCCGATAGTCCCGCCGAGCAACCCCTCTGCAACGCCACGCCCTCCAATCAATGAAGCGATTTTGCAAAAGGTCGGCTTCCTTATCTTTGCGTTCTCGACACCAAGACGCAGTACCCTGAAGGTGCGACCCACTTCATGGCAAGACGCCAAACCTGCTTATCCACGTCGCCGCTTTCTTCTTGCCGACGAGCCGTCGCAAACCTGTCCATGGGCATCGAGGCCGTGGGCACTATCGAGTTAGCTCAACCGCCACCAGATCTGGTAGCGGCCTTGCTTTCGACATCCGGGCTGCTGTTGGCTTCTCCCCACTGAAGTAGGGATTGGCCAATCGCGGGTCGGCGGTGGAACCCCTCCCACCGGATCGGGTGCCGAGCACCCTTCGCTCGTTGAACCGGCGCAGCAGTTCAGCGAGGATCGCCGCCTTCGACTGGAACACGGAACCGATAGGCGACGCACGGCGTCGCCCGATATTCCGTGCCGCATTGACATCGGCGTGCATTCTTTGGCCGCACCGCAGGCAATGGAAGATGCCTTGTGACGGGCGATTTCGCCTGTCCACATAGCCGCAGCACGAGCAGGTCTGGGACGTGTAGGCCGGGTTCGCCTCTTCGGACGTGACACCGAAGCGATCCTGGAGATCGGCCAGCTTGGCGCGGATCACCGCTCGACCGCAGTTCTGGATGATGCGGTTCAACCGGGACGACAGCGCCGGGCTCCGGAAGTCCAACCGCTCAAGCACCAGCGCCGCCGGCCGCCTGGCAGTGACGAGCGCGTTCAGGACGCGCCCCACCTCGGTCCTGATCCAGCCGCGCAGGGCGGTCACCGCCTTGCGGTAGCGGGCGCTCTCTCGCGGCTTCCGCCCCCGGCGCTGCATGCCCCTGGCGATCTCCGTGATGCGATGATCATAGGCACGAAGCGCCTTCAGCCAGTCCTTGCCAAGCAGCGCGCCGTCATCGCCGGCAAACAGGATAGACAGACCGAAGTCGAGAGCCATCGCATCCCGTCTGGGCTCATAGGCGGCACGGCTGGCGGCGCAATCCGCCCCGATGTCGGTGACAACGCCGAACAGGAGCTTGCCTGTGTTGCGATCCCCGGTCACGAGCACGCCGTTGCTGACCTGACCACGCCGGTTGCGGTGGTGATCGTAGGTCAGAAGAGGCACGGCGATCTTCCTGCCCCGCTCCATCGTGGACAGGTTGACCCACCAGCCGACACGCCCGGCCTGGGCGGCCCTGGTTGGGGCGGCGAGGCAGGCGGCGCGGTGGTCGAGGCGCATGGAGATGTGGCACAGATCAGGGCGGCGATGTCGCCGCATGATCTGGCGCATGATCGAGCGGGCCAGGGAGCGCACTGCGGTGGGTACGGCCTCGCCCGTGGCCTTCATCGTGATCTCGTGGTGGGAGAACCACATGCC